>SUVI01000192.1 GCA_015062085.1 Planctomycetaceae bacterium
ACAAAGGCGGCGCAATGTGGTTCTACTCGCTTCCCGAACATGACGGTCTCTGCCATGACGCGGACAAGATCTACAGCGACTACCTCGGCGCGGTCAAACACGGCAACATTTTCTGTCTGGATGCCGGCCCGAATTACGAAGGCAAACTGCGCGACATTGACGTCAAAACGCTCCAGAAAGTCGGACGCATGATCCGGGAAGGCGAGTACCTGAACCGCGATGCGAACGCAGAGGGGAATGAGAACACAAACACGGACCAGACGCAGAAAACGCCAAACGGAAACATCGACTGGAACCGATTCCTTGCCCGTCAGGACCTGATCTGGGAAACGCTCCCCGACCACTACGAAAAATCATCCTTTTTGGGCAATGGTCTGATGGGGACGATGATTTACAAGCGCTCGGAAAATGAGATCGCATTCGACGTCGGACGTACGGACATCACGGACCATCGGCTGGGGAATTTCCGCATCCCGGTCGGACGTCTGCTTCTGAAAACGAAGGGGAAGATCCTCGACGGATCCGCACGTCTGGACCTTTGGAACGCCGAGACTCGCTTTGAGCTGGAAACGACGCAAGGCCGGATCCGTTTCCGAGCCCTGAATCTCTCGCAGGATATGGTCATGCTCATGGACGTTGAGAAGGTCGGCGGAGAAAAAGAAGCCGTTTTCGCGTGGGAATCGGAAGAGCCGCTGGTCTATCGGGAAAAAAGGCGAAACAATTTGCCCGATCCGCTCAATCCGCCAGTCGAACTGAAACAAGACGGCGCGATCTCCTACTCTGTGCAGAACCGCGTCGGCGGCGGACAGTTCTCGGTCGCGTGGACGGAACGGAAAAACACGAAAGCTGCCGATTCCGCGCAAACGCAGGTCGTGCTTTCGATCATCGACACTTTCCCGGAAACGACGGCCTCCCAAATCGCCGTTGAGACGGTCAAACGGACGCTTGAGAAGGACTGGGACGGCATGGTTGCCGAGCACCGCGCGTGGTGGCACGGTTTCTATCCGAAGAGTTTCGTTTCTGTGCCGAACGCACAGATGGAAAGTTTCTACTGGATCCAGATGTACAAACTCGCCTGCGCGACTCGTTCCGACCGTCACGTGATCGACCTGATGGGCCCGTGGTACTGCCCGACCGGCTGGGCGAAGATCTGGTGGAATCTGAACATTCAAATCTGCTATCTGCCGGTCTACACCGCGAACCACTGCGAATTGGGCGAGTCGTTCACGGATCTTATCGACGATAACCGTGCGAATCTCGTCGCGAACGCCAAACTCCTTTACGGGATCGACAACGGTGCGACGCTCAATCACACGACGGACAACAACTGCGTGAGCGAAGCCTACGGCGGCTACCTCAATCCGGGCGACTTCACGTGGGGGCTGCACAATTATTGGCTCCAGTACCGCTACACGATGGATGAAGCGTACCTCACCGACCGCGAAAAGCATGCCTTTTTCGATATGCTGAAGGGGTCGTTCAACGTCTACAAACACGTTTTCCAGAAGGAATCGGACGGCAAATACCACATTCCGGAAATGCGTTCGCCGGAGTATCCGACTATGGCGCGCGACACGAACTACAATATCGCGCTCATTCGCTGGCTGTGCGAGTGCCTTTTGAAAGTCAACGAGCAGTGCGGTTTCAATGACCCGCAGGCTGCAGAGTGGCAGGACGTTCTGGATAATCTGGTCGATTACCAGGTCGGCGAGAATGGTTTCCTGATCGGCGCGAACGTTCCGCAGACCGTCTCGCACCGTCATTGGTCGCACATCCTGCAAGTCTGGCCTCTGTGCATCTACACGCCTGACGATCCTCAGCGCCGCGAGATGATCCTGAAGACGATGGATCATTGGACGACCGTCGAAAACGGCAAGCAAATGTTCGGCTGGTCGCAGGCTGCCGCGGCAAGTCTCTACGCGATCCTCGGTGACGGCGAAAAGGCTCGCGATTTCATTCTGCGTCACCACAATAATCGGCGTTTCGTCCGCTGCAATACGCAGTACTTCGAAGGCTGGCCGGTCATCGAGTGCTCGCACGTCGCGGCACGCGCTCTGCAGGAGATGCTCCTCCAGTCGTGGGGCGATCAGATCCGCGTTTTCCCCGCGATCCCTGCGGACTGGAAAGAGACCTCTTTTGCCGACTTAAGAACGGAAGGTGCGTTCCTCGTCTCCGCGATCCGCAAGGAGGGGAAGACTGCGTGGGTCAAGATCGAGTCGCTTGCGGGTGAGGAATGCCGGATCGTTCCGAATTTCACGGGAGGATTCCACTCTTCCGCTCCGGAAAAGATCCAGCATTTGGGCGACGGTCTGTACAAGATCGCGCTCGAAAAAGGGGAGACCATTACACTCTGGCAGGGAAACGCGGACCAGTTCGTCGCTCCAGTCACGATGCCGGAAGATCAGAAACTCAATCCGTGGGGCGAAAAACAGCCGGAAAGGATCGACCTCAAATCCAGTCTGTCGTACGGCAAACCCGTCAAGGCGTCGGGGAACTGGAACGCGAAAGAGTACAGCGTTGCCTCGGCTTTTGACGGCACTCTGGCGACTCGCTGGGGTGCGGAACCGGGATCTCGTTCCGGATGGATCGAAGTGGACTTGACGAAAACGGAAGAGGTCAAAAAAGTCGTCATTTCCGAGATCAACTTCCCGCGTACGCAGTCATTCCGGATCGAAGTCCGCGCGAGCGAGACCGACGAATGGACGACCGTTTTCCAGGGAACGCAGATCGGAAAACAGAATTTCACCATTCCATTTGAGAAACCGGTCACTGCGCGATTCGTGCGGCTGAACATCCTTAGCGCGACGGAGGTGCCGACGTTCGAAGAATTCAGCGTGTACTGAAAACGTCCTGAAATTCCGGGGCAGGTCTCTGAAGTGGATGCACACAGCGAGATCCTCCTGATACCTGCCCCGTTTTTTCACTTTTTGCGTCGAGTTCTGCGTCGAGTTCTGCGTTGAGTTCTGCGTTGAGTTCTGCGTCGAGTTCTGCGTCGAGTTCTGCGTTTCGGGCCGGGCGCAGAACTTTTCCGCGAGTTTTTTTCAGAAAAATTTCGGTGACTGTACTTGCGGTTTTCCTAAAATTAGTGTAAAATAGAAAAATGTCGTGTCTTGCTGCCGGTACGAAGCTGCCGGATGAACTTCCCTTTTACTCCCCGTCAATCCCCATGACTGTGAAAAATTTACTTTTTGTCGTTTTGAGCCTTTCAGCTGCGTTCTTTTTGCCTGTTTCTCAAGCGGAAGCGCAGACTGCCCAACTATGTGCGAAAGCCGCCAACCCCAATCTTGCACGGCGCGCGTCGGCGTCGGCGTCGTCGGAATACGCGGACTTTCATTCCGCTTCGAAGGCGATCGATGGATGGATCTCGCAGCTAAACAGCGGTGACGCGGAGCAGGCGTGGGCCGTCAACGGTGAAACTGCGCAGGGAAAAGCAGATTTTACGCTCACGTGGAAGGAGCCTGTTGACGCATCGCAGATCGTCTATTTCGGCCGAACGGGAGTCCAATTTCCAGATGAATGTTTCCGGGACGTTGAAGTCTTTCTAAACGGTTCCCAAACGCCGATCCTCAAGACGCAGCTTAAACCGACCATGCACGGTCAGACTCTCGATTTTCCCAAAACGCGGGTGACGTCGATCACGCTGAAATTCCTCTCGGACTACGGACGCCCCAATTCCGGAGCGGCTGAGATCATGGTCTTTGCCGACCCGCTTTCGCAGGAGGAGATCGAGGACCTTGCACCGCACATTTCCAACCCGAACCTAGCGCGTCAGGCGAAGGCAGCGGCATCGTCGGAGTATTCGGCTGAATATTCCGCCGCCAAGACCGTTGACGGCACAGTCCCCGAGCCTTTCAGCGGAGATGCGGGACTGGCGTGGGCGACAAAAGGCGCCATCGCGAAAGGCAAAGCCGACCTGACACTGACGTGGAAGAAGCCGGTCGACGTCTCACAGCTCGTCTATTTCGGACGCTCGGGCGCCTCGTACATTGATGAGGGATTCAAGGATGTCGAAGTCTACCTGAATGATTCCCAAACCCCGGTCCTCAAAACGCAGCTCCTGCCGATCCACGGTCCGCAGCGGCTCGATGTGCCCAAAACGTCGGTCACGTCGGTCACGCTGAAGTTCCTCTCGGACTACGGCCGCCTCAACTCCGGTGCGGCGGAGATCATGGCCTTCGCGAAACCCGCCTCCGACGCACACATTCAGGGGGCAGTCCCGCCAAGTCTCGTTGATGAATTTGTGGGAAGTGTCCTGCCGGAAGAGATCATCTTCTGCACGCGCAAACACAATCCGGAACACTGGTACGCCAACTTCGGATACTTTGCCGACAATGTGTACCGCAAACCGTACCACGCGAATTCCGGCGGCGCGCTGTACGCGTACAACGTAAAGACCAAAACCCTGCGGACGATCCTGGAAGACAAAGGCGGCATGATCCGCGACCCAAATGTCCATTACGACGCACAAAAGATCCTCTTTTCCTACTGTCCGAGCGGGCAGGATCACTACCGTCTGTACGAGATCAACATTGACGGAACGGGTCTGAAACAGCTTACCGGCATCGGAGAAGACGCTCCGGAACCGCTCGTTCTCCCGAAAGACGTGCTTCCGAACACATCGCCTGAATGGAGAATGGAAGCGGTCTGCGACCTTCGCGGACGCGATTTTGCGCCTCCGGGGTGGGATGACTACGAAGCAGCGTACCTTCCGGACGATTCGATCGTCTTCTGTTCGACCCGTGCGAAACGCTACGTCGGCTGCTGGCTGACGCACGTCGGAACGATCTACAAATGCGCTCCGGACGGCTCCAACATCCAGATGCTTTCCTGCAATGTGGAGCAGGACAACACGCCGTGGGTCCTGCCGAACGGACAGATCCTCTACATGCGCTGGGAGTACGTGGACCGGTCGCAGGTACACTACCACCATCTCTGGACGATGAATCAGGACGGCACGCGCCAGATGATCCTTTTCGGAAACCTGAACCCCGGCGGAGTGTTCATCGACGCCAAACCGATCCCCGGCTCGCAGAAGATCGTCTGCTCCAACAGTCCCGGACACGGAAGAACGGAACACTACGGCCGGCTTGCGGTCCTGGATCCCGGTGCGGGACCGGATAAACAGGAATCGCTGCGCAACATCACCAGAGATGCGAACCATTCCGACCCGTGGGCGTTTGACGAAGAGCATTTCATGACTGCGTCCGGCGACCGGATCATGCTCATCAACGCACAGGGGCAGCAGTCCGTTCTCTTCCAGCTTCCGAAAGAACTCCGTGAGCAGGGATACAAAGTGAACGAACCGCGTCCGCTCATGAAACGGGAACGCGAACGCCCGATCATGGATCAGACGGACTACACGAAAGATCACGGCACGCTCGCGATGGTGAATCTCTACAAAGGCCGCAAACTTCAGGGCGTCAAACCGGGAACGGTCAAGAAACTCCTCATTTACGAGACGCTTCCGAAACCGATCCACTACACGGGCGGAACGGAAATGATGTCGATCTTCGGCACTTTCACGCTGGAACGCCTTCTCGGTTCTGTTCCGGTGAGCGAAGACGGCTCCGCGTACTTCAAACTGCCGGCGAATCGTCCTGTTCTGTTCCTTGCCATGGACGAAAAAGGACACTGTGTGAAGCGGATGCACTCTTTCGTTTCCGTCATGCCGGGCGAGAATACCATCTGCATCGGCTGCCATGAGGAACGGA
>SUVI01000193.1 GCA_015062085.1 Planctomycetaceae bacterium
TGCTCGGCATCAAGCGGAACGTTAAAGTCAACACGCATAAGGACCGTCTTACCGGCAACATCGACAGCATCAATCGTTTTTTTAGCCATGACAAAATACTCCTGTCAAAAAAGCTCCCTAGGATCCGTACGTTTCCGTCAGTCCGATACCGAACTGAAAACGAATGGAAACGCCGTTCCTGAATGTACTTCTCTCGGACACACGAATCGCTCATGCGGCCGATTCAATGTTGGAAATCACTTCCGATATTTAATTATCCAAATTTTTCAATTTTTTTCAAGGGGGAGGGGGAGAAAATCCGAAGGTTTTTTACGATTTTCTCTTTTCAGTGTGATCCTGCGGATCTGGCACAAAAACTCGAGCTGTCGCTGCCCACGGTCAATGCGATCCTGAACGAACTGACTCAGGATGCGATCCTGAACGAACTGACTCAGGATGCGATCCTGAACGAACTGACTCAGGATGCGATCCTGAACGAACTAACTCAGGATGCGATCCTGAACGAACTGACTCAGGATGCGATCCTGAACGAACTAACTCAGGATGCGATCCTGAATGAGGTCACGGGGGCGTCCAGAAACCGAGGCTATCAGATGACGGAGTACATTCGCCTGTTTCAGGAGCCGGCTTACTAAAAGTTTCGGCCGTTTCCTTTAATAAGGATCAGGGTCAGGCATGGCGGCTCCATTTTGATCGATACAGCCGCTCACGAAACTGTTTTTGCTGGAAACTGCCCCATAAAATCAAATTCATCCTACATTTTAAGGTGATTTAAAAACCGCATTTGCGACATTTTACACCTCATTTTTCACAAAAAACACCAATATTCTCCATGATGACCGGTTTTGGCAAAAACAAGCACTCTAACCCCTTCAAACCAAAAAATCGGGCTTTTTTTTGGAAAAAAACAAAAAAAACCACCCCCCCACGCAAAACTCCTTGACAATGTATTTTTTCTATATTATAATATCATTCGTGGTCGTGGTAACTTTTTTATAAAAAAGGTTTTTAGAGGTTGCCAGAAATCAAACAGTCCCAACTTTTAATAGGGAGCAAACCATGCGTTCACGAATTTCACAAATTGCAGGTACATTCTGCACATTTGGACTGGCAGCCGTGATGGATCTTTGCGCGTTTTTTCCAATCTTCGCAGCAGACGTAACGTCGCCGGTCTTCACATGGACGGGAAACGGAAGCAGTGATCTCTACACCGACGCACAGAACTGGCCGTCCGACATGCCGACGCAGTTTTTCCAGAAGGACAACGGGCTTCTGACAACCGCGACGCGCGGGAAGTACGTCATTCCGGAAGGATTCTCAACGACCATCTATGGATTCGATATTTCCAACGTAACGCTTGAGTTTAACGGAGACCTGACCTCCGTGTGCAATCCGCGATTCAACGGATTCTGGATGCGAGGAAATACCGCAGTCGTTTTGGGACGGGAATCAAACGTGACCTTCCTGAACGGAGGCGCCGCGGATACGCAGTCCCAGATCACCATCGGCGGCGCGAACAATCAGTTCGACTACTATTCTTCCGGAAAGATGAGCTGCAATCACATCCACCTCAGCTCCTACGACTATAAGAACAATACCAGTTCCAATCATTTCAATCAGTATGACGGTACGATCGAAACCACTCATCTTTGGGTCGGAACTTATTCCGTTGACGGCAAAGAAAACACCCTGAACCTCTACGGCGGGGATTTTATCGTTTCGAACACGCTGCTCATGGGGCACGACACCCGTCAAAATACGCACGGAAACGGCGTTATTAATATTTATGACGGCAGTTTCACAGTGGCGCACTACCGCGGTTTCACCGCAACGATCGGCGGCGAACAGTACACACCGAGCATCAACCTGCACATCGGCGGGACGGACGGTTCGACATTCGGAACCTTCAAACAGACCGGCACGACGGCCTACGAGGGGATCCTCAGCGTCCAAATGAGCACGCCGCTGACCGTTCTGGACTCCAGCATCCTGAACACGAATATCGTTTCGCTCAACTCGCTGACCGGCAAGGAGCAGTGGGACATCGAAACGAAACTCTTCAAACTCGCGGAGGATGGCAAGTCCGTCTCTCTCGATGCCTCGAAAAAACTGCCCGCCTCGGATAATTACGCGGTGAACCAGACGCTGGAATTCCAGACCGGCCTCTCCGAGGGCTGGCTTGAGCTTCCGGAGAGTTCCAACCCCTACACAATGGAACTCTTTACGGAGGGACTGAAAGACCAGGCGGCGGCGGATGATTTTGCCGCGTGGCTTGACGAGGAATTCTTCCTGGACGCTGCAGCTCTCGATGCCTCGACGATCCAGGTTGAGCTTTTCTCCGGCATGGACAGCGATATTTTCATGTTTGACTTTACCGGCTACGATGCTGCGAACGTCATGCTTCAAGGGTTCCGCACGTCCGAAGTTCCCGAACCGTCCGCGTGGATCCTATTTTCGCTTGGAGTTTTCGGTCTGGCTGGTTTCCGGACCAAAAAAGCACCCAAAGTACAGGCTGCGTGAGTCCGGGAGCGATCGTGACTCCATTTCCGTACCGGAGAGGAGATTCCTGACTCCGGCACCTCTGCCTTACCTGCTGTCCCTCGTGCAAAGAAAGATAAAATCATGAAAAAGTACGGCTTTACGCTCGTTGAGCTGCTCGTTGTCATCGCGATCATTGGAATGCTGGTCGGCCTCCTTCTTCCAGCAGTTCAGCAGGCTCGTGAGGCAGCGCGGCAAATGCAGTGCAGCAATCATCTCAAGCAGTTTGGTTTGGCGTCACTGAATCACGAATCCGCAAACCGCACTCTTCCGACCGGCGGCTGGACGTCGTTCTGGGTCGGTGATCCGGATCTTCATTTTGGGAAGAAACAGCCGGGAGGCTGGACGTATGTTATTTTGCCGTACATGGAACAGGGTGCTCTTTGGGCACTGGGACAGAATGGCAGCATCACGATCGACTCAACGCAGCAGGACGGAGCCAAGACACGTGCACTGTCTCCAGTTCCGACGTTTTGCTGCCCGTCACGCCGTGCGCCCAAACTTTACCCGTATACCGGCGGAGTCCTGAAAAATATGGCAAAGACTTCTGAGGCCGGAAAACTCGACTACGCGGGAAACGCCGGCTCGCACGGCTACCTTCTCCCCTCCGGGTGGGGGGTACAGGGACCTGCCGGTGTAGAAGCAGGAATCGATACAGAGCCGAATTCTTCCAACGACGGCGTCATCAACAGCAAAACACAAATCACTCTCGCAGAGATCCGGGACGGAACGAGCAACACGCTTCTCATCGCAGAAAAATACGTCATCTCCGACAGATACGAGACCGGCAATGCTGCAGGCGATGACCTGACCCAGTTTCAGGGAGCCGACGACGATACGCTCCGCAAGACCTCCGAACTTCCGCATCAAGACCGTCTGAACTACAATTCTGGTACGATTTTCGGAAGTGTTCACGCCGGCGCGTTTGGCGCCGCTCATTGTGACGGCTCTGTTCAGCGGCTCTCCTACAGCGTGGACGCGGAAGCTTTCCTGAATTTTGGAAAACGCAGTGACGGCAAAGTCGTCGAGTTTTAGAACCCCGAAACACCCGCCAAAATCGATCTTACCGTCTCGGCAAAAGAGAAATTGAGGGCTGGAGCCGGGAATAAAGAGCGCACGTCTTCACTCCGTTTCTGTTCGGATCGGTCCTTCGTAGGCGGAAAGGATCAGGCGGATCAGGGCTTTGTAGTCGCTTCCGCGAGTCGGATGTTTTTTGTTTCCGGCAGATTTGTGCGCGACGACCATATCCAGAGCGGGAAACACCGAGATCCTCTGCCCATACATTCCATAGGCGGAAAACGCGCCGCGGGAAGCGTCCGGAAATTGCGCATACGATTCCAGCCACCACAGGTAACCGTAGCCGCCGCCGTCCGGAAACGGGGTGACGGGACTTGTGGATTCGCGGATCCACTCGGCAGGAATGAGCTGTTCCCCGTTCCACTTTCCATTGCGCAGCATCAGTTCTCCAAGTTTGGCCATATCGCGTGTCGACAGATGGAAATGGTATGCCAAATGAATGGATTTGGATGCGTCTCCCGTGCGTTTGTGCCGGGAAAGCTCCCAGTCCTGCAGCATGAGCGGCTTGGCGAGGTCGGCGTCAAAGGCCTCGTAGATCGACTTTTTTGTCTTCATCTCGAAAACCGTGCCGGCAACGTTGAAATCCCAGTTATTGTAAACGAATTTCGTGCCGTGTTCCGTAACGCCGCGTTCCAGCACCTTTCCCTCCGGGATGCCGCCCGGATTTGACGCGGGATGATAGCACCCGGACCGCGCG
This sequence comes from Planctomycetaceae bacterium, assembly GCA_015062085.1. The sequence continues at coordinate 4,313 of SUVI01000193.1, forward strand.
GAGATGAGATCACGCACCGTGGCCAGTTTTTCCTGCGGAAGGAGTCCTCCGACATCGTCGATGCCGAGGTCTCCGACTGTCTCGTCCAGCTGGATCGTCCCGTTCTCTACGTACTTTCCGTAGAGCATGGAGAGGACGCTCTTTCGGCACGACGCGATGTAGGAGACCTGCTCGACGTCGCCGAATGCGTACATCACCCGGCCGCCGACGACGATCATGAGTCCCGTCGTGCCCATGTTTTTCGATCGGATCAGTTCCGGGATCTCCGCCAGTTTCTCCGAATCAAATCCGCACGCCTCCGGAGTCGTCGTCTGCCATTCACTGCCGTATTGGAAGGCGGGCTGATCCTCGGTGGACTGTATCTTGCCCGTCTGATCCGCATCGGAAGCCCAAACCTGCACTGTCAGCAAGACGACAGCCAAAAGACACGCCCAAAGCCAAATCGTTTTTTTCATCATCATTACTTCCTTTTTCGCGCGATTTCCTCTTTAACGATATTGTAGTACGCGAACGGGTCGTCTTTGGTGGCTTCGTGAATGTGGGTCGGATTCGCGGAGCCGCGGACGTCGGCGATCCCCCAAAAGATGCAGTCGCACGTATCGTCGTAGGTACCAATGACGGCATACTCCTTCGCGCCGAGGCTCCACCTGACGCGCTCGCGCCATTCTTCGGCGTCCACTCTTGCCCACTCCTTGGGAGAAACGCCGGAATTGGGAGCGGCAAACCGCGCGAGGTCCGTCGAGCCTGCCGACTTGTTGCGGTACCCCCACCCATCCGTCGGCACGGGCACAATCGGGTCATTCACCTGCGTCGTGCCGATCCGGAATTTGTCGAGCCAGCATCGGTCTTCCGGGGGCGTCCTTTTGTATATGAAATCAAACGTCTGTCCGGGCAGGAAAATAGTCATCATGGGCCGATCGTCGCCGAAGCCGTACTTGCGGTATTGGGGCTTCTGCGCGAATTCCTCCCAGATGATCTTTGCTTTTTCGTTCCAGTATTTCATCGTATGGGCGGCAGGATTTCCCAGAAAGAGGAAATACTGCATTTCCAGCTCTTCCGCCGCGCGCTCCACGTTCTTCAGGCGGAGCCAGTAAGTGTCCTTGAACTGCTCGAACATGGAGGGATTGGTAAAATCGATGCCGACTACGTTGATCCCCGCCTCTTTGATCTTGCGCATCATATCGAGCGTGAAAGCGTAATCCGTGTAGTCATGTTTCGTGTCCCACTCCCCGTTCGCGAGGAATTTCGTCCCTTTGTCGGCTGAGTGGCAGCAGACCATAATGTACGTGACCGGCACAGGCACGGCGGCTTCGGCGTTCCAAAGAAGTTCCGCCGTTTCACCGGGCTGGAAGGCGCGTTCGAGGGTCGGCT
>SUVI01000194.1 GCA_015062085.1 Planctomycetaceae bacterium
AAAAGACGGTCTTTGAAGCGACGGGGAGCTGCTGGATCCCGGCAGGAGCGTGGTCTGTCGCAGCGTCATTCGTGCGGGAATTTCCTGCATTGGAAGAGTGGAAGGACGATTTTTGGGCGGAAAAGGATGGGGAACTGAAACTGGTCGTTTCGGAACCGGGCGAGGAGCCGGAACTCGTGAGTGAAGCGTTCACGATCAGCGTCTTGCCGCGTCCGAAAGCTGAAATGGAACTTCTGGACCGAATGTATGCGGAATTCCCGAAGGAGCGGTTTCCGACGGAGGAAACAGTGACGCTGGGACCGCCGCAGACCACGTTCGGGAACTATGCCGTGACGCCCGCGACGGAGGGTGACCATCTGGACCGGGCGACAGAGTGCCGTTTCAGGATCAGCCGGGAATCGCCGGTCTCGGCATACTCGCTCCAACGGTGTGTTTTGCGTGTCGGAATGCGGAAACCGGAGTTTGCACTTTCGCCGATGGACGATGCGGAGCGGATACGGCTGCCGGGGAAATTTTCGGGAACGCTGGGACACGAGATCCGGCTTCTATGCGAGACGGAACGTTTTTTGACGTTCCCAGCCTCGAATCTTTTCCGCGAGATCTTCGATGCGCCGTTTCCGCAGCGTGTCTCTTTCGCGCTGAGATTTCTGGCCTGGCGTCCGCGAACGCTTGAGGAATTCCGGCGGATCCGGACGACTGCGGAGGAGGCAGGCATTTCAGATGAAGAGAAAAAGGCCCTCGCGCGTCTTGCCTGGGAATGGGAAGAGGCGGTCTGGGAGTTGGAGAAAGGATTCCGGCTCGTCTCGCCGTATGCGCGTTCGATCCTCATCCCGAAACCATGAAAAAGCCGGCATTTTCGTGAGTCTTCGCGGGTCCGTGTGAAAATATGCGGGCGGAATGGGAAAAGATGCTGAAATTGCGTGAAGGGGGGCGGCTGTGCCCCTTGCTTTTTTTTGGAAATACACTATAATGAACGGCAGCATACGTAATGGGGTGCTGCGGTTCGTGCCGCGGCTGAGATCAGACCCTTGGAACCTGAACCGGGTAATTCCGGCGCAGGAATTTACGAAGAAAGTGTTTCCGGGACTGCAGTTCGTTCTGGAAAACACGCATTTCCCTTTCGGAAAGAAAGGATCCAAAGAGAGCAGTCATGTCCATTGAAAACGTCATTTCGTCGGCGATCGTCCGTACTTTCAGCGAAAAATTTGTGAATCATCTCCAGGTCGACGTCGCCATCGTCGGCGGCGGTCCCTCTGCGATGGTCGCGGCCCGCGATCTGGCTGCGGCAGGCGCGAAGGTTGCCGTGTTTGAGCGCAAACTCGCACCGGGCGGCGGAACGTGGGGCGGCGGAATGCTCTTCAATGAAGTGGTCGTTCAGTCCGATGCGACGAACATTTTGGATGATTTCGGGATCCGCTATCTGCCGATCGACGGCGCAGAAGGCTACTTCACGCTCGATTCCGTTGAAATGGCGAGCGCACTGATCTACGGTGCCGTTCATTCCGGCGCGAAGATCTTCAATTCCATGAGCGTTGAAGACATCATTTTCAAGGAAGGCAAAGTCGGCGGTCTGGTCATCAACTGGACTCCGGTGGAACGCCTGGGAATGCACGTGGACCCGCTGACCGTCGTCTCGAAATGCGTCCTTGACGGAACGGGCCATCCGAGCGAGATCATGAATCTGGCCGTCAATAAAGCGCACATCGCTCTCAACACGCCGACCGGCAAGATCCTCGGCGAGAAACCGATGTGGGTCGACAGCGGCGAGGCTTCCACCGTCGAAAACACGCAGGAGTACTTCCCCGGTCTGTTTGCCTGCGGAATGAGCGCGAACAATGTGATGGGCGGATACCGTATGGGACCGATCTTCGGCGGAATGCTCATGTCTGGCCGGAAAGCTGCGAAGCTGATTCTCGAACGTCTCAGAAAATAGGATCCTGCTCCCGCTCCCAAGCAGTCCAGAGTCCGTTTTGAATCAGAACCGCCGACAGAGTGAGTGGCTCGCCGGCGGTTTTTCATGTCTTTCTGTTTTATGTTAAAGGAAAAGCCCATGGGATCCTGTTTCCCCACACTTGCGAGCCGGCTCGCAGCTTTTGAAAATGCGGATCTTTACCCGGTCATCTCGTCGGAATTCTGCGCAGGCCGCGATCCGTTCGATATCTTCTGCGCGGCTGCAGAAGGCGGGGCGAAAGTCATTCAGATCCGGGAAAAGAACTGGAACAAAGCGGCGATCCATCACCTCGCATGCCGATGCCGGGAAATTGCGAACCGCTTCGGCGTGCTGATCATCATCGATGACCATCTCGACGTTGCGCTGACGGCGTGTGCGGACGGCGTGCATCTCGGTCAGGAGGATCTTCCGATCGATGCGGCAAAACGGATCGCGCCGGAACTTCTCCTTGGTTCCTCGACGCATAATTTGCCGGAGATCGAGACCGCGCAGGCCTTGGGGACCGGTTATCTGAATATCGGCCCCATCTTCGCGACGCAGACGAAAACGGTAGGAATGCCGCCTCTGGGAGTCGATTTTCTCAAAGAAATGGTCCCGCACGTTCGCGTTCCTTTCTCCGTCATGGGAGGGATCAAAGCTCGCCACATTCCGGAACTCGTGCAGGCCGGAGCGAAACACATCGCCATGGTGACGGAAGTGACTCAGGCGCCCGATCCTGCGGAAAAAGTCCGGGAACTGCGGAGTCTGTTTCGTAAATGAATTTCGTGGTTTCTGCGGTTTGAACGCAGTTTGAACGCAGTTTGAACGCAGGGTGAACGCAGTGTGAACGCAGGGTGAACGCAGGGTGAACGCAGGGTGAACACAGGGTGAACGCAGTCAGGCGAGCTTCTTTCCGGAAAAAAGCGCAGCCGCCATGGTTTCAGGAGCGATCGGATTCACGAAACAGCCGGTCCCCAGCTCAAAACCTGCCTGCCGAGTGATCCGCGGGCAGATCTCCAGCCGCCAGTGAAAGTTTTCGTCTGCCGACATTCCAGAAACGGTCGGTGTCCAAGGAGAAGTACGCAGCACAAGATTGAAATCGCAGCCGCTGAGCGTCTTTTCCAGTTTTCGGAGCGTGCTTTGGAGCACTTCCGCCAGATCATCCAGTTCCTCGCGGCGGGACTGTATGAAACAGGGAACGTGACGCTTCGGCACGATGTGGATCTCACCGGCAAAGCGGGACGCAAAAGGACAGAAGACCGCAAAATACGCAGTTTCTTCCACGAGACGCCACTTTTCTGCCAGCTCGTACTTTAGAACCTCACAGTGCCAGCACGTGCCGTTTTTTTGGGCATAGTCCGTCAGAAACGTCTGCTCGGTACACACTGACGGCGGGATGGATCGGAGCGCCGCGATCTGGGAGTGAAGATGCTCCAGAGACGCACCTGCCGCGGGGCCCTGATTCTTGAAAAACTGCACGTACCGCCACTTTTTCTCCTTTTGCAGCTGACGGATCCTGCGATGACAGAAATGGATGAGGTACTGAAATTCCTCCCCATTCAGCGCAGCCAGCTGTTTCTCATGAAAAGGAACTTCTACCAGAACTTCCTGCTTCCCCGTATTCGGCATGGCTATGTGCGGACCAAAATGCTGAAGAGTATGCTCCGGATCTGCTTCGAGAAATGGAAAACGGTTGGGAACGGCACGGATCATCCAGCCTGAAGAATTCGGTTTACGGTATCGGTCCAGCTCTGAGTCCGAGGTGTTTTTGGAAACGGATGAAGAGAGAAGAACGTCAACTTCTCCCGGTGTCTCGTACTCATTTCCTTCACAGAATGGACAACCAGGCTGGGAAATGTGTACCGCAGAAGCAGCAGGAGCCATTCGAGGCACTTCTTCGTAATCTTTCGGCCGGGCTGCGCGTTTTTCGCAAATGGCGGTCCATGTATCGTAAACCGGAGAGTATCGCATGACGGGGATCCCTGAATAAATCGGTTTGCGTGGGAAGGAATCTGAAAACGGTTGCGCCTATTTTATCGGAAGAACTTTTTTTTACCAGCCCCCAAAAGACGGAAATTTGAAATTTTCTCAAAGTTTTTGAGGTACATCTGACATAGCCTCTAGAACACTTTTTATTTTAAGAATCTGCCTAATCCCTACATGTAAACCATCCGTCTTATCTGTGACTTTTCTAGGGGAAGTTTCCACAAACCCGTAAAAAATGCTTAGATTCTCTGAATTGACATTCTCTAAGTTTCCGATATTCTCCATAATCACGTGATGGATGATTTTGTTTGTTTTGCCTATTTTACGTAAAAGAAACAACAGGCAGAATAAAAAAATATCCAATGTTGATTCAAATTTCCACGATAAAGTAGTATTGAGAGAGGGAAATTCGTATTTGTGTTTTTTCCGGCTGCACGTTCGTGTGCTGGGAGCGTTTCACGAAGCGGATCTCAGAAGAAGAAGTACGCTGGCTTCTTTGTCTCCCAAAGGGGCGTTTCATTGAAGGGAACGTTCCGCAGATCAACACGGAAGAGAGGGATCGTAAATGGTCTGCTGTCAGCTCAGAATTTCCAATTGTTCTGAACTATGTGACTATGTGAACGAGACGATTTGTCTCCACAATCATTTAAAAAAGGATGCGTTTCAGATGACGAAACGCCTGCTTCGGCGAAGTGGAAGGCCGTGCGGTATTTTTTACTGCATCCATGGACCAAGGATGGTCAAATTGACTGCCATTTGGGAAGCAGAGAAGAATCAGGTCCTGTTTTACGGCCCAACAGGAGAAAAAGTTCAACAGACGAAGATCCTGGATTCGATTCATGATGATTTGAGTCTTGGATTTTGAATTTCGCAGGGAGGTAGAAATGCTTGTTTTGTCTCGCAAGGAGAGTGAGCGGATCCGCGTAGGCGATTCCATCGTCGTGACGGTGGTACGGCTTACGAAGGATCGTGTCCGCCTTGGGATCGAAGCACCGGATGATGTTTTGGTTTTGCGCGACGAGCTGGAGAAGGATTCGGAACCAGCGCCCGTTGGAATGAATCGCAAACCGGCTTCTGGGCCGCAGGGTTGGGGGATGCCCTCCAGAAATCGGAATCCTTATTCCGGAAACTTGGAAATGTCGGACTGCTCGGTCATGATCGAGGAAGATCCTGAGGTTATGGAACGTCCCATGCGCCGTAGTGCAGAACGTCCGTTTCCCTATTGATCCAGTGGGCGTGTGATCCGATAGACGTCTAGCAGTTCAGCTCGCATCCGCAGCCCGTAACTCGCAGACTTCTGGACTTGGTGATCGTGTCGAGTCCAGTTTCAAAAAGGCAAAATAAAGAAGGTCCACGCGGCCTTCTTTTTTGGTTTATCAGGTAACTGTGTACTCGTTTTAGCACTGAAAAACACGGAAGAAATTCGAAAACGCACTGAAAAAAAGAAGATCCAAGGCACGAATTTCCAGAAAAATACGGAATATCCATCTGATTTTAACTTTTCTTTCCATTTTTCTCCGAAACTTTTCTTGACTTTTCCAATTTTCATGATATAATCAGAAAGACAGTGGGACGGGCGTTTGGAGTGTGTGTTTGGTGTGAAAGGGGGAGGCTGCGAAAATGGCTGAAAAGATCCCGTTTGAACTGCCGCCGACGGCAGATGTCGTGTTTCAGTATCTATTTTCGTCGCCTTTCAGTATCTATTTTCGTCGCCTGGTGCGGAAAATGGTCTGAAGTGCTTCATCAATGCCATCAATATGAG
>SUVI01000013.1 GCA_015062085.1 Planctomycetaceae bacterium
CTGCTTTCACGTCTGCATCTGCTTTCACGTCTGCATCTGCTTTCACGTCTGCATCTGCTTTCACGTCTGCATCTGCTTTCACGTCTGTATCTGCTTTCACGTCTGCATCTGCTGTTACGTCTGCATCTGCTTTCACGTCTGCATCTGCTTTCACGTCTGCATCTGCTTTCACGTCTGCATCTGCTTTCACGTCTGTATCTGCTTTCACGTCTGCATCTGCTTTGATTTTTTTAAGGAAAAGATGCCGAGCCGTTAAAAATTCTATTTCCGCTTCATTCATTCTGCCAAGACGGCTGAGTATGTCTGCGAGCAGTGCGTGTACTTTCCAGCTTTCCGGAAGCATTTTGACGGCGGTTTCCACGTAACTCATCGCCAGTACTGGGGAATCGTCTTCGAGTTCCTGTAATGCGAGTCGGAAAAAGATCTTGCCGCCCAGATGGAATTCTTCCGGCATATGGAAAAGAGAGATGAGATGCAGTTCATCCGATTTTGCTGCTTCGCGAAGTCCGAGCTGGATCAGTTTTTCCGCCCGAAGTTCCAAAAGATGCCGAATTCCTTCCTGTGCGGCAGGGGTCGGTTCTTCAGCCAGTATCTTCAGCGCGTGCGAAAGGAGCGCGGCTGCAAGTTCATCGTTTCCTTTCCCTCCTGCACATTGCGCCAGTTTTTCCCACGCGAGCACATTTTTCGGCTGGAGCGCCAGTACAGCAAGGGCTTCCGTGCGCATTTTTTTGTAAAGCGGGTCCGGCACGAAAAAATCACGCAGTTCATCCATTTTGTTCAGGAGGTTTTCCATGAACTGACCGGCCTCTTTAGGATCATGCGTTTTCAGTGCGTCCCCGAAGTTTTTCAGTGCTGTTTCCTGAAGATCTTCCGGATCAGGAGCCTGGCGCGCTTCCTCAAACTCCTGGACGGTCCGTTCCAGTGCGCGAAGACGGCGTTGGGGGAAAAGGAAGTCTAGAAACCGTGCTGCGAAAGATCGTTTTTCTTTCTGATGTACCAGTTCCTGAAGCAGCTGTTCCAGTTCCGGGATTTGACTTTCAAGGAGGGTGTTTAATTCTGTTTCCGCATGGGGGTAGACTCCCTGTCGGACCTGAAGGCTCCACATTGCCCAGTCGGCATTTGCCGGGAATGGATCATTTGCCGTCTGCGGATCTGTTTGGGCGGCGGTTTTCGTCTTCATTTCCGTTTCCTTTGACGAGATGGGGGCCATGAAATTTTGAAGATGAGTTTCCGATTGCATTGAAGGACTTTCTGGTTGATGGGCTATGTGCAGCGGAATGGGAAAACCGGGGAAGCTGCACGAACATTTTGGACGCATTCCGAGGTCGGCGATCCCAAATTTCGCCGCGGTCAATTTTACGGAGGAATGGAATCTGCAAAAATTACTTGAGACCACGGATACGAAAACGTGGACGTTTTTTTGCAGAGGGGGAATATCGAGGCGTTGAAATACCCGATCGGTATGAAATGGGGAACTTGGCACGGATCTGACGCGGATCTGACGCAAATTTGGCACAGAGTCCCGGCTTTCATTTTAAATTTAAGGGCAAAATCTCGCAAAATTTCCACGATTCGGGTTGATTTTTTTGAAATTTTCGACTATTTTATGAAAGCTACCATTTATCTTACCTCATTTTTTGTAAAAATCAAGCGGTTTTAGCCAATTCAGGGAAAATTTTATGCAAATTGGTATTTTGTGCAGCGGAGGCGATGCCCCCGGAATGAACGCCTGTGTGCGCGCGGTCGTTAGAACAGCGGTTTCCGAAGGGCACGAAGTCGTGGGATTCATGGATGGTTACCAGGGGATCCTCGATCAGAATTTCTTCATTGGAAGTGCCGGTTCACACCGACTTTTCATGCGTTCAGTTTCTGGTATCGTGAAGAACGGCGGCACGATCCTGCACAGCAGCCGATGCCCGGAATTTGCGACTCCGGAAGGTACTCAAAAGGCGGCGGACATCCTTGACAAACTTGGCGTAGATGCTCTCGTGCCTATCGGCGGAAACGGAACGCTGGCCGGTGCGCATGCACTCGGAAAGGTCTGGAATGGCCGGATCGTCGGATGCCCCGGTACGATCGACAATGACTTGAACGGGACGGACTTCACCATTGGTTTCAAGACGGCTGTCCAGACCGCAGTGGAAGCCGTCGACAAACTCCGCGACACTGCAGCGAGTCATCATCGAATGTTTCTTGTGGAACTGATGGGACGCCATTGCGGCTGCATCACGCTCCATACGGCGATCGCGGCCGGATGTGAGGCGGCGTGCATTCCTGAGATGCCGATGGAGATCGGCGCACTGGTCGAAAAACTGACGAACCTGAAAAAACTCGGAAAGACTTCCGTCATTATGGTCGTCGCGGAAGGGTACCAGGACGGCGTTCTGACGCTCCAGAAGAAACTGGAAGAGGCGGGCTGTCCGTTCTCGATGCGTTCCGTTGTGCTGGGGCATCTGCTGCGCGGCGGCGATCCGTGCCCGGACGACAGGATCCTTGCCTCCATGACTGGGAATCTTGCGGTACGCGCCATCCTCGACGGCGAAACGGACAAAATGGCGGGAGTTCAGAACAATCGGCCCGTCCTCGTACCGTTGACCGATGCGATCGACGGCCATCGCGTCATTTCCCAGGAAGAGCTTGACCTTTTGGAGTGCCTCAGCCGTTAAGTTTCAGATCCTGCAGGATCGCAAGATCCTCCGAGATCCTGAAGGCTGGAGCTTTCCGTTTTTCCGAAATTTTCAGAGTCCCATGAACTACGATCCCACGATTTCCCCCATTGCCGGCCGGCGTCCGTTTCGCACGGAATTTCGTTTTCCGGACCTTTCTATCGGATCCGTTCCGATCGGTTTTCCGTGTATCCAGGCTGCTCTTAGCGGAGTGAGCGACTGGGCGGAGCGTCAGATCGCACGGCGTCTTGGCGCGTCTGCGACTGTGAGTGAGGTGATGCTTGATGAATTCATCATTTCTGTCACTCATGCGAAAGGGAAGAAAGCGAAACGTTTCCTTCGCGTTGAGGATGCCGACCATCCGGTAGGTGCGCAGCTCATGGGAGTTGGACCGGAAGATTTTACGCAGGCTGCGCTGAAGGTGGTGGAATGGGGATTCGACTGGGTAGACATTAACTTTGGCTGCCCGGTGAAGAAGATACTGGGACGGCATCGCGGCGGTTTTCATCTTTCGCAGCCGGAAACGGCACTCTCGATCGTTCGGAGCGTGCGTGATACCGTGCCGGCAGAGATCCCGGTCTCGATCAAAATGCGGCGCGGACTGGATGATTCCGCGGAAAGTCTGGAGAAATTCTACGAGATATTCGATGGTGCGCGTGCCCTGGGGATCTCCGTCTTCACCGTGCATCCAAGGACGGTCCTTCAGCGTTACATTGGGCCGAGCGACTGGAATTTTCTCGCAGACCTGCGAAAGTATGCGCCGGATGCCGTGATCCTCGGAAGCGGCGACCTTTTCACTGCGGAAGACTGTGTCCGCATGATGGAAACGACCGGAGTCAACGGCGTAACGATCGCCCGCGGCGCGATCGGGAATCCGTGGATCTTCCGTGAACTTCGCGAATTGGCTGCCGGCCGGGAACTGCCGCCTTTGCCGTCACTGAGTGAACAGCGGGAGGTCATCGAAGAGCATTTTGCGCTTGCGTGTGAGCTGTACGGCGAAAAACGGGCAGTTTTCAACATGAAAAAGTTTAGCATCAAGTACGCGCAGATACATCCCGAACATCCAAAAGTTCGCGACGATTTTGTGCAGTTTCGCTCGCTCGCCGATTTCCGGCAGCTTCTCGATAAATGGTACACTTAGTGCGGCGTGAAGCTGAAATAGGAACAAAATGCACTTCGGGACGAAATTTTTTGGGATTTTAATGTAAAAGTTTGGTAAATTTGGGGAAAGCCTCTTTTCTTTTTTGAGAAATCGGGTATAATACGTTAAGGTTTTGGTGTGTTTTTTTCTTTTAAAAGGAAAACCTTATGGCAAATTCAATTGAAGTCACCCCGGTCAGAAATTTATGGGACCGCCGCGCGTTTCTCCAGCTTCCATGGAGGATCTACGCGAATGATTCCAACTGGATTCCGCCTCTCCTTTGTTCTCACTTGGGACTCATCGGATTTAAAAAAGACGCCTACTATCTTCGTAACCAGATACAGACCTTTCTTGCCCGACGCGGCGGAAAAGTCGTCGGGCGTATCGCTGCGATCGTGAATCAGGGACATTTGGATCTTTACCAGGACAGCCGCGGCTTTTTCGGATTCTTTGAGTGTGAAAATGACCAGGAAGCCGCCAACGCGCTCTTTGATACCGCACGCGCTTGGCTTCGGGAAAAGGGGATCCGAAACATTCGCGGACCGATGAATCCTTCGATGAATCATGAGGTCGGACTCCTCATCGACGGTTTCCACAATCACCCGATGTTCATGATGACGTACAATCCGCCGTACTATCAGCAGCTGGTGGAGAATTACGGCTTCCAGAAGTCGCAGGACCTTTTTGCGTTCGTCGGCTATCTGGATATGCTTCCGGGCATCGTCAACAAGTACTCCGGCATCGCGGAACAGATCAAAGAGCGTTTCGGCGTCACGATACGTAAAATGGATGAGTCCCGCTTTGATGAAGAAGTCCGAATGTTCATGGACGTCTACAATCGGTCGATCTCGAACACGTGGGGGCACGTGCCAATGTCGGAAGAGGAACTCGATCAGCAGGCGAAGGGCCTCAAGACCCTCCTCGTACCGGATCTGGCGATCTGTGCAGAGATCGACGGCAAGCCGATCGGGTGTCTGATCTGTCTTCCGGACTTCAACCCGGCCATCCGCAAGATTAAGGGACGCCTTTTCCCCTTTGGTTTTCTTTCGATCCTTCACACTAAAAAGCATTTTACGGAGATCCGTTCCGTCAGCGCAAATGTGCTGCCTGAGTATCAGATGATGGGGATACCCCTCCTGCTCATGCAGGCACTGCTTCCGGCTGCGGAAAAGTGGGGGATCAACAAAGCAGAATTTTCCTGGGTCCTTGAGTCGAACGCCTACTCTCGCGGCAGCCTTGAAAAAGCAGGTACGAAATGTGAAAAAACGTATCGTGTATATGATATTGGGGACTGATCGGGAGAAAAGATGCCAAATATTGGGAAATTTCCCTTTTTTCGATTTAATCCTAAATATTTATCAGAAATTTGCCGTTTCTTGAAGAAGAGATTGCATTTCCTCATGAAATTTCTTATGATTTTGAAACCAAATGCCAGTTTGGATACTTGCAAAATTTTCAAAATCAGGTATAATAGAAACTTTAAGAAATTCATTTTCGTTTAATCGTAAGTCAGCAGATTTTGTCCCGGTCGTTCCGGTGAGAAAATCGTGCATTGAGGTTAGCGAGTCGACACATGGCCAAATCAACAGAAATCGTCATCACTGGACTGGGAGTCGTTTCCTCTATTGGAGCAGGAACGGAAACCTTTTGGAATTCACTGATGCAGGGAACTTGCGGGATCGCTCCTTTTGAAGGATATACGCAGGACGCGCTGGTACAGGCGGGTGTTCCCTCTCCGGTCACGGGGGCGGTAAAGGAGCTGGATAAAAAACGTATCCGTCCGCGTAAAAGCATCAAAGTTATGGCGCGAGACATTCAGCTGGGAGTTGCGGCTTCAGATTACGCATGGGAATGTGCGCAGCTGGAAGCAAAACCTGTGGATCCGGAACGGCAGGGGATCGTGTATGGTGCTGCGATGATCATGGCGGATCTGGAAGAGATTATTCCGTTGTACAAAGGCGCCATGGTGAGTGACAATGAATTTGACGCCTCGCTCTTTGGAAATACGATGGATCAAATGTATCCGCTCTGGATGCTGAAATATTTGCCGAACATGACAGCCTGCCATATCGGCGTTGCCAATGACCTGCGCGGTCCGAGCAATACCTTGGTCGCCGGTGACATCGGCGGGATCTGTGCTGTGATCGAAGCTATGCGTGTCATCGACCGCGGCGCTGCCGACGTCATGTACACGGGCGGCTGCAATTCCACTTCGATGCCGCAGGGCGCGACGCACAACAGCATGTATCCGGTGACGCACGACTCGGATCCGAAAACTGCCTATCGGCCTTTTGATGCCGAACGTTCTGGGCTGGTCTTCGGGGAATGCGGTGCTTCTACGATCTTGGAAAGCCGTGCCTCTGCGGAAAAACGCGGCGTGCCTGTTCTCGGTACGGTCCTCGGATACGGTGAGGCTTCGGAGGCTGTTTGGAATTCGGCGACCGATTTCGCACCGCAGACTGAAGATGTTCGGATTAATGTTGAGAAATTTAAGGGGACTTCTATCGTCAATGCTATCCGTCTTGCGATGGAGCGAGCGGAAGTGAAGGCCGAAGATTTGGCGTTCGTCATGGCGCAGGGCCTTGGTTCGCAGTATCATGACCGTATCGAAGCGGAAGCCATTGCCGCTGCGGTCGGAAAAGACGTGCCGGTCACGTGTATCAGCAGTGCGACCGGGTATGCCTTCTCTGGTTCCTCGGCCGCTGCGGTGGTCGCGTCCGTGCTGGCTTTGCAGAATGGCACGATCCCTGCGATCGTGAACAGCAAAACACCTGCGGAAGATTGTCCGGTGAACCTCGTCATGGGCGCTCCGGCTGCGACGGAGAAAAAAGCTGCGCTCGTCATTGCGTACAATTACTACGGACAGGCGGCGGCTTTGGTCATCGGCAAGTAAAAGCTGGTTTCCAAATCTCGATTTTTTGAAGGGGACGGGGCATTTGAGAGCGCTTTCGTCCCTCTTTTGATTTTTGACCTTTTTATTTTTTGCGAGACTATGGCACGATTTACCTGTCCGACCTGTAAAAAAGTTTTCGACAGTGAACAGACCGATGCGATGCCGTTCTGTTCCGTCCGCTGTCGGCTTGCCGATCTTCACGGCTGGTTCTGTGAGGAGTTTTCCATTCCGGTCGATATTGAAAAGGAGATCGAGCGGAGAGCGGAGGAAGGAATTTCCGATGACGAGGCGGATCTTTCAGAAAAATGAAATGAAATAAAACGGAACGAAACGAAATGAAATGAGTTTTGGAGAGCTGAGACATGATCGGGATCATTGATTACGGAATGGGGAATCTGTGCAGTGTGCAGAAATCTGTAGAACGCCAAAACGTTCCGTGCCGTTTGGTCACGAAGCCGGAAGAAGTCCTTGCGGCGGACAGACTGATCCTTCCGGGAGTCGGTGCGTTTGAGGACGCGATCCGTTTTCTGAAACTTAGCGGGCTCGTCGAGCCGATGTTGGAGAAGATCCATGCTGGGACGCCGTTTTTGGGGATCTGTCTTGGAATGCAGATGCTGTTTGAGCGGAGTTTTGAAAATGGTGAATTTGAAGGGCTCGGCATTTTTTCTGGCGATGTCGTACGTTTTCAGTTTTCTGACGGGCAGAGGGCTGAGGCGGGCGAGAAGCTATCTGTTCCGCATATGGGCTGGAATCAGGTGACGGTCGAGCAGCCGGACCATCCGTTCTGGTACGGGATCGAATCGGGGACGCATTTTTATTTTGTGCATTCCTACCATGCCATACCGTCGGACCGTTCCGTCATCGCAGCACAAACGCACTACGGATATGATTTTTGTGCTGCTGTTGCGCGTGAAAATGTGGCCGCCGCGCAATTCCATCCGGAGAAAAGTCAGGAAGCCGGCGCGAAACTGCTTGAGAATTTCGTACGCCGAATGTGAGCCGGTACGGATAGGGAGCAGGGGAGCGCATCGGGGAATGCGGGTTTGAACTACTCGTCACGTTCACGGCTGCGTTCCTGTTCTTGGCGGGCACGATGCCGGCGTTTCATTTCCGCGACACTCAGTGCCGGCGTTTCTGCCGTGTTTGGATTCGTGCTTCTGGAGTACTTGGCCGACTCGCGCTGCGAGCCTTTCGAGTACGCGCTTTCGGATCGAGCCGTGCCGTTCTGGGAGGGACGGGCTTTTTTTCCTGCGTTTCGGGCCGATTTTTTCTTTGGAAGCTCCTTTTTTGCCGGAGCGTTTGGTGTTTCCCGCATCGTTTGGGGAGTGTGTTTTTGCGGTTCGAGCTGGTCGATCCTTTGCTGCAGGACGGAAGGGGTTCGTGTGACGTTCGGATCGTAGAATGGCTGGTAGTTCGTTCCGTGCCAGCTGCCGACGACGGGGATAGTCGAAACGACGAACGGAGTTTCTGTCACGTGCTGAAAAAAGGCGGTCTGACCGTTCATGAACGTAACGGATGGTGCTTCCATCGTACTATATCCATCGTAACTCTGTCCTGCCCAGCCATTGAAGTATCCGGACGTTCCGCCTCTCTGGAACTGAAATCCGCCGCGCATCCCGCTGTTCATGTCGTATCCGCCGTATCTCGGCAGATTGTTCTGCTGCGGACTTCCAACGTTTAGCGACCAGTTTTTTCCGGAGAGTCCCCAATTCGTTCCGATCGATTCGCTAAAGCTGGATCCGTTTCGCTGCATAGGATTCGTCAGATGGATCTGCTGTGCGTAGATCTCTCCGCTCGTGAAGTATGCCGACAACAGGAAGGCGAACGTTCCCCAAGCGGGCAGGAGCGCAGCGCATTTCAATGTCTTGCGGCATTTGGTTCCCGTTTTCTTCGTTTTGCAACCATTTGCCGTGCTGCGTTCTGTAGCGGACCTCGTGTTGCGGGAAGTGGGTAAAACGAAATCGTACATGATCTTCTCCTGCTGAGCATTTCAAGGATCTCTGAGTATTTGGACAATATCTCTGAAAATTTGGATCGAATGACACCTTTTACGTTTTATTATACGCAAGATCTGCAAAATTTCCAGCCTGCCGTTGACAAAAATTTTAAATTTTCTAAAATTTTCTAAAAATTTCCAAAATTTCCATAAATTTCAAACTTTCTAGAAAATTCAGGAAAACGGGACAAAATTTTGGCCCCCCTCTTTTCAAATTGCCGGTTTTGGTATATAATAAATGATGGTTTGTGTTTTCTGTGTGCCGTCAGCGTCTCGAACGCGCAGCGGATCGGGGTTCAACTTCGAATTTTAGATGGAAATGGAAACCGTGAGCAGAAAGAGCGAAAGAGTTTTTTTGGGGGGAAGAAATGGGAATCCGATTTTATTGTCCCAATGGGCACAAATTGAACGTGAAGGAATTTCAGGCCGGTCAACGCGGGATCTGTCCGAAATGTCATGCGCGATTTGACATTCCGTTTGAAAGCACACGGCCTGCCGGCTCGAAGGATCTTCCGATCGTGAAGGAATGGGAAGAGCGTGCGCGTCGTGAAGGGCTTTTTCCGTTTACGAAACAGGCGGAATCTGTGCTTGACGACATCGATCTGAATCATTTGCCGAGCAGTGCAGATGCCGTTCCGAATGCGGCGGATGCGTTTGCGTCTTCTGGTTTTACGCAGGCCGCTTCAGGACTTGGGCAGCAGTCTGCGTTTGATCTTTCTGCTCCGGGAGCATCGGATCCGGTTCAGAATTTGGTTCAGGATCCGGTTCAAGATCTGTTTCAAGCATCCGATTCTCCTGCAATGGCAGTTCCTCCGGTCCAGACTCCAGCGGCTCCGCGTCTTCCGGATCCATTTGAAGGTCCTGCGGACACGGTCTGGTACGTGCGTCCCGCTTCCGGCGAACAGCATGGTCCGATCTACCGCGACACGGTGCAGACGTGGCTTCGCGAGAATCGGATCGCTGCCGACACTTTGGTTTGGCGTGAAGGCTGGGCGGAATGGAAGTCTGCGTGTGATGTTTTTGAATCTTTGGCAGCTTCGAAAAATATTTTTGGATTCTGATTTTCAGAACAGAGTGCCGGGAGGGATCCAGAATGGAAGATTCGGTAAAATGGGGAAGACGCTCTGATTTGATCAAGCGGTATCTTCAATGGTCACGTTTTCCGGATCCGACGCTTTCCGACGAAGACGGTGTTTTGGCGATTGGCGGTGGGATCGATCCCGATTGGCTTTTGGATGCTTACGTTCACGGTATTTTTCCATGGCCCTGCGGCGAGCCGGACATTCCGACGCTCTGGTTCAGTCCGCATGAACGGGCGCTGATCGATCCGAAAAAATTCCACATTTCCCGCAGACTCCGCCAGACACTGCGCAGCGGACGCTTTACCGTGACGTTTGACCGGGCGTTTCGGCAGGTCATTGAAAATTGTGCGTACATTCCGCGTTCGTATGAGGAAGGAACGTGGATCACTCCGGAGATCATCGAGGGATTCTGTGCGTTTCATGAGGCTGGTTTTGCGCATTCCGTTGAAGTCTGGCGTGATGAAAAGCTGGTCGGCGGGCTGTACGGAGAAGCGATCGGGAGCTACTTTGCCGGGGAGTCGAAATTTCATCTGGAACGGGATGCGTCGAAAGTCGGGCTTGCATGGCTCGTGCGGCATCTGGAGACTCTAGGGTTCACGCTCATCGACATTCAGGTCGTGAATTCGCACACGGAGCAGTTTCAGCCGGACATCGTGTCTCAGGAAGAGTTTCTTCTGCGTTTGCGTCAGGCCGTTCTGAATATGGAAGTTGTTTTTTCGCCGGAGATCACGTGGAAAAAAGAGGACTTTTGAGACTGCCGCAATGCAAAGCAGCCCAAAAGTCCTCTAGTTTTCAAAATCGGTCCATCCGGAAACGGTGTATCCGTTTTACCACGGTTTCAGCGGCAGAACCGATCCGGATAGGTACGCACTTTCGGAAGTGCCTCAAAAATTTTTAGAAAAATGTAGCGAGCGGTTCTTTCTCGTTTTCGCATCCCCAAACTTCTTCGAGTTCCGGAAATTCCAGCCGAATGATCTCTGCGAGACGGTCACACGCATACTTTTCGCCGGCAAAATGCGTCATGAGCACGAGTCCGATCCCGGTCGCTTTTGCTTCGAGGCAAGTGTGGAAATTCGTTTCTCCGGTGAGGAAAACGTCGCATTCAAAACGCTGAGCATACTGAAGAAATTCACCTGCCGA
This sequence comes from Planctomycetaceae bacterium, assembly GCA_015062085.1. The sequence goes on from SUVI01000013.1 coordinate 10,919, forward strand.
GCCGCAGCCGATACCGATTTTCTTTACCGGCCGGTCAAGATCACCAACGTACTGGACGTAGGGGAGTTTGAACAGATCGCGCACTTTTTCGAGAAAGAGCGCCAGCGTTCCGGTCGTTTCCCAGCTTCCCATCCTTCCCGTTCCGCCGCCGCAGTCAGGATTCGGCACAAACGGCACGGTATCCTTCAGTTTTAGTGCGTCGGCAAGCTGCTGATTGATCCCGGCTCCGGGAGCGGAATCGAACGAGGTATGCGGACAGTAGAGCGCGATGTCGTTTTTGATGAGCGTACGCAAAAGTTTTCCAGTCGTAGAGGCGGACGTCAGTTCCTTGAGTGCTCGGAACGGCATCGGATGGTGTGAGATGATGCAGTCCGCTTTCTTCTCGACGGCTTCCTGGACCGATTCGGGCGTGACGGTGAGGCAGGTCATGACGCGCGCGCACGGCTGGTCTTTTTCTCCGACGAGGAACCCGGTATTGTCCCACGATTCTGCGAGCGCTTTAGGAGCGAAACGCTCCATGAATACACAAATATCTGAAACTTTCATTTCGAAAACTCCTATTCTATTTGGAAAAAGATCTGAAATGGATCGCCAGCGCAGACTGGTCTTTTGACGTACAGTGCACGTGTTTTCCGAAATAGTTCCGGACCTGCGAGACGACCAGTTGGGCCGAGGCATTCTGATTTTGCGAGAGGATGCCGCCAAGCGCGTGGATGATGCTGTGGCGAGTCGTTTCCTCAAGTGTCGCAGACGTGCGTTTTTTCTTTTCTTGAAAATCATCCATACCGAGCACGATTTCCGTGAGCTGCTCGGAGCTCATTTGCCGGAATGGCTTCTTTCCGAACGCGCTGGAGGGTTCACCCAAGCCGTCATTGAAGACGAGGAGAAGTTCATCCGGTTTGAGGTAAATGCTGTCTGCGAAATAGTGGAACTCGGAATTTCCATTCTGGTAGAAAAGATTCGATTTGTGGCTCATGGAAACGAGTTCGAAACTCCGATCTTTCCGTACGATCAATCCGCGGAGCATACCGACTTGGGCAAAATGGATCGCGAGGAAATTGGCTTCCTGCTGCGCGATCCCGCAGAAAAGCGAGATCTGAGCGTCCGACGCCATTTGGTGCCATAGAGTTCGGTACACGTTCCGCAGGAGATCGGAGGTGGAGTGCCCGTAGTGTGCATGACTCCGGAGTGCAGAACGTACCGAGGCGGCGAGAATGGCTCCTGACATTCCGGAGACTCCGACGCTTCCCAGTGCGAGCATGGTCTTTCCTTCCGGGAGCGAGAACCAATCGTAAAAGTCTCCGGAGACCGTATTTTTTTGGGGATGGCGTCCTCTTTCATAGGCGATAGATGGTGAACGCAGGAGGGTAGGGATCTTGCCGGTTTTTGCCCAGCCGGCGACATCCAGCTTTCCTTTTCCGGGGATACGTACAGGCTTTTGGACTTCCTGGACATTGGAGGCCGTCTCGACTTCTGCGCAGTATTTCATGAATCCGTCGTATCGGCGCAAGACTGCCTCATGCTCAAGGACCATTCCCAAATGAACGGCCATAAGCTGCGCAAGCTGGATCGTCTGTTCGCTGAAATAGTTTCCGTTCGAGAAGAACCAGATGCTTCCCATTGCGCCTCCGGGAGCTTTCAGCGGCATACAGAGACCGGAGGGAAACATTTCGGGGATCAGGTAACCGTCGCAGTAGGTCGTTTCATCCTGAATGATGAGCTGATTGTCTTGAAACGCACGCCAATCAGCCTGCGCTTCCTCCAGCGTCCGCACGGAATGCAGGAGCGTGTCGATCGAAAGTCCCGCACACGCGCGCAGTTTGAAGGTCTGATTCTGTGCATTGAAAAAGTAGATCCCGATCGCATCCATGCCAAGAACGCTTCGCATATAGTCGAGCAGTTCACGGTAACGAGCGGCGAAAAGACGGTTTTGTCGATTTCGCACATGATCCGGCATGGAAGAGTGGACCGTCAGTTCCATTTCTGAAAGCCAGAGATTGAACCGCATCAGCTGCATCTCCGCGATCAGGTCGCAAAGAGAGACCGCCAACTGTCGGGCTTCCTGGAACGGAATACGCAGCGTCATTCCTGTATCGTGCAGTGAAACGAGGCCGGACGTTCCGAGAAAATCCTTCACGTCACTTTTGCGTTTCTTTTCACTGGGGGCGTTTCTCGAAAGATGCAGGAAACCGATTGGATGATTCAGAAAATCGAGCATTCCGCAGTTTGAGCCTCCCAGTATTTTCTCAAGAAACTCTGCTTCGTGGGAAAATCCGTTTTCTGATTTGGGTCCCTCCTGCGTTTTTTTTTGAGCAGAGTCCCCAGCGTTGTCAGCGTGAGACTGTGTTCTGTCAGCGTGAGACTGTGTTCTGTCAGCGTGAGACTCTGTGGAGGCCGTTTCTGACCGTTGGAGCGGCTGAGCGGACGAAAACGCACATGGGGCAGAGGAGAAACGTTCCGTTCCCTCACCGGAAGTTTCGGCCTCATGTTTCCACGCGGTTTCGGGTACGCTTTCATTGAGCGTACTTTCTTTGGGCACGTTTTCGGAAATGTTTTCGGAAATGCTTTCAGAAATGCCTTCTGTGAAAAGGTGCCTCCAGAGTTTCTGGCAGCCGGACCGGATCTCGACGGGGAGCCAGAGGTCTTCTTCTTCCTCTGCTAATTCCCGTACCGTTTCCGGAGAGAGCGGACCAGAAAGCGCCCCTTCATTTTTAGGCTGGCCAAGAGTGATCGACGGACTGTCCGTCTTCAGAAAGTTGGGGAGCGAGTCAACGCAATGGTATGTGAGCATCCACCCCGTTACGTTTGAAAATTTCTTCAAAACGGACGGTAGGCTGCCGATACAGTGAAGTTCATGCAAAAAAAGCCTGGACTTCTCGAAGGCTTCGAAATCGAAGCTGGGATTGGATTGATTTGGATTCACGGATTTCCCCCGGAAATACGGATTTACTTCATGACTATTTTATCTTTTCGACCTATTTTGAAATTTTTTTTCGTATTTTGGAAAAAAGACAGAATGCGCATAATGTGCGGTTTGTTTTGAATGTAGGAATTGGAAGGCGCGGAATATTGCGAAATATTTTTCCGCTTCTCTTGAAAATGAATTCTGGCTGGGTTAAAATGGAGAATAAACGGAAATGAGAAGAGGGCAATGAGCCTCTGTCCATGAAAGGAGTTCCTATGAAAAAACTCACCTGCATTTTCATTTTTTTTCTGACGTTCTGTTTTCAGCTTCCCGATTTTCCCGGAGCGGCGGATTTGGGAACGGCTTCGAAAATTTTGGCGCAGGACAGATCCACAGAGCCTTCCGGAGCTTCAGATAAAATGCTCACGTGGCGCACGGCATCGTGGGACGGTATGGAATTACGCTTGGAGAACGGGGAACAGTTCATCGTTCAGGCTCCTTCGGAACCTGAAAAAAGCGTTCGGTTTTTCGCGCTGGATTCGGAAAAAACGCCGTTTCTTGAACCTCGCTTGGAAAAAGAATGCCTCGTCGTCGATGCGTCCCGGATGAAAACGGAGCGGATGGAAAATCTAACCATTCAGTTTTGGGGTCTAGATCCGAAACGGATGGGGGATCACTACATGCACTTCGCAGAGATCCAGGGTCCCAAAGGCGGAAAGGGCCGTCTTTTTTTTGAGGGGCAAACTCGTGAGGGAAGGCATTTCTGGAAAATGCTCGAGATCCAGCTTCAGGGGCATCGGCAGATCTTTGCGTTTGAGGAGTTCATTCCGGCGGATCTAAAGACGCTTTTTCTCCGTTACGATTTCACGACGCCCGGAGAATACCGTTTTTTCAGGTCGGAACTGCGGCATGAAGACGGGGAGAAACCGACGGAATGCGTACGCAGCCCGGAACTTATTTTTCACGTTCCGTTTGACGGCAGTGCGGAAGCCTGTACGGCTCGCGGTGATTCAGGACCTCGGCAGGAGAAGGGGATCGTTTACGTTCCGGGGCTGAACGGAAAAGCCGCGCAGTTTTCCAGTGCTGCCGATCCGCTGCTTGAGTATCCTGCTGACGGGAATCTGATACCGGAAAGCGGGACGATCTCCGTTTGGGTACGCTTAAACAGAAAGGACGCGGCCGGGCAGGAGTTCCTCGTAAAAGCGTGGCGCACGATCCTCGCGAATCCGTTTGAGGACGTGACCCGCATCGGCTCCGGAGCGCTCTGGTACTGGATCTACGAAGGAAAACTACGCGGCGACGTGAGCGATCTGCAGGATACGTACATCAGCCGCGGCTTCCCGGATGATGCAGCTTGGCATCATCTCGTTTTTACCTGGAATTCGGTCGAAAAGCAGCTTTTCATCGACGGAGACCGCCATGTTCTGCAAAATCGCGGAAAAAAGGCAAATCAGGCAGCGCCCGTCCGGGTCATGAACTTTTCGCGAATGGATTTTGAGACGTTTCTGGTCGGAAATTTTCGCGGAAAGGTTCTGGAAGGCGTGATGGATGAGCTGAGGATCTATTCCGCGCCCCTTTCGCAAGAGGAAGTCCTCGCACTCTATCGTGAGTACGCCGACGTCTCCTGCAAACCGCAGAGCCGTTACTTTTTTGAAGATGAGCCGATCCGTCTCGATGGAAAACTCTGGCACTCCGGCAAGGAGACGAAGCGTTTGCGTCTGGAACTCGTCCAAAGTGCTGGAGAACGCGAGGCGGAAAGTGCTTCTGAGGTCCTCTATTCGCGTGAGATCCTGCTGACGAAAGCGGAAGAGGACTACCTCGCAGAAGTCAGGGGACTGAACCCCGGAACGTACTCCGTCCGGATCTTGAAAGAAGATGGTTCGGCAGCTGCGGAGTATCCGATCTGGGTCTTTCATGCGGAAAATACGACGGGGCAGATCACGCATTCGCCCGGTACTCCTGCGCGGCAGACAAAACGGAATCCAAGACGTCTCTGGTATGATGAACGCCACTTGAGGCACATTCAGACGATCCGCGCAGTAGACGCCATGAAAGAGGGACCGGAAGTTTTCTCGCAGGTCGGCGAGACCCGCGTTGGAGAAGCGGGAGACTGGAAGTATCTCGAAACGGCCCCGGTGATGGGAGACCGTTTCGCGATCCGTCTGAATTTCCCGGAAGTCGGCAAACCGTACATTCTGGAGCTTGTTTTTCCCGACGACAAATGCCGCTCGGCAGACATTATCGTTCAGGCGTCCAAATTTATTCGGAACGACTACGATCTCCAGGTCGGCTACGTCACGGGAGACGAGTACCCAACGGGCCATCCTAAAATGGTCTTTCGGCGCTGCCTGTACTATCCGCGGGAGAAAGATTCAACGCTCATCGTCATGAATGCCCGAAACATGCCGGCGGGGGCCGCACTGTCAGAGATCCGGATCTACGCGCTGGACTCTCCGCTGCCTCAGGCTCGCGTCACGCCTGCCGAACCGGTCAATGGCTGGACTCGCCCGGTGGGGATCTACTTTGAAGATCCGGCGGTCGGGTACGATTTCGGAAATTTCGGATACGAAAACGCAAATTTTGAGACGATGCTCGACCGGCTCTGCGCATACATGAAGTACTCCGGGCAGAATATGTTTTCGTATCCGTTCGTTTGGTACGATGGACTGATCGGCGAAAAATACAATCCGCGCGAACACCCGCCGCGCTGTGCGGAAGCATTTGCGAAGAAATTTGACCGGGAAGGTCTGGAGTTCATGGCGACGATCAATCAGAACAACATCACGTTCCCCGTCCCTGCGTTTACGCGGTCCGACATTCAAAACGGCAGGCTCGGCGACTCGATCTTCACGATCCACAGTACCGGGACTCCGCATCCCGGCGGCTGGCATGATTCCCCGCCGATTTTCAATATCCTGCATCCGGATGTGCAGAAAATGGTCCTTCAGGAAGTGGATGAACTTCTGGACCTCTGCGCGGACCATCCGTCTTTCAAGGGGATCGTGCTTCACCTTCCGATGCACTCGCTCAATTCACTCGGAGACATTCGGGCTGGGTACAATGACTACATGATCCGTGATTTTGAGAAAGAGACCGGCATTCTGGTCGACGTGGACAAGACGGATCCTATGCGCGGAAAGCTTTTTTACGAGTGGCTCATGAAAAACGCCCGTGAAGAGTGGGTCGACTGGCGATGCCGGAAACTTACCGCGTGGTATGCTGTGCTTGCGAAACGTCTCGCAGACCGGCGTGCGGATCTGAAACTTGGGATCCACTGCATCACGCCGATCCTGTATGCCCATACGGTTTACGACGAAGAGGAGGGACTCCGCGACTTCTGGCTCCAAGTCAACCGCGACATGGGGATCGATTCGCGCTATTTGGCCAAGATCCCGAATGTGTTCGTCGAACAGTCCGTTTTCCCTGCGGATTATCGGTGGATGCACGGACGAAAAGACGAACGGCTCCGGGAACGTCTGCGTCTGACGGAAGAAACACGCGGAATGTACGCTTCGCTCCTGGATGCACCGAACGCCTGGGTCCATCATTTCGACCGGTACTGGGAGTCCGACATCGCTGTGCAGGAAGAACGCGGCGGGAAGCCGAACCGCTTTCCGGCAGATTGGCTGAAGGAGTGTACGTGGCGCGTCACGACGCTCAATCCTGCGGGGCATCATGCGATGAAACATTATGTCATGCCGCTGCGGTACAAAGACATTCAGGGAATCTCGAAAGGCGGATTCCTCATCGGGACGTACGGGATGGAGTCGGAACTCATTCCGTTCGTGCAGGCTTTCCGTGCGCTTCCGGCGGTAGAATTTGCCGACGTTTTGCCGAAGAAGCCCCTAGAAAAGAGCGAGACTGTCAAGGTGCGCCGATATTCTGACGGGAAAGAGACGTGGTTTTACGTCGTGAATACCGATGCTGAATTTGCAGACGTCACGCTCCGTGTGCCTTCCGGCGAGCTGATGGATCTTGCGAGCGGACGTTCCCGTGAGGTAAAGAAACGATTCGAGCTTCGAATGAAGCCCTACCAGCTGTGCTCTTTCCGAATGGCGGGTGACGTTTCCGTGGAGATCCTGGATATTCGCTAAATTTATGAGTCCTCCTAGACGGCATTGACCGATGGTATCGATCTCTGCTGTTTGGGAGGACCCATTCAGTACATGCACATTCTGCTCGTGTCCATTCTGACGCAGAAACATGATGGGAAAATGGACGTATGCACTTCACTCCCGTTTATCTGCCGGAGTTTGAAGTCAAAATGTGAATGAGCGGCGGATCTTAGGCGTCATTTTCTCCTAGGATCTGGATCCTGCGCGTCGTGCGCCCGCAGGGACATGGTGTTGCGTTGAAAACTCCAATGATCCCGGTCCGGAATCGAAGGAGCGATTGAGCCTCATGCGTCAGATCCGTCACGACCAGCTCGCCCGGTTCGCCGTCAGGAAGCGGCTGGAGCGTTTCGGGGTGGATGCACTCGAAGAGGAAACGGTCTTCCTGAATGTGGAGTCCATCCTGCCGACAGCATTCTCCCGCAAGTCCTGCACCGAAAAAAGCCGGATGTTCCCAATGGAGCCATACTTTTACCGGAAAATCTTTTTGAAGCGGATACCGAAGCGCGATACCGGTCGGCGTCGCAGGGACGCAGACGTTGCGGAGAGGGAGTTTGCGTTCCAGTTTCTGCGCAAGGGTCAGGAGGGCCAGCACAAATTCCGCCTCGGCACAGAGAGCGTCCACGTTCAGTGCGCAAAATGCCTCGATCGTCTCCTCCATCTTTTCGTTAGCCGTTTGACCGGTCCGGTAACCTGTGATCATCGCGGAGTTGGTCGGAATGATCTGGTTTACTGCCGGGACGGAAGCTGCGCCGATGCAGTCGATCCCGCTTTGAAGAGCAAATGCCAGTCCCGCACGTCCAAAAGCATGGGAGATCTGGACCATCTGATTGCTGCGCACCCCCACCGCGTAAAGGTATCGGGCCGAAAGATCTGCTTGGAGCTGCATGTCACGCCGAGTAAAGGCAGTCAGGAGACCATCCTGGCTCTGCACCCGGGCGATCTCGTGGCGCGGGACCGTCCAGTGCGCGCTGGGGAACTGTGCCCGTAAGTCCATGAGTGTCGTGAACGGCAAACGGCGGACGTCTTCTGGAGACTGAAAGTCTTCGTCCCGAAGCGGAGTTTCCTGAAAAAATCTTCTGTAGAGCGGCAGCGCACGCACGCGTTCCACCGTTCGGCGGAGCTGCCGCGTCTGAATGGCAGACCGTTCTTCATCCGTTAGCGTTTCCGCCTGGTTCCAGTAAAGATTTTCAAAAGGTAAACGATCAAACAGTTCCGCCATCGTTCCTCTCTCTTTCGCGGTTAGGAGACTCATTTCGATCTTGAACCTGATCCAGGTCCGAGGTCGATTCAGATCAGGTCGTAAAGATCCACACTTCCAAAAACGTTTACCCCTTTTTCGTGGAGAAGCTCCACTGCCGCGTCCGGATCGTTGAAACGGAAAACGAGGATCGCTTTTTCACGAACGTGTGACGTGAACGCGTACATGTACTCGACATTCAAATTCGCCTCTTCAATGATCCCCAGAATGTACGCCAATCCGCCAGGCTGGTCTGCGATCTCTGTCGCGACGACATCTACGGTCTTCACGATACATCCTGCCTCTTGGAGCAGCTTCATTGCGGGCTCCCAATCCTTCACGATAAGACGAAGCATTCCGAACTGCTGTGTGTCTGCCAGCGAAAGCGTCAGAATATCGATGTTCGCATTGGCGAGCATTCGGCAAACACTACTCAGGTGCCCTGGTTCGTTCTGGAGGTAAACGGACAGCTGTTTGATTTTCATGAGAGATCTCCTCTTTGGATTTCTAAAAAAAATTTTTAGCTTCAGGCTGGATGGGAACCGCCGCTCATGAAAGAACGCTTTGCCTGTTCCCATTTTCTTCCATCATACTGATTTTACGGCATTCATGCAAGAGGTGGGGGAGATAAATTCTCTGTTTTTTCTCTGCTTTTCTTCAGAAAATCTAGAATTTTCGGAAAACTCAGAAAAAATACGGAAACCAGCACAGTTTGCGTTTCCTAAAAAATCGGCATTGGCGAAAAGTCTTCCTCGAAAGAAACGTTTTATTTTACCCGATTCCACAGAAAAGGCACCGCAATGAAAGGCCATTGCGGTGCCTGATTCTCCTAAATTTCAGGACGGACCATCGAGTCCGTTTTCTCGATTTGCACTTCCAGCCGAAACACGGTGTTTCGGTTGATTAAAAAATAAAAACCTGAAATTCTGGAAAGTTCTCTTTGTTCGGTTCTTTTTGAGGGCTCTTCAACGTGAAAGCTGGTCGAAAAGGCGTCTGAACTTCGGCATTCGGCCCTCCAAGTAGTCAAGCCATTTTTCCGGCTTCCATAATTCAACGCAAACGGCAGCGCCCACGATGACGACTTCTTCACCGGGGTCCACTCCCAAAAACTCGCGAAATCCTTCCGGAAGTACCAGTCGGCCGCGTCCGGCAAATTGGACCGCCTTCTGTCGTGTGGAAAGGAGCCGTCCGAGCATCTGAAGCTGGTCGATCCGGCCGTTCATGTGGCCAGCAGCCATTTTGTCGCGGATGATCTGGATCCCCTGATTTAGTTTTTCCTGCCAGAGAGCCGAATTCCAAAGGCTGAGGCAGCCGGGCCGTTCTTTCGTCAGGATACACTCTTGCCCTTCGACGGAATGAGTGAGCGCGTCGCACATCTCCACGGGAATGGAGAGTCTGTAGCGTTCATCCAGCGTGCGCTGGTGTTCTCCAAGGATAAAGTCGACGGTCGGCAACATAAAAAAACCTGCTCGTGGATCGAACGGATGCCGTCATCTCAAATCCTTTTTTAATTCCGGCTGGGTGAAAATCCCACAAAATTTTGTTAAATTTTGGCTAAAATGGGTTTGTTTCCCACGATTTATAGTATAACAGATTTTTGTAGGATCGCAAGGGGGAAAGTCCCTTTTTCTTCTAAATTTCTCAAAAATTTTAAGATTTTTTTGGAAAAACACAAAATTCCCTAAAGTCATCCGATCGAAATTCCCTAAAGTCATCCGATCGAACAAAAAAAGACCATCCTCATTTCTGAAGATGGTCTTGATGATTCCGTGAACCGGAGTACGTTTAGTGCTGGAATTTTTCCGGAGCGTCCATGAAGGTGTTCAGGTTGGCTTCGCTCGTGAACATGTAGAGCTTGCCTTCGAACACGACGCTGAATTCCGTTTTCCCGACCGTTTTTTCGCCCGTAGTGTTGACGAGGACCGGGTCTGCGCCATCCATGACCGGCGTGTAGGCGTCCGGATCCGCAAGGAACTTCTGGACTTGGGAGGCACTGGAGAGATGGTAGGTCACTCCGTGGTGCATCACGGTCCACTGCGCGTCGCCTTCGACCCATTCTTCCGCATCCAGCAGGGAGACGGGGCAGAATCCATCAAGTCCTACTTGGGCGTCAGTATTGATTTCAGGCTGTTCGAACGGCGAGGAAACACGGGGAGCGGTCTCCTGAAGGACGTCTTGGACCGTTTCTTCCGATTCTGCGGCCGCAGCCGTTTCCGCGGTTTCTGTATTTGCAGCCGTTTCGGCGGTTTCCGTGAAACTGCTCGGAATGACAGCGGTCTGGAAGGGGTTCGTGACCGCAGAGGCGTTTGACGCAATGTGCTGTGCTGTTTCCGCGGAGCTTGCGGCTGTTTCGTACGGATTCGTCACGTTTCCCTTCTGAGAAACGATGATGGAGTGTTCTTTCGATCCGTTCTGCGAGAATGGAAGCGAAAGGGAGTCGTCTTCCTGCTCGAGAGCCGTCGGAGCAGGAGCAAGGTCCGTATCGAGGTTTGTATCGAGGTCTGTGTCGAGGTCCGTGTCGGTCTCTTCGTCAGACTCATCGCCGATCGCCGGAGCAAGGTCGGAATCATCCGCTTCGGTCTCATCGTCTTCCGCGTCGAGGAGCGGAGAGGTCGTTTCCGGGACCGGTGCAGTGACTCCTGCATCGGAATCATCAAGATCTGCATCTTCTGCGGCCGGAGTCCGTTCCGGAGCGGAGGGGGTTTCCGGTTCTGCGAGCGGAACGAGAGCCGGAGTTTCCTGCAATGCAGGAGCCGTGGAAATGCCGGGGACCGTGTTGGTGCTGTAATCGAGCAGCGGATCGGCGGGAGCCGCAGGTGCGGGAGCCGGAGAGTTGACTTGGATCGGGACCGCATTCGGTGCTGGAGTTGCATCTAGGACCGTTGCAGCCGGATTCATTCCCTCGTAGTTCCCCATGGTCGGGGTCGGTTCCAGATCGTCGGGGACGCTGATCATGTTGGTATCGAGCGCGGGCGGCTGCGTCATCGGGGTGGTCAGAGCCGGATTCGGAGGAGCGATGACGGTAGGACTTCCCTGAGTGGGGATCGGATGTGCGCTCGACGTGACCGCCTGCGGGAACTTCTGATCGTACCGCTGCTGAGTCGGCCAGCGTCGCCACGTTCCTTCATAGTAACCGTAGTCGCGGGCGTTCGGGACACACTGTTTCCCGCCGACACACGGAGGCATCTGGCACGGGCCGGTCTCAACGACACCCATCTTGTCTTTCGGGACCAGGTAAGGAGTCTGGCGTGACGGCGGTGAACCTGCGTCAGCCGAGGAAGTCAGGATCGCGGCGCCGAAAACCACGATGGCTGCATTCGAAATCCGTGTACTTTTATTTTTTTTCATGATTCAAACCCCGTTTTCTGCCTTGGGAATGAAGTGTCAGTTTCTTCCGTGTATCGTTTGCCGGAAACGCTCATCATGCACTTAGGAGTACGGATGTTTCCGGCACTATTTTGATTTGGGTCCAGTTAAATTTTTCGTTCAGAAAGACGCGGAGGTCCATGCGCGTTGCTCTTTCTGTATTTAGGTCTCGCCGTGAACAGTATGCGTGCCGCCAGACTGGTTTTTCGCTTGGATCTCACTTTCTGCGAAGTTCACGTTTTTCGAGAATTTCCGCTTAATGCGATAGTTCCGCTTCCTGCGAATTGCCGCTTCCTGCGAAGTTCTGTCTTTTTTGTGAATTTCCGCTTCCTGCGAAATTTTAGCGTTTTGCGATTTTCCGCTTCTTGCGATTTTCCGCTTCCTGCGAAGTTCACGCATCCTGCGAAGTTCGCGCATCCTGCTGATAGTTCCGCTTCCTGCGAATGGACATCCTGCCGGTTTTCGCTTCCTGCGAATTTACGCTGCGTGCCGTTGAAACTCCTGACGTTCACCATTCCTTGGTGTTTCGGAGCCTCTGGCCTCGGCCAGCGCTGCCCACTCTTGTGTCACGCATACTGCGTCACGTCGATCAGTACCCGTAGCCGTAATCCTGGTCCACGTTGCGAATGTTTCGCGCTGTGTTGGTTCCCAGGGAAATGACGCCGCTGAGACGTTCGAACGGAGACATGACTTTGCCGATGACGTTGGAAGTCGTCGTGAAGTTATCCTGAACGATGAACACGCGGTCGTTCGGCATGATCTGATAGTTCGTGGCCGTCGAGGCGCCGCTGGAAATGGCGGCCCAGTCGACCGGAAGACGCTGCTCGCACGCATAGTCACCCGGAGCCGGACGCGCGATCCAGATATTCTGGCTCGACAGAGAGGACATTCCGCCGATCTGAGAGATCGCATCCAGGACCGTTTCATTACCCGTGATCGGGATCTTGCGGACACTGTCGCCGTTGCCGGCTCCCTGCGTGATGACGTAGTAGCTCTTGCTGTTGTACGCCACGACGTCCATCGAAACGATCGGTGAATTCAGATAGTGTGACAGATGCTCTTCGATCGCGAATTTTGCTTCCATGAGCGTCATCCCCGCCACATGGACCGTGCCATAATAGCGAAGGTTCACCGTGCCGTCCGGACCGATCTGGTACTGGCCGTTGATCGGCTGCATCGCCGCCATCTGCGCGAGCGAAACGGAAACTTCCGGCGCACGCAGAACCTGCGTCAGGTGCGTACGGATCGCTTCACGGGCATCATTGACCGTCATGCCTTCGACACGGAGTGCACCGTAGCTCGGGCCAAGGTCGATCGTCCCTTCCGCAGACACGACATAGTAATTGTCGATCGGCTGATCGTAAAGCGTTCCCAAAACGCGTACATAGATCACATCCAGAGTCTGGAGATAGTACGGCGGTTTCGGAACCATTTTCTGAAGCTCGATCGTCACCACGTCCGGAGGCGCGATGCGATACGCCGGGAGAGACATCATGCTCAGCTCGCGCGGCGGTTCCATCTCTTCGGAAACTTTCTTGCCGAGCGGATCTTCGTAATGGTCAAACGGACGGCAGCCTGTGAGAAGGACGCTCACAAACAAAATCAGGCAAAGTCCGCCCAAAAATGGTTTCATCTTGTTTAACTGCGACATAATTGGAACCCAATCTTCGTGTTTTATACTTGATGTGTTCGAAACGCGACTGTTTCAATCGTTAAATCCCTTTTAGTGCATAAAAATATTTAAACGCACACGATCGGTACAGTCGGATTATTCATCTAATCGACAAAACCATACCAGAATCTTATGCTCATTTTTACATTCATGCCAAAATTTTTGAAAAAATCGGAAAATTTAGCATGATTGGACCTCTCTTTCAAGCTGCCGTTGGGAAAAATGAAACATTCTCCGGAATTCTGAAGAAAAAAGAGGCTCTTCCGGAAAGTGCGTACCGATCTAGGTTCCGATCTCCCACTAAGAGCACTGAAAAGACGCAGAAACACACTGAAAAGAAAGAGAGCGGAGCGGAGGAGGGAGTGAAGAATGTGGAGTGGGGGAGGGAAACTCTTTTTGATGCGAATTTCACAAAAGACTCGAAACCGTACAAGATGGATCTTTAAAATTTGAAAAAGTATCCGCGAGTTCCGAGTCTTTTCGTGCTTTTTGTGTTTAAGATCAGGGTTTCCCTGGTTTTTTCAGCGGCACAGCGTGCCAGTGCGTCAGCGTGCCAGTGCGTCAGCGTGCCAGTGCGTCAGCGTGCCAGTGCGTCAGCGTGTCAGTGCGTCAGCGTGTCAGTGCGTCAGCGTGTCAGTGCGTTCTCTGTCTTAGCGCCTCGTAAAATAGGATCGCTGCCGTCGTCGAGACGTTCAGACTGTCTGCGATCCCGAGCATCGGCAGGAAGACCGGCTGGATCCCTTCGCCGCGAAATTTTTCAGAAAGTCCCCACGCTTCACTGCCAAGCGCAATGGCACACGGCTGAGTGAAGTCGGCTTTCGTGTAGTGGATCGCCCCGTCCACGATCGCCGCGTAGGTCAGAAATTCATGCTTTCGGAGCCACGCAAGCACGTTTTCACTGGAATCCGCGCAGATCGGCATCGAGAAGATCGTTCCGAGGCTCGCGCGTATCGTATTGGGATTGAACAGATCGGTCTGCGGGTCTGCAACGATCAGGGCAGATAGTCCAGCTCCGTCAGCACTGCGGAGGATCGCGCCGATATTTCCGGGCTTCTCGACTCCCTCAATGACTCCGATCAGCGGGACGCGGTCTTTCGGAAGCCTTTCGAAAACGTCTTCGAGCGTCCATCCCGGATCTTTTGCGACCGCCAGAACGCCGTCTTCCCGCTCACCGTATGCGATCCGGCTGAAAACCTGCGCAGTGACTTCATGCACGCCGAGCCGCCTTTCGTACTCTTCCGTAAATTCCTTCATCCAGGCATAGGTTTCGTCGTCCGCAAGATCCGGCGCAAAGTAGACCTCAAGGATCGGAAATCCGCTCGCGACGGCCCGAAAGACTTCACGGCGTCCGTCGATGAGGAATTTTCCTTCCTGACGCCGTTTGCGCCCCTGACGAAGATGAACAAGTTCCTTGATCCTCTGATTCTGTGTACTTGAAATGAACATGACGCAGGCAACCTCAAACAGGAAGCGGCCGAAGGCAGTATCCTTTCGGCCGATCCTCAAAAAAATCAAAAATTCAAAAAACCGCGTTCCATCGAAACTGTGGGGTCAATCCGTGTTCGGGAAGAAACACTGGACCGTGTGTTCCTCATTGATCTGCAGGACCGGAGGAATTTCTTTTCGGCAAATATCCTGTGCACGTGAGCATCGCGGACAAAATCGGCAGCATTTTGGCGGATCCACGGGACTTGGAACGTCACCGGTCAGGAGGATCCTCTCTCTCCTGCGCGATTCGTCGACCGTCGGGATCGAAGAAAGCAGAGCCTGCGTGTATGGATGAGCC
This sequence comes from Planctomycetaceae bacterium, assembly GCA_015062085.1. The sequence goes on from SUVI01000013.1 coordinate 26,000, forward strand.
GGACGAGCGTATAGTTCTGCACTCGGAGCCATTTCGATGATCTGCCCCAAATACATGACGGCCACGCGGTCCGAAATGTACTGAACGACCGAAAGGTCGTGCGAGATGAAAAGGTACGTCAGACTGCACTCCTCGCGTAATTTCACGAGCAGATTGATGATCTGGGACTGGATCGAAACGTCCAGAGCAGAGATCGGTTCATCCAGGACCAGGAATTTCGGCTGAAGGATCAATGCACGTGCAATGCAGACACGCTGACGCTGTCCTCCGGAAAATTCATGCGGATAGCGATTCAGGCAGGATGGCTCAAGTCCGACCTGTTTGAGTACCTGAAAGACACGTTCTTCCCGTTCCTTCGGCATGCCGATCCCCTGCACGATCAGTCCCTCTTCAATGATGGCTCGGATCGTCATTCGCGGATTCATCGAACCAAAAGGATCCTGAAAAACGATCTGCATATCGCGACGGAGCGACTTCAACTCGTTGGCATCCGCACCCAGAACGTCCTTTCCCTCAAAGAAGACATTTCCTCCGGTCGGCTCAATGAGACGCAAAATGGAACGGCCTGTCGTCGTTTTTCCGCAGCCGCTCTCTCCCACGAGTCCCAAAGTTTCACCTTTCCGCAGCTGAAACGAAACGCCGTCCACCGCCTGTACGTGACCCACTACACTCTGCAGAAGACCGCGATGGATCGGAAAATAGGTCTTCAGATTTTGAACATCAAGCAACATGGTAAAATACTTCCGGGAAAACCCGGTCAAATAAAAAAGGTCCTACTGGAATCTGACTGGTCCTGCGGTTTGGGAACCGTTCATCCCGGAATTCCGAAAACTCCGGGATGAGGCTTCGAGAAAAAATCGCAAGGATCACTCACAAACCGCATTTACCACGTTCTCCGCCGTGATCCCGTAGACTTCGTAGAGCTTTTTGAACGGAGCGGAAGCACCGAAGCCGGTCATGCCGATGAACTTGCCTTCGGTTCCAATGTAGCGGTCCCAGCCGAACTGAAGGGCCGCTTCGACTGCGACGCGGCGTGTGCACGCTTTCGGAAGGACGCTTTCACGATATTCCGCATCCTGACGTTCGAAAAGCTCCATTGACGGAACGCTCACGACACGGGCGTAGATCCCCTTCGCTTCCAGCATTTTTTGGGCAGAGAGGCAAATGTGCACTTCACTTCCGCTTGCCATGAGGATAGCGTCGCAGGTGCCGGTCGCCGGATTTTTCGCGTCACGGATGACGTAAGCACCTTTCGAAACGCCGCAGGAACACGCGCACTGATCACCCGTCGGTTCGATCGCACGCGGAAGTGTCGGAAGATCCTGGCGAGTCACCACCATGCAGACCGGCGACGTTTTGTTTTCTGCGTACCAGCGATACGCAAAACGGACTTCGTTCGCGTCGCACGGGCGCATGACGACGAGATTCGGCATGGAACGCAGGGCAGCGAGCTGCTCGACCGGCTGGTGCGTTGGACCATCTTCACCAACGCCGATGGAGTCGTGAGACAGTATGTAGAGGACCGGAAGATCCATCAGACAGCTCAGACGCAGAGCACCGCGGAGGTAATCGCAGAAGACGAAGAAGGTCGCGCAGTAGCTCTTCAGACCGCAGGTCGCCATCCCGTTGCAGATCGCAGCCATGGCGAATTCGCGGATCCCGAAGTGGAAATTACGTCCCGCGTAATTTTCCGGGCCAAATTCACCGGCACCCTCAAAAGTGAGGTTCGATTTGTTTGACGGTGCAAGGTCGGCCGAACCGCCAAGCATCCACGGAATGCCGGCTGCGAGCTGATTCAGCGATTTTCCGGAGGAGTTGCGGCTCGCGGTCCCTTTTTCGTCCGCGTCCCACATTTTGCGGAGACCTTCGTCCCAGTTTTCGGGCAGTTCACCGTTCTGGATCATCTGGAATTCTTTCGCGAGTTCCGGGTATTTCGCCGCGTAATCCGCGAAATCTTTCTCCCACTGTGCGTAGGCGGCTGCGCCGTTCGCCTGGATGCCGTTGGCAAACAGTTTCGTGACTTCTTCCGGAACGGCGAATTTTTCGTAAGTCCAGCCGTAGAATTCTTTTGCGAGACGGATCTCTTCCTCACCCAGCGGAGCGCCGTGGACTTTTGCGGTACCTGCGAGATTGGGTGCGCCGTAGCCGATGATGCTCTTCACCATGATGAGCGTCGGACGTTCGTTTTCTGCGCGGAATGCCGCGAACGCCTTGCGCAGCGCGTCCAGATCATTGACGTCTTCTTCGACCTGCACGACGTTCCAGCCGTAGGATTCAAAACGTTTTCCGACGTCTTCCGAGAAAGCGAGGTCGGTGCTTCCCTCGATCGTGATCTTGTTTGCGTCATAGATCCAGCAGAGATTTCCGAGTTTCAGGTGACCGGCCAGCGACGCGGCTTCCGAGGCGATCCCTTCCATCATGCAGCCGTCGCCGCATAAAGAGTAGACGTTGAAACCGAAGAGATCTTTTCCGTCTTTTGCGTACTTCGCGCTGAACCATTTCGACGCGATCGCATGGCCGACACTCATCGCAAGCCCCTGTCCCAGCGGACCGGTAGTGACTTCCACACCGCTCGTGTGCCCGTACTCCGGATGACCGGGGCAGCGGGAATCCAGCTGACGGAAATTTTTCAGATCTTCGATCCGAACAGCTTTTTCACCGGTCGGTTTTCCATCTTTGAACTGCTCGACGCCGGCAAGATGAAGCACGCTATACAGAAGCGTAGAACCGTGGCCTGAAGAAAGAACGAAACGATCACGCTGCGCCCAGAGCGGATGTGCCGGATCGTAATTCAGCAGTTCATTGAAGATCAGGTACGCGACCGGAGCCATCGACATCGGAGTGCCGGGGTGTCCGCTTTTCGCGGCCTGAATGGAATCCATTACCAACGTGCGGATCGTATTGATCGCAAGATTTTCGACTGGGAGAGTCATGGGACCTGCCTTTTCTAAATTTTAAAAACGGTTTCAAAACAAAATTTTCTATTTCCTCGGATTTTACCCGTTTTTTTCAGGAATTTCAAGAGGGACCTGAGGAATTTTTCCGAAATATTTCCTCCATGGCGTGAAAAAGTTTACTTGACGGAAGGATTTCCCCAAAAATCCAGCTCCGTTTCTTTGAAACCACAAAGAAATGTTTCAAAAATCTGAAAGAAAATGCAGAAAGAAAGCCGCAGGATCTTTGGCGCTGCGGCTTCTTGAATTTTAAGGTGAAACGGAGAAAAGGTCTTCGGCCTATTTGTTTTCCGTTTGCGTTCCGGGCGAGACTGGATCTGATGCCGGATCATCCGAAACTTTCGGAGCGTTTTCTTCCGGAATCGGATCGACCGGCCGGTCAAGACGCACGCGGAGGAGATTATCGCGGACGATGCGTTCTCCCTTGGCGAGTCCCTTGAGGATCACGCGCATATTGTCCTCCTGCAGCGGACCGAGTTCGACGGTGCGCATCTCCGGCATGTTTTTCTCGTCGAGAACGTAAACGAATCGGGTCGACTGGTTCGTTCCGAGCGTCTCTTCCGGCACGAGGATCGCATCGTATTCTTCCGTGATCCGGATCCGAATGTGGGCGGTCATTCCAGGCTGGAAAAGGCGTGCGCCGCTTGCCGTTTTCGGGTTTTCGCAGACCGCACGGATGAATCGGGTCCCGGATCCCTGCTCAAGGGTCGGCGTCATGTAATCGATGCGTGCGCGGTGGACGAAACCGTCGTCGTCTGAAAGTCGGAACTCGATCTCCGGCACGATCACGGCGTCAGGGTTCGCGGCTTTACGCTCGTCGGCAATCTTCTTCAGACGCTGCACCGTCGCCTCGTCAATGTTGATGAAGATGAAGACCGGATCCACTTTTACGATGCGGACCAGCGGCGTTCCGTTTGCCTGCACGAGGTTTCCGATCGAGACTTCCGAATCGCAGAGGTAGCCGTCGATCGGCGCGTAGATCTTCGTGTAGTCCACGTTGATCTGTGCTTTCAGGATCTCCGCTTCGGCAATGGCGATCTCCGCTTCACACTCCTGAAGTTCAAAAAGCGCCTCATCGTAGTCTTCATCCGAGATCGCACCGCTGGGACGGAGTTTCTCGGCACGTGCCTTTACGTTTTCCAAGCGTTTTTTACGGGCTTTGAGGACTTCAAGCTCACCCTTTGCGCTGGCCAGAGCGGCATCGTAAACGTCGGAATCCAACTCGAAAAGCAGCTGACCTTCCTTCACCTCGTCCCCTTCCCGCAGGGTGAGTTCCGCCGTCTGCGTTTCTTCGGCATCGGCAGGTTCCGGGATCGGCTGTCCGGTCTGCGGGTCGATCTTCATCTGCGCCTGATCTTTGAAGAGGCATTTCAGCAGCGTTCCGCTGACCTGCGCCTGAACGTCCACTTCGTCAAACGCCATGATGCGTCCGGTGAACTCTTCATAGTCCACGACTCTGCGTTCCACCGGCATCATGATGTGTGCGCGGACAGGCTGGACTTTCGGCGCAGCCGCAGCGGCTTTTGTATCGCCACCGTCCTTTACACCGCTTTCGCCCTCCGACTTTTCGCAGCCGGAAAGAGCCAGAAGTCCCAGACTCAAAAAAAATGCAAAAATCGAAATTTTCGTCGTATTCATGAAAGTATTCCTTTGATTGACTGATTGATCCGTTCATTCCCGTTTTACTGGATTTCCGTTTTACCGGACTTCCGTTTTACCGGATTTCCGTTTTACCGGACTTCCGTTTTACTGGACTTCCGTTTTACTGGACTTCCGTTTCGGCAAGTGCCGTTTGGGCGGCAGTTTCCAGTTCTTTCGCACTGGAAGCCTCCGAAGTCCCAGCGTCTTTTTCGTTTTCCTTCTGCTTTTTTCGCCCGAAGATCATCATGATGACCGAGTAAAAGACCGGAGTAAGGAAGATCCCGAAGACCGTTACGCCGAGCATTCCGGAAAAAACGGCGACGCCGAGCGTAAAGCGCATTTCGTGTCCTGCACCAGTCGAGAAAAGGAGCGGGACGACGCCGAGAATGAACGCCAGAGACGTCATGAGGATCGGACGCAGACGCAGACGGCTCGCTTCCACCGCAGCTTCCACGCGGGAGAGGCCGGAGTCTTGGAGTTCCTTGGCGAACTCCACGATCAAGATCGCGTTTTTGCACGCAAGACCTACCAGAACGAGGAAACCGATTTGCGTGAAGATGTTCATGTCGAGTCCCTGCATTCGGACGCCCGTAAGCGAGCAGAGCAGACACATCGGCACGACGAGAATGATGGCCAGCGGAAGAACGAGGGATTCGTACTGTGCCGCAAGGACCAGGAAGACGAACAGAACGGCGAAGAAGAAAACGTAGATCGCCGAGTTTCCTGCCGTGCGTTCCAGGAGCGACATTTCGGACCACTCGTACCACATGCCCTGCGGGAGGATCTCGGAGCAGAGCCGTTCCATTTCCAGAAGCGCCTCGCCGGAACTATATCCTTCGGCAGCTTCTCCCGTGACGGCGGCAGCGGGGAACATATTGTAGCGCGGAACGGTCAGCGGGCCGGTCATGTCCTTGATCTTGCAGATCGACCCAAGCGGGACCATCTCGCCGCGCGTGTTCCGCACGTGGATCCGGTTCAGATTCTGAACTTCCGAGCGGAAGATGGAATCTGCCTGGACCTTCACCTGGAAGTTACGTCCGAGGAACGTCAAGTCGTTCACGTACTTCGAGCCGAGGAAGACCTGGAGCGCCGTGAAGATCTCATCCATTTCGACGCCCATGTCCTGCGCCTTTTCGCGGTCCACGTCCACAAATTTCATCGGCGTGGAGGAACGGAACTGCGTGTTCAGGTTTTTCAGTTTCGGATTGGCGCGCGCCTCGTCGATCAGGTCGCTGGTGACCTGCTCAAGAGCGGCAAGTCCCAGATTTCCGCGGTCCTGGACCTGGAGTTTAAATCCGGAAGACGCACCTTTTCCCATTCCGTCCACCGGCGCGGGCCGGCTGATGTTGATGACTGCCTCAGGGATCTCTTCTGCACAGCGTTTCATCAGGATGTCGCGCACCATGAGGTCAGTGATGCCGGTCTCTTTTCGTTCTTCAAACGGATCCAGCAGGATCGTGACGGACCCCATGTTCGAGATGATTCCCGATACGAGGAAGGAAACTCCGTCAACTGCGGAAGTCGCACGGATGCCCGGGATCGGCTGACTGCGCGGATCATCTTTCGGGAGAGACGGATCGCCGGCGCAGATCTTCTGGAACCGGTTGCAGACGTCAACCGTGCGGTCGAGCGACGCGGAGTCGGGGAGCTGGACGAATGCCATGAGGTATCCGCGGTCCTGCGGCGTCACGAAGCCGGTCGGCGTTTTCTGGAAAGTGTCGTACGTGAGGTAAAGGAGTCCCGCGTAGATCAAAATCACGATGAAACTCAGCCGGAGGAAGAGCTTCACGAAACGGACGTAAATGTTCGTCGCAAGGTCAAACGAGGCGTTAAAGAGACGGAAGAACCAGCCGATCGTGATGTCCATCAGCCACGTGAGCGGGTCGCGTTTGCTTCCTTTGGGCTTCAGGAGAAGTGCGGAAAGCGCGGGAGAAAGCGTCAGTGAGTTGAATGCCGAGATGATCGTCGAAATGGCGATCGTGAGCGCGAACTGCTTGAAGAATTCTCCAGTCACGCCGGTCAGGAACGCACACGGTACGAACACACAGCTGAGCACCAGAGCGATGGCCACGAGTGCGCCGGAAACTTCGTCCATTGCCTTGCGGGCAGCCTCTTTTGCGGAGAGACCGTGCTCCATGTGGCGTTCGACGTTCTCCACCACGACGATGGCGTCGTCCACCACGATACCGATCGCCAGCACGAGACCGAAAAGCGACAGGTTGTTGAGCGAAAATCCCATTCCGGCCATGACTGCGAACGTACCGATCAGTGAGACAGGAACGGCAAGCAGCGGAATGATGGCGGCGCGCCAGGACTGGAGGAAAAGGACCACGACCAGAGCCACGAGGATGACCGCGTCGCGCAGAGCGTGTTTCACTTCACCGACGGACTCCTGAATGAACGGCGTCGTGTCGTACACGATCGTGTATTTGAGTCCCGGCGGGAACGATTTTTCCAGTTCTAGCATTCGCTCACGGACGGCCTTGGCCGTTTTCAGCGCGTTCGCACCCGGAAGCTGAGAGACGGCAAGCGTGCACATTTCCGTGTTTCGGTAGATCTCGCGCCGGAATGTGCCATCCGCCTGTCGGTGCTCTTCGTCCTTGAACGCAAGGTCTCCTTCGAGATAATCCACGACGTCGAGCATTTTGGAGTGCATTTCCAAGCGCGCGATGTCCTTCATGCGGACCGTCGAGCCGTCTTCTTCCACACGCACGACGATGCGGCCGAACTCTTCCTCGCTGACCAGACGGCCCTGTGCCTGAAGCATGTACTGGAATGCCATGGGCTGCGGGACCGGCTGCTGCCCGAGCTGGCCGGCTGCGACCTGGATATTCTGCTTCTGGATCGCCGCTACGACGTCCTTTGCCGAAATGTTTCGGACCATCATTTTGTCCGGATCGAGCCAAATGCGCATGGCGTACTCGCGCTCGCCGTTGATCGACGCGTCGCCGACCCCTTCCGTTCGTGAAATGACGTCACGGATGAAGAGGCGCAGATAGTTGCTCAGGTAGAGCATCTTATAGTACGGTTCATTATCTTCGGGATCCTCAAAATCCTTTTCGTGCCAGTACTCGCGTCCGCGTTCATCCACTGACTTGACCAGCTCGCCGCCCTCGCGGACCGTCCCTTTTTTCAGGGAGTAGAGACTGATGCTCAAAATCGTCGTGGGACTCTGCTTTTTCGTCGTGACGCCGAGCGAACGCACTTCTTCCGGCAGTTTCGGCGTCGCAATGGAAACGCGGTTTTGCACAAGGACCTGCGCCATGTCGAGGTCTGTTCCGACCTTGAACGTTACAGCGATGGCGACTTGGCCGTTCGTGCAGTTCGTCGTCATGTAGAGCATATTTTCAACGCCGTTGATCTGCTCTTCAAGGGGGACTGCGACCGTGTCAGCTACCGTTTCCGGAGACGCGCCGGGATACTGTGCGCGCACATAGACTGTCGGCGGAGAAACGTTTGGAAAAAGAGTCATGGGAAGCTGGATGTACGCCAGCAGTCCCAAAATCACGATAACGACCGAGATCACGCTCGCGAAAATCGGCCGGTCAATAAAAAATCGTGCAAACATGGGATCAAAATCCGAAATTTGAAACTCTGAAGGAAGGAAAAAAGGAAAAACAGGCAGGAGTCCGTCCTTCAGCCGAACTATCAAAAACTCCTCAACTATGATAGTTAAGGATAGATACTATTTATTCAGGATAACACACAGTGATCTGAAAGTCAAGAGGCTGGAGTATTTTTTTAAGAAAAAAATCTTGGATTTTTTATATTTTGGTCTGGTATTTCCTGTGAAATCAGGTATAATCGAGATAGATTTCCTATCATTTCAAGTCGTTTCAAACTGGAAGTCATTTCCGGTACAAGAAAAAGATGTTCGACAAACCCCACAAAAATGAATTGCTCAAACCTGCCGAAGAAGCGTTTTTGAAACTCTTTAAGGTGATGGACTACCGTCGTACGAAGACCCGGCCGCAGATCCTTGGGGTCGAAAACGTGGAGATCATCAACTCGCTGACGTGCAGGCAGGAGCGGACGATCCTTTTTATCTGTGCGGGGGAAGAGGAAACGGAGCTGGGGATCCATCCGCACGATCTTGCGAAGTCTCTGAACTGTTCGATCCAGTCGGTCTCCACGACGCTGGAGATCCTCGTGAATAAAGATCTCGTTCTTCGTACGCCGAATCCGCACGACCGCCGGAGCTGCTGCCTGCATCTGACACCATTGGGGCGTCAGATCTGCCGCGCGATCCAAAAAGGCCTTCGGACCGTCTCGCTGGAACTTTTGGAAGGCTTGAGCGAAGGGGACCGGGAGGCGTTCATCCGCATCGTGGATCATTTTCACCGTCACATGGGACTCGAGGGCTGAAGATTTTGTCTTTCCATTGAATTTTTTTTCTTTTTTCTTTCGTGTTCTTTCGTGTTCTTTCGTGTTCTTTCGGAGAAATTTTCAGATTTTTTTGTAATTTTTGCATTTTTTTAGGAATTTTTAGGGTTTTTTAGGATTGAAACTGCCTGGCATTGCTGGAAAAAAATCGTTCTCATGATATAATAGAGAAGAGAAGATCTTTCTGCGGGCGGCTGGATGTTGGGAGCAGTGCCAGCTGCTTTCGGTGGAAGATCGGGACTGAAAACTAGAGAATACGAAAAAAAAGCGCGGATCCAAAGCGAATTAGAAGTAAAATAAAAGGAGGAAGGGAGGTTTCCATGAATATCCTGTTTGCGTCGAGTGAAGCGGCGCCGCTTGCGAAGACTGGCGGTCTGGCAGACGTTTGCGGGGCACTTCCAAAGGCGCTCGCACAGCTTGGGCATAAAGTGACGCTCATCATGCCGGCGTATCGTTCTACGAAAAAGTATCCATCCGAGGCGACGGGCGTGGAGATCCGTGTTTGGATCGGCGGTCGTGAAGTACGCGGGACCTACCGAAAATGTATGGTTCCGGAGATCGGCGTCCCGATCTATCTTGTGGAGCACGATTCCTATTTTGACCGTGACGGTCTGTACAATACGAACAATGAGGACTACGGAGACAATTGCGAGCGCTTCGTCTTCTTTTCCTATGCGGTTCTGGAAGCAGTCCGGCTTCTGAAACTCAAGGTCGACATCCTGCACGTCAATGATTGGCAGACGGGGCTGATCCCGGCGCTGCAGTCGATCTACTATCGGGATTTTCCAGGCTACGAGAAGATCGCGACGCTTTTCACCATTCACAATATTGCCTATCAGGGGGCATTTCCTGCCGCTGCGATGTCGCTGACCGGACTGCACTGGAAGTATTTTAACTGGCTGCAGATGGAATGCTACGATCATCTGAATCTTCTGAAGACCGGCATCGTTTTCTCGGACGGGATCACGACGGTGAGTCCAAACTATGTTCGTGAGATCACGAATTCACCTGGCGGCTGCGGTCTGGAAGGTGTCCTGCGCAGTCGGCGGGATGTTCTGTGGGGGATCACGAACGGGATCGACACGGACGAATGGGACCCGGAAAAAGATCCGTTCATCGAGCATCATTTTTCCTCTGAGACCTGTGCGGAAGGAAAGCTCCAGGCCAAATTGGCGCTTCAGAATCAGATGAACCTTCCACAGCGTGCCGACGTGCCGGTCGTGGGAATGGTGGGGCGTTTGACGGAGCAGAAGGGGTTCGATCTGGTCGTCGATCTGATCTGCCGGAAGACGTTTGCCGGTGAAGACGTTCAGTGGATCCTGCTGGGGTCGGGGGATCCGATCCTCGAAAACCGTCTGCGTGAATTGGCTGCGATGCATACGCAGAACGTTGCGGTTTCGATCCGCTACTCGAACGAACTGGCGCACAAGATCATCGCGGGAAGCGACATTTTCCTCATGCCGAGCCGTTTTGAACCGTGCGGGCTGACACAGCTCTACAGTATGCGGTACGGTACGGTCCCGGTCGTTCACTCGACGGGAGGGTTGGTCGATACTGTCACGGACCTCACTCCGGAAACGGAGGCGGACGGGACTGCGACGGGGATCCGATTCTGCAATGCGGACATTCAGGGGATCACGTGGGGCGTGGATCACGCGCTCGACATTTACCGGAACCGTCCGGAACTCTGGAAACAGCTTCAGAATACAGGGATGGCCCTCGACACGTCTTGGGCGCAGAGTGCAGAGCAGTACGCCAAACTGTACCGCAAGATACGCAGAAACCGGCCGCGGAAAAAGTAGTTTCCGTTCGTTCGGACAAAATCTGCAGTTTTCGTCTAAAATAGTTTCACGTCTTCGGAGTCGTCTTTGGCTCTGAAGACGTTTTCTTTTCAAATTTTTTCATTCCCACCCCTTGACATTTTCAGAGATCTTGTTTAAGATAAAAGTATCGTTTTACAGTAATTTTAAAAGCGGGGGGAACGAAATGGAAGAAACTGAAAAATGTGCATCTCGCCGCCGAGCATTTACGCTGGTGGAATTACTCGTCGTCATTGCGATCATTGGAATGCTCGTCGGTCTGCTTCTTCCTGCTGTTCAGCAGGCGCGCGAAGCTGCACGCACGATGCAGTGCTCCAACCACCTGAAACAGTTGGGGCTGGCGGCGCTGAATCACGAAAGCACGGTCAAGACACTCCCATCTGGAGGCTGGCTCTACACGGTCGACGGCGATCCGGATCTCGGTTTTGGTCCCAAACAGCCGGGGTCGTGGCACTACAGTCTCCTGCCGTTCCTCGAAGCCAATGCTCTTTGGCAGCTTGGAATGGATGGCAACCAGATCGCAGATCAGAACATCAAGAACGCGAACGAGACGCGTTCCAAAATGTCTCTCCCGCTTTTTAACTGCCCCTCCCGCCGTGCGGCGGTTCCCTACTATGCACGCGGCGGAGACGGCGTCAACAGTACGACCTACGTCGACAGCATGGCCGTCAAAGGGGATTACGGAGGCTGCACAGGAACGCAATGGCTCTATGACACCGGGGTCAACTCGTACAGTAAAGGGCTTTCGCTCGATCCTCAGAAACTTGGGTACAAAGCGGCGGAATCCGGCGTCGCATTCGTTGCCAGTGCTGTGACCTTTGGCGAGATCCGCGACGGGACGAGCAACACGTTCCTCTGCGGTGAGAAGTATCTTCGTGCCGACAAATATACCCCCTCCTCGTCAGCGGATTCTTACGGCGGCGGAGATGATCGGTGCATTTGGCAGGGGTTTGACAATGACACGCTCCGCCGTGCCGGGAAGGACTACCGTCCCTATCAGGACCGTACGGGGGCAGACTACGACTACCTTTTCGGGAGTCCGCACGCCGGTGCTTTGGGAATGGCGATGGCGGACGGGTCGATCCACCGTATTTCGTACAGTATCGATGCCGAGACTTGGCAGGATCTTGCCAACCGCGCAGACGGCAATGCCGTGACGATTCCGTAAATTTCTCTAAATTTTCGGCCCCGGCCCGTTTACAAAAAATCGATTTTTGGTAAAATGAGATCCAGAACAGAACGGCAGGAGATCATGCGGCTTTTCCTGCCGGTCATTTCAGATCGGATAAAAAGACACAGAGAGTTTTATGCAGGAAGGAAGACCCATGCAGGACGCAGATTTTTTCCAGATGATCCAAAGTATACCCACCTCCGAGGCTGATCTGCCGATCGCCCCGCTGCTTCTTCAGGGGATCCGGAAACTTGAGCTTGGCGAAGAACTTCAGGCAATGGAGATCTTTGCCTCTGCGGTGAAGCAGTCTCCGGGGTCTTTCAAAGCCGGGTATCTTCTCGGACGGACGGCTCTCTCACTCGAAAAATTTGCAGAGGCGGATGAGGCGCTCCAGCACACTTTGGAACTTGACCCGGAAAATATCGAGGTCTTGTACCTCATCGCGCATGCTCACGCTCAGCAGGATATGGTGGAAGAAGCGGCCGGTGAACTGCTCGCGATCTTGGAAAAGTACCCTGATTTTATCGACGCATACTATGATTGCGGCGTCGCGCTCCAGCTGCTGGGACGCTATGATGAAGCGATCCGGATCTTTGAAAAACGCTTGGAGTTTTCTCCCGATTTCGACACAGCGATCATGTGTGCCATGACGCACGAGATCCTCCGTGATTTCGAGAAAGCTGCCGATCACTACACGCAGGCGCTCATTCTGGATCCGGAAAATGCGATGATCATCGAAAATCGGGGAAAGACGTTCCTTGAAATGAATCGCTGTGAAGAGGCGCTTCAGGATTTTCAGTACGCACTTTCTCTCGACCCGGAAAGTTCCGACGCTCTGTGCGGCAGAGGGCAGGCGCTTTTCCATCTCGGAAATATCGAGGCGTCCAAAAAGGATTTCCGTCTTACCGTGGAACTCGATTCGGAAAATATGATCGCATGGAGCATGCTCGGTCAGGTCCTGCTTTACGAAGGCGCGTACCAGGAGGCTCTGGCGGCTCTGGAAAAAGCACTGGAACTTGACCCGGAACTCCTTGTTTACGATTTTCGCGCAAACGCAAAACGCGGTCTCGGCGACTTAGACGGCGCTTTGGCGGATATCGTGCTGGCGCTTGAGTATGAGCCGGAAAATACGGATTATCTCATCGACAAAGGCGCGATCCTCGTAGAAATGGAACGCCTCGACGATGCCATGAAAGTTTTCAATGCGCTCCTGAAACAGGAAAAAACGGCTGAAGCGTACCGTTTTCGCGGACTTGCGTGGATGGAAATGCTTGAATACGAAAAAGCGATCGACGATTTCAATGCTGCTGAACGGCTTGGTGCGGAAAATGCAGACGTCTTCTTGCGCCGTGGGGAAGCGTACTATCAGCTCGGAGAAAACGAGGACGCTTTTGCCGATTTCCAGAAGGCCCAGGAACTCGCAGAGGCAGAAGGGGATGAAGAGTTCGTCGCAAAATGCACGCTGCTCGTGGAAAAACTCCGTGCTTTCGGTGACTGAGAGAAGAGAAGCGAACGTGTCCTGACACGAATTTCTCAAAAGACGCGAAAAAACACGAAATGGATTTTTGGAAATTTTTAAAACCACTTCGTGTTTTTCGCGTTTTTTATGCTTTTCGCGTTTAAAAATCCGTGTCCTTTGGTATCTCTTCCATTTTTTCTGCGGTCGAGATCGCCGTGTCGGAGGGACTTTTAGTGACGGAAATGGCGATAGCCGGTGAAGATCATTGCGATGCCGTATTTATTGCACGCATCGATGACTTCCTGGTCGCGTTTCGATCCGCCGGGCTGGATGAGGGCCGTGATGCCGTTTTCGTGCGCAAGGTCGATACTGTCGGCGAACGGGAAAAATGCGTCGCTGGCGAGGACTGCGCCGTCGATGCGGTCACCCGCTTTTTCGATCGAGATCTTCACGGAATCCACACGGCTCATCTGGCCCGCACCGGCTCCGAGGAGCATGCCGTCTTTGCAGAGTACGATGGCGTTCGATTTCACGAAGCGGCAGAGGTTCCAGGCGAAACGCAGATCTTCTACCTGTTTCGCGGTCGGCTGCTTTTCTGTTACGACTTTCCATTCGTCTTCCGGATCATCCTGAACGTCGGCGTTCTGCACGAGAAGACCGCCTTCGATGCAGCGCCAGGTCCACTCCGACTGCGCACGGCTCAGGTCGCCTGCTGCCATGAGACGCACATTGTTGCGCCATTTCGGAACGGTGGTGAGGAGTTCCAGAGCTTTCGGCTCGAAATCTTCCGCGACGATCGCTTCGACGAAGAGACCCGGTTCGCAGAGGACCTTAGCAGTCGCTTCATCGCACACGCGGTTCATACCGAGGATGGAACCGAACGCGGAGAGCGGGTCGCCGGCCATGGCGCGTTCGCAGGCTTCGGAAAGTGTTGCGGCTTCCGCGGCACCGCACGGATTATTGTGCTTGATGACCGAGCAGGCTGGATTTTTGCTGCGCAGCACGATACCAAGGGCCGCATCCAGGTCCATCAGGTTATTGTACGAGAGTTCTTTCCCGTTGAGCTGCTTTGCACGGATGATGTTCGGGACCTGATCCACATTGGGACCGGCATAGACGGCGGCTTTCTGGTGCGGGTTTTCTCCGTAGCGGAGCGTCGCGGAACGTTCGAAAGTTACGCCGAGCGTCTGCGGGAAATCGCCTTCGCCGACTTCTTTGGAGAACCAGTTCGCAATTGCGCGGTCATATTTCGCGGTGTGGTTGAACGCATCCGCGGCAAGCTGACGGCGAAGTTCAAACGTCGTGGCTCCGCCGTTTTCCTTCATGGAATCGAGGACGGCCTGGAACTGGTCTTTGCTCGTCACGATGCTGGTGAAGAGGTGGTTCTTCGCTGCGGCGCGAACGAGAGACGGACCGCCAATATCGATCTTTTCGATCGCCTGGGCTGCCGTGACGTCCGGTTTTGCGATGGTGGCTTCGAAAGGATAGAGATTCACGCAGACGAGTTCAAACGTAAGGATGCCGTGCTCCTGAAGGCCGGCCATGTCGTCTTCGCGGTCGTGACGGCAAAGGATCCCGCCGAAAACGTAGGGATGGAGGGTCTTCAGACGGCCGTCCATCATTTCCGGAAATCCGGTGTACGCCGAGATGTCTTTGCACGGAATGCCGTTCGCTTCGAGGAAAGTGCGGGTTCCGCCCGTACTGTAGATCTCGACGCCCATTTCTGCGAGACCTTTCGCAAAAACGTCCAGATCGGTCTTATCGCTGACGCTGATGATCGCGCGTTTGATTTTCGGTGAATCCATTTTTAACTGCCCCTTTTCCGGTCAACCGGTAAATGGAAATGAACATAAGTTCGAGAAAACAAAAATTCCTTTTCTTTATTTTACCCGACCCTGCATTTTTTTCAAGGAGGGAAAGACGGTTTTTCTGGATTTTTTTCCACTTCTTTCCTACTTTCTGCAAGAAACTTCCGAAGAATTCACCTAATCTGACCGTCCCGCTCTCCTTTTATTCTCAAATGGATCCTCAAAATGTACGGGATACATTGCGGATCTGCCGCTGAAAAGGGCAGGAAAAGGAATGTATCCTGCCGCGAAATTTAGAAAGACGCAGAGAGAAAGAGCCAAACTCTCTCTCCCTGTGTCTTCCGTGCGAAAAAGCAGAACGTCAAACCGCTACTTCACCTCGAATTTCATCCCATTCTTCTTCGCATACCATTCCGCCTCCGACCCCGCCTTCCCGTAGATGATCAGGTCTTTAGAGCAGCCTTCGAACGCGCGATATCCAATGCTCGTCACGCTGTCGGGGATCGTCACCGACGTGAGGTTGTCGCAGCCCAAGAACGCGCCTTCTCCAATGCTCGTCACGCTGTTGGGGATCGTCACCGACGTGAGGCTGTCGCAGCTGCTGAACGCGGAATCTCCAATGCTCGTCACGCTGTCGGGGATCGTCACGGACGTGAGGCTCTTACACCAGCGGAACGCTTCATTTCCAATGCTCGTCACGCTGTCGGGGATGGTGTATTCGGTGAGGCCCTTGCCGCGCGGGACCTGAATGAGCGTTTTGCCGTCGGCGGTGAACAGGATACCGTCCTCGCTCTTGAAATGCGTATTGCCC
>SUVI01000195.1 GCA_015062085.1 Planctomycetaceae bacterium
CGCCGCGTCGTCATCGTCGTCACCGAAAGCAGTGTCTTCGTCATCCGCCGCCGCGTCGTCATCATCGTCGTCGCCGAAAGCCGTGTCTTCGTCATCCGCCGCCGCGTCGTCGTCATCGTCGTCACCGAAAGCAGTGTCTTCGTCATCCGCTGCCGCGTCGTCATCATCGTCGTCGCCGAAAGCAGTGTCTTCGTCATCCGCCGCCGCGTCGTCGTCATCGTCGTCGCCAACACTGGCGGGACCGATCTCTTCATCGAGGTCAAAGTCTTCCGCAGCATCTTCACTGGAAATTTCTTCTTCCGGTTCCGCTGCTTCGTCTTCCTCGTCCATCAGGTCGTCTTCCTCGTCCATCAGGTCGTCATCTTCGTCCATCAGGCCGTCTTCAGCAGCCTCTTCCTCGGAGAGCTCCTGGTCATCCTCTTCGTCCAGCGTCGTGTATTCTTCATAGGCTTCCGCCTCGCCCAATCCCGTGTCGTAGGAGTAGGTGCTGTCGAAGGTGTGGAGATCTTTATTTTTCAGAGCATTGTGCGCATTGATATTTTCCTGCATAGCACGGATCTCACGGACTCTCTGATAGGCAGCGAGTTTTGCATCTGCACGGTGTTTTTCGAGAGTCTGACGCACATTTCCCTGAACGAACTGGAGATCGTATCCGATCTGTTTCTGAGTGTCCATATTGGCTTTCTCTTCCAGTTCCGCACCAGCTTTGAAGTCCATTTCGGCCGCTTCTGCACGACCAAGATTCAGGAGAGCGAGGCCGCGGAAATAGTAGATACTTGGATTCTGCGTACCGCTATTGATGCAATCCGTGAATTTTTCGTAGGCAGCAGCGTAATCCTGCGCATTATAGTAGTGAACTCCCTTGCCGAACGTCTGATAAATCGCGAGACTGTCGCCGGTCTGCGCAAAAGACGGAAGTGCCGTGAGGAACGACACCAGCATGGACAAACCAAGAATTACTTTCCGATACATATCGGCACACTCCTAAAAAACTGTGAAACGCGTATTTTACTGTACTTTACGCTGCTGATTTTGGGCAGCCGGCGAGCTGGACACTTAGGAAAAATGCCTGCCGAAACACGACCGGGTCTGCCAGTTTAAAGTGAAAGTACCGGGAAGAAAAAAATTTCTTCCGCGCGAAAATCAGGTCACGGCGTAAATATAATTCGACTCTTTCAAGATTGGTCATCGGCATTTCAGACCGCTGCACAAAATTTTCTCTGCTTTTTTTTCAGAAAATCAGACAAGAAGACGAATTTAAGTGCCGGTTTTTCAGTTGCTGACGATTGTGTCGATCAATACGATCGCTCCGTACCCGCAAAAGACATGCGCCTATGCAAATTTCGTAAAATTTAAGGCTCCGGAGTCCAAACAGGCCGGGAGTACGGAGAGCCGGAAGAGGCGGGAGAGTTTCCAGACGCAGCGTTCCCATTCACTCCAGACGGAACAGAAACGGAAGCTCCCACGGCTTGACCTGCAGCAGCGGAGACCGCAGACTGCGGAACCGTAGACTGCGCAAGATCGATCCGGGCACGGTGGCTGAGGATCCGCTGATCGCTCGTGTGGTAGAGGATATGGAGCTCCAGATCCAGATTTTCCGGACACGCACGTTCCCAGGCCATGTTGAGCGGGATCGAGATCGCAGCCTGACCGCTATTAATGATCGCGGCCAGATCTTCGGCCGTGTAGCGCCATTTCGAGATGCGGGCCTGATCTGCCGGTTTGGACGGATCGGTCACCATGACGTAAAGCGGAGCCGGTGCGAGAACGATGCCGCCGTTTGCGTCTTTCAGCTGGATCTCCGCATGAAGTCCCTCGTAGTGGATCGGTTTCGCTTTGTCTGCGAGGATCGAAACGGAGTGGACTGCACTGCTGTCCGTCTTGCGAACGCGGATCGTACGGTGCGGCACGCCTGCGACTTCAGCCTGTGAACCAGCAGGCGGATTGATGGGAAGAGCCTGCGGTGTTGTCGGCGTACCGAGTGTTGAAGGCTGCGGCGTCGGTGCAACGGCAGACCGGTCGATCCTTCCGGACCCCGGAGAAGATTGAATGATCGAACTCTGCGGCGGACTTTGCAATTGAGTTTGCGGCTGGGAAACGGGCGCATTGCTGCGATCCTGTCCCTGAAGTGCTGCGAGCTGCTGGCGAAGGGCAAGATTCTCCTGACGAAAATCTTCCATTTTACGGTTACTTTGCCAAATACGTTCCCGCTGCTGGGCATTTTCCTGCTCCAGGCGTGCGATCGTCTGCCGATTCTGTGCACAGCCCGTCATCAGGACGAGACACACCCAAAACAGGCAAAAGCTCAAAATGAAAGTACGTACGGATCTCATTTTTGACAAATTCCCATAAAAAAACCAACTTCCGATTCACAGGATACCGTAAATTTCTTTCCATGTCCAGAGCAATTTGCGTTTTTCCTGAAAATCTTTCCGATTTTTTTCAGGAATCTTGCAGAAAACCGTTTTCGCCGGCGATCTGCCGCGGAGAGCCCAGCGATCCTCCCCGATGAAGAAATGAAATATTTCGACACGAATTCCGCGAAAGATACGGAATGATGCAAAAGATACAATGGAATCTTTAGTCATTTAAAGGTCCATCCGAAAACTGCGTATCAGTTCTACCACTAAGTTCTACCGCTGAATGCACTGAAAACTCACAGAGAAACACGGATCTTAACACCAAAGCGGTAAAAATAAAAAACAGACGGTTCGAACATTTTTTGATTTTTTAAAAAATCATTTGCGTCTTTTCGTGTCTTTCCGTGAAATTCGTGTCAGGGCACGTTCACTGTCTTTTTCCTCTTTCTTTTCCGTGTGTTTCTGCGTCTCTTCTTCCCTCTCAGCGGCAAGCTCGGACCTGATCGGTACGCACTTTCCGGAAGAGCCCCAAAAAAAGAGGCTCGGTACTCCCAGACATTCGGAGCATATCTGCCCGGGAGCCCGAAACCTCAAGATCATTGTGCCGGATCAGGTTTCCATCATTCGGCACATTTCATTTTCCGCGTTTTCCGATTCAGCATCCGCCATCCGCAGCCGGTTCTGCCGTGTCGGCAGCATCACTGATTTTCGCGGCTTTGGCGGCAAGCGCTTCGGCAGCGTAATCGCGGCGGGAGACGAATTCACGCACACGCTGGCACAGCGCGTAAAGTGCCGGGATCAGCGCGATACCAAAGACCGTCGCGATGAGCATTCCGTAGAACGTCGGAATACCGATGGCTCTTCGGCTCGCAGCACCTGCGCCCGTCGCGGTAACGAGCGGCAGCACGCCCAGAATGAACGAGAACGCTGTCATGAGCACCGCGCGGAATCGCTGACTTGCGCCTTCCAGAGCGGAATCCACGATATTCAGGCCTTCTTCTTCGTGCTGGACTTTTGCGAACTCGACCATCAAAATAGCGTTTTTACTTGCCAGACCGATGAGCATCAGCAGACCGAGCTGCGCGTAAATACTCAGGTCAAGCTGGGAAAGTCCCAGACCCAGGAGAGCGCCGAGCGTCGCCACGGAGACCGAGAGCATGACCGGCACCGGGATCGTCCAGCTTTCATACTGCGCCACGAGGAACAGGTAGCCGAACACGATCGCCGTCGCGAGCAGACCAATGATCTTCCCTTCGTTCATACTTTCCTGAAGCGTTATATCCGTCCAGTTGATGGAGTAACGCGTGGCTTCGCCTTCCTTCGGTTTGATCGAATTGGCGGCTTTGATCTGCTTCATGAACTCCCCGGAACTCTTCAGCGTTCCCGGTTTTAGCGTCGCGTTAAACGGTGCCGACATGTACTGGTTGAATCGAGTGATCGTCTGCGGACCTACCTCAAAGTGAATGTCCGCAACACTCGTGACCGGTACCATCTGACCTTCCAGGTTCTGGATGTAAAGATTCTTCACGTCTTCCATGATACTTCGCTCACCCGCGATAGCCTGGACCTGGACCTTGAACGTGTACCCCTGAATGTTGAAGTCGTTCACGTAGTAGGACGACAGCTGACTCTGAAGCGTTCCGAAGATCGCGGAGATCGGAACTTTCATCAGCTCGGCTTTTTCGCGGTCGATCTCCAGACGAAGCTGCGGCATGTCCGAGTTGTACGCCGTCATGGCGAACTGTACGTTCGGGTCACTCATCAGTTCGCCGCCAAGCATTTTTCCCATCATGGAAAGTTCATCCGCAGTCACACCTCCCGAAGAGCTGAGCATGAAGGACGCGCCGCTCGTAGTTCCCATACCGGCGATCGCCGGCGGTTTGAAGCACATGATCCGCGCTTCCGGGAACTGGGCGGCTTTCGCTTGGAATCTTGCGTTGATCGCGTTGATCTGCATTTCCGGAGTCGTACGCTCATCCCAATCCAAAAGGTCTACGATCAGCATCGCGTTATTTTCACCCAGACCGCCCATCATACTATAGCCCGCGACTGCCAGCGTTTCGTTCACACCTTCCTCATGGAAGAAACTTTCTTCAAGAGCATTAATGACTCGCTGTGTCTCGGAAAGTGCGGTTCCCGGCGCCAGTTCCACGTTACACATGATGGCGCCCTTATCTTCTTCCGGAAGGAAGGAGGTCGGCATGGACGTGAACTTGAATCCGTTCGCCCAAAGTACCAGCCCCAAAACCGCCAGCGTCAAGAGCGAGCGGCGGACGAGGATACCGCTGAAGAAAAGGAACCCGTGCCGGAATTTATCCAGACCAAAGTTAAACGGGACGAAGATCACGTCCATGATGCTGCGCTTTTTCTTTTCCTGCTTGGCGCGAAGGATCAGAACGCAGAGCGCAGGGCTGAGCGTCAGCGCGTTGACGCCGGAGAGGACCAGAGCCACGCACATCGTCACGGCAAACTGCTTGTAAATGACCCCGACCATACCGCCGTTGAAGCAGATCGGAACGTAAATGGCCAGCGTCACAAGCGTCGTGGCGATGATGGCGCCGGTGATCTGTCCCATACTTTTGTATGTCGCTTCACGGGGAGACATTCCCTCTTCGATGTTCGTCATGACGCTCTCCACCACGATGATGGCGTCGTCCACGAGCGAACCAATAACGAGGATCAGACCGAACATCGTCAGGGTATTTACGCTGTAGCCGAGAACCATCAGGAACGGGAACGTACCGACAAGCGCGACCGGAATGGCGATCGACGGAATGATCGTTGCGCGCCAGTCCTGAAGGAAAAGGTACGTCACGGCAATGACCAAAACGAGGGCTTCGATCAGCGTGCGGATGATCTCTTTCAGCGAGATCGTGATGTATTCCGTCGGATTGTAAATAATGGAGAATTCAATTCCCGCCTTTTCAAATTCCGGACGAAGCTGTTCGATCTTCTCCAGCGTTCCATTTACCGTATTCAGTGCGTTGGAGCCTGCCGTACGGAAAATAACGACTGGAACACAGTTCTTCATATTATGTTTACCGTGAGCCGCGTAGGATTCAGCCCCAAGCTCGATCCGTGCAATATGGCTCATCTTGACGATGTTCCCCTTACCGTCGGAGCGGACGATGATGTTGCCGAATTCTTCTTCGGTTACGAGGCGTCCTTTGACGTTGATCTTGTACTGCATCAGGTCGTTACTTGCCTCAATACCAACAGAGCCGGCGGCAGCCTGAACGTTCTGTCCCTGAATGGCAGCAGCAACTTCACTTGGCGTGATCCCCATCG
>SUVI01000196.1 GCA_015062085.1 Planctomycetaceae bacterium
GGGGGGGGGGGGAATTGATGACATGGGTAAATTTTTTCATAATATCCCAAAATTTTCTCGATTTTATCCTCAGTACCGGTGTATTCCGTTTTACTATTTTGATTGGTGAAACGAAAACAATTCAGACATCCGGGATCATCAAGTATTTCATTACATGAGGTAAAAATATGAAAACAAACACGACCAAACTTCGCCGTGCGCTTAACACATTCGCCAAGACCGGCAAGATCACCCTCACCGCAACCGCACTGATGGCGTTGGCTCTTACGCCCAAGTGAATGCCCAGAGTACGAAAGATCTCGTTCTGACTCGCGAAACCGAAGTGTTTGAGTCCGATACATTTTCCGGTTTTGATCCTCTTCAGGCCGACGACGTCATCAGTGTGAATGCCAACGTGACCGAGACGAAACAGTTGGCTCTTCCGAATGGCAAGCTGACGATCCGCTCGAATACGGCCGACATTCGTACGATCACAGCCGGCAGCGGCGTGCTTTTCTGTAACGGAGCGGGGGAGACCATCACCCTGAATGCCGAAAACGTTAAATTTACGGGCGCAAATACCGATTGGGGCGGACTGTTCCAGGCGGAAGGGTCGGTCACCATCAATGGTGCCAATGCCTCTTTCGTCGGAAATCACGTCAGTGACTTGGGCAGTGTCATGGCGGCTGAGGTCGTGAAGATCTTCGGAACGGCCTTCGAAGACAATTCCTCCAATTATGGCGGTGCCATTTTCGCCAACACATCGGCGGACCTCTCCAAATGCACGTTTACTGGGAACCACGCGGGCCAATACGGTGGCGTGATCTGCTCCAACGGCTCGATCGCGATCTCCGACAGTACCGTCTCCGGCAACTACGCCGGTCAGTATGGCGGTGCGCTCTTTACCGGAACCACGATCGACGTTTCCGGAACCACGTTTACCGGGAACCATGCCGTGAAAACTGGCGGCGCGATCTATGCCGGAACGTCGGTGACGATTTCCGACTCGGTCTTCAAAAACAATATGGCAGGCAATAGCGGCGGCGCGGTGTACGCTCCTGAAGTAAACCTGGTCAATACGTATTTTGAGGGCAATTCTGCCGGTGATCTGAAGACTGACGGCAGCATGACAAGTTACCGTTACGGCGGCGCGCTATGGATCGGTCAAAAGGGCGGGTCGATCTCCGGGACGAATACATTTATTGGAAACGGTTCCGAAGCAGGCGGCGGTGCGATCTGCGTTGCCAACAAGTACGACAGTTACTCTGACACCAAAACGGTCCTGACGATCTCCGGAACGAACTCATTCCTGAACAACAAGGGCGGCGCGGAAGACTACAATGGAACGAATGCCGGCGCGATCCTGATGAAAGGAAGCGTGGAGCTGAATTTTGAAGGCGAGGATTCCGCCGCGATCTTTAAGGGAAACTATTGCGGCGGTTCCCGGAAACCGAATGATATTTTTGGGGCCAATTTTGGAAACGTGACGATCAAAGACGGCGGCGAATACTATTTCGGCGGCGGCATCGATTTCGCCCCGCAGCGGAAGAACAGTGTCTACACCGACGGAAAACTCACTATCGGCCAGGAAAACCAGAATGGCGCGCCGACGGTCACGTTCGGATACGATTCCTGGAATCGATTCACTGATCTCTGTGTCGGTAACGATTCGGCCGTTACGTTCCAGAACGGTACGTCCGTTACGTTCTGGAGAGATGCCGCGTTTACCGATGCGGACGTAACTTTCGACGGAAATGTCGATATGCTCCCCAAAGGAAGTGAAGCCGTCTTCACGGTAAAGGATTCGACGATCCATTTTCTCTCCAATCCGAACGGGCATGGTTTCACGACGATCGCTCCGGATTCACTTACCGAAACGACGATCACGGCCCGTCTGAACGGTTTCACGGTCGGTACACTTGATGCTGAAAATACCGTGACCCTCGTTAACGGCGTGAATGCAGGCCCGGTGAACCTCGGGAATCCCGGTCTCATGACCGACGCCAGCGAGGACGGTAAAACGGCCGTGAAGTTCAACACCGCGGACGACAACAGCTACGGTTCCGCGAAACTTCAGGATAGCAAGCTGGTCGGAATCGATTTTGGTGAAGGCGATTCTCTGAAAGTCAAGGATTTCAGCCTCATCGTGGATGGTAAAGACCTCGACCTCAACAATTTCGCGGCCTGGCTCGGCGAACAAACGGGTCTTGAAACAGCCGTCGGTACCGGTTACGTGAACGTGCGTCTCGACAGCCCGTTCGAAATCATGTCGACCGACTCGTTCATCTGGGATTTCTCCGGATTTAACGGCGATGCGTCGCTCCAATTCGTGACGGCCAACATCATGGACAACACGGTCCCCGAACCGACGACCTGGGCACTCCTGGTCCTCGGCGGTCTCGGAGTTTTCGGCATTGCGCGCAGAAACCGCAAAGCGAAGAAATAAACGTCACTGATTTCTGAATATTACCTCGGCAGGGCGGGCAGATCGTGCTTCGGCACACTGTCCGTCCTGTTTTTGTGAAAAACTTCCGAAAATCCCATCCCGCCCCCTTCCAATTCTCCGGAAATAAAATATAATGGACAGAAAGTGAATAAGTACCACTCTCAAATGGAGGAATCGGTCCATGACCCCGCATATCGCTCAACTGAAACAGTATCTTCTCGACCAGAAACATTTCCAGTTCCGCCGCGAAGTGGACTGGGAGGCCATCCTTCCGCACTGGAGCATCGACCGCGACAATCAGGCGGCCGTCATCCTGAAAACGGTGCTTGCCGAGGAAGCGAAAAATCCGGTTTTCCTGCCGAATGAACGGATCGTTTTCACGCGCACCTGTGCGAATCTTCCGGAACGGTACCCGGACGACGTGATGGAACGTCTGCGCAAGGAAGCATACTTTCACGAAAAAGGGGTCGTGTTCAATCTGAGTCCGAATTACGAAGACGTCCTTTCCGCGGGTCTTGACGCCAAACGTGCCGAGGCGGTCGAACGGCGTGAACGTGCGCTGGCGGAGAAGGATTACGGAGCAGTCGAATTTCTCGATGCCGTCATCAGCGGGATCGATGCGGTCCTCCAGCTTGTGGATGCCTACGCTGCGGAAGCGATGAAGCAGGGAAAGATCGAGATCGTCTCCATGCTCTCCAACATTCCGCGAAAACCGGCCCGGAATTTCCACGAGGCGCTCCAGTTCCTGCGGATCCTTCACTTCACGCTCTGGTGCGAAGGCGCGTACCATAATGGGCTGGGGCGTTTCGACCAGTACATGTACCCGTACCTGATCGCAGACCTGCACAAAGGGATCCTTACGCGCGAAACGGCACTGGATCTGCTCGAGGAATTCTTCCTCACGTTCAACCGCGACAGTGACCTTTACGTCGGCGTCCAGCAGGGCGACAACGGACAGAGCATGATGCTCGGCGGGTGCGACCGCGAGGGAAACGATGCCGTGAACGTCCTGACGGCTCTCTGTCTGGAAGCATCGTGCGACCTGAAGCTCATCGACCCGAAAATCAACCTCCGCGTCTCAAAAAATACGTCGATGCTGCTTCTCGAAAAGGCGGCAGAACTCACGAAACAGGGGATCGGCTTCCCGCAGTACGCGAACGACGACGTCGTTATTCCGGGACTCGTCAGGCTAGGCTACTCTCTGGAAGACGCACGTGATTACGCCGTCGCAGCGTGCTGGGAGTTCATCATTCCCGGCATCGCGATGGACATTCCGAACCTTGCGGCAGTCTCATTCCCCAGCGTCGTCAACACGGCCATGCGCAGCGATGCGGGGCGCGCGTCCAACTCGTTTGAGGCCTTCATGACGGCAGTCCGCGAGGAACTTTTCGCACAAGCAGACATGCTCGCCGCAGCGGCGGACCGGGTCGATATGCTCCCCTGTCCCTTCCTCTCCATGCTCTGCCGCGGACGGATCGAAAAAGGTCTCGACATCTGCTGGGGCGCGAAGTACAACAACTTCGGCATCCACGGGACCGGACTCGCACCGGCGGTCGATTCGCTCGAGTCGATCAGACGGCTCGTTTTCGAAGAAAAAACGTACACGATGGACCAGCTGACGGCGATCGTGGATAAAGATTTCGAGGGCGAAGAGTCCCTTCTTGCGAAAGTGCGTCACGAATTCCCGAAATTCGGAAACGACGTGGACGAAGTGGACGAGATCGCCGTCCGTCTGCTGAACGATTTTGCCGACTCCTGGGAAAATCGGATCAACTGCCGGGGCGGGATCTACCGCGCGGGGACCGGCTCTGCGATGTACTATCTCTGGCACGCGGACGAACTCCCCGCCACCCCGGACGGACGGCTCGCCAAAACACCGTTCCCGGCGAACTACGCACCGAGTCTGGATGTTCAGATCGCCGGTCCGATCTCGGTGATCAAGTCATTCACGAAACCGGACCTTTCGCGTGTCATCAACGGCGGTCCGCTCACGATCGAACTTCACGACAGTGTCTTCCGGCACGAGGACGGCATCCAGAAAGCCGCTCAGCTCGTGAAGCTCTTCATTGACCGCGGCGGGCATCAGCTCCAGATCAACACGATCAACCGGGAACAGCTTCTTGACGCGCAGGCAAATCCGGAACAGTACCGTCAGCTCATCGTCCGCGTGTGGGGCTGGAGCGGGTACTTCGTGGAACTTGACCGACCGTACCAGGACCAGATCATCCGCCGTGCCGAAATGACGCTTTGAGAATGAATACACGGTTCCCACCATATGAAAGGACATAAAAATGAAAATCACCGACATCCTAGAAAAACTGCAGGAACTGGCTGCGAACACAGCCGACAAGGGTGCGCTTTTTGAACGTTTTGTCATGCAGTATCTTCGGGCAACGCGAATTTACGGCGAATTCAAAGAGATTTGGCGATGGAGCGACTGGCCGCTGAATCAAGAACAGCACGACACGGGCATCGACCTCGTTGCCCTCACGGAATCCGGAGAGTACTGGGCGTTTCAGTGTAAATTCTTTGATCCAGCCTCTAAAGTCAGCAAACACGATATTGACTCCTTCCTTTCGGCCTCCGCGGTCAATTTCACAGACGAAGAAGGGGGAACGCACACGTTTTCCGCACGGTACGTCGTCGCGACCTGCGAGATCGGTCAAAATGCGTACCAGACTATGAACGCACAGACGATCCCCGCAAATTTCATTTCCGCCAAGCAGTTCGACCTCAGCGGGATCAACTGGGACATTTTCTGGGATCAGTTCACCGAACAGGTTTCCGGTAGTGCGGAGGATGCCCGAATCGCGCCGAAGGAACTTCGTCCGCACCAGCAGAACGCTTTCAATGACGTACTGCACGGCTTTGAGACCTGCGAACGCGGAAAGCTCATCATGGCCTGCGGCACGGGAAAAACCTTCACTTCGCTCCGAATTGCCGAGGGCATCGTTCCGGAAGGCGGCGTCATGCTCTACCTCGTCCCGTCGCTCTCGCTTTTGGGACAGACGCTCTGCGCGTGGACCATCGACGCGAAACGCACGCTCCGTCCCATTCTCGTCTGCTCCGACACCTCGATCAACGAACAGGACGCGCGAAAGAAAAAAGCCCTCAAAGACAGCGAAGACCAAACCCTCCTGAGCGTCTCCGACCTGGCCCAGCCCGCCTC
>SUVI01000197.1 GCA_015062085.1 Planctomycetaceae bacterium
CCCGGCTGAAAACGCTGCCCCGGCTGAAAACGCTGCTCCGGCTGAAAACGCTGCCCCGGCTGAAAACGCTGCCCCGGCTGAAAACGCTGCTCCGGCTGAAAACGCTGCCCCGGCTGAAAACGCTGCCCCGGCTGAAAACGCTGCTCCGGCTGAAAACGCTGCCCCGGCTGAAAACGCTGCTCCGGCTGAAAACGCTGCCCCGGCTGAAAACGCTGCCCCGGCTGAACTTCCGAATCCGACGACCTCCACGAATGCCGTCGAAGAAGCTGCCCCGGCTGAAGCTCCGGCGGAGACCACTGCTAAAGAAGCCGAAAAGACGGAAGAAACAAAATTTGCTCTTCCGCCATGGACGGACCCGGCTCTTGCAGACAGTGCCTGGCAGATGCTGGATCTTTCCCGTCTGGTCACGAAACAGGACCCGAACGCCCCGAAAGCTGCGGATCTGAACCAGATCGCGAAAGATGGCATCCTGACGCTTGCGGACATCCCGGCGGAAGGAATAAAGTTCGGCGAAAAGCTCTACACGCAGGCGATGCTTCAGGAAATGCTGCGTCAGGTCTACGCAGTCGTGAATAAGGACGCGAAAGACGTCGCGGATGCCGACATCAAAGTGACTCTTGCTGACTACCAGAAGATCCAGCGTAACGATTGGGCGAAGATCTACCAGATCCCGATGATCATGATCGGCGCGGCCTTCGTGATCTTCCTGCTCTTCGGCAAACGTCCGGAAGATATCTAGATGAGCGGTGAAGAATGAAATGAATGGTGAGTTTGGTTTGAATTTCGTCTGAAACCTGACCAGATCCGCACGTTCAGATCGAGCTTGCCAAAAACGGGAGAGACCATTTTCACGGTCCTCCTGTTTTTTTGTGTTTTTTTCGTGAAGAATCCCTCCCGAAAATGTCGATGCACTCTAAGAGACTGTCGGGATCCCGGCCGTTCCGGAAGCTCTAGCCAACTGCCTCAAAGTTGAATTTCTGAAAGTCTTGGAAGAGTTGGAGCCGCAGTCTGTCATTTGCAAGAGATTTTTCAGAATCGAGGAACCATTCCATGAAATTCCGATTTGCCTGCAGCATTCCGCACCCTAGCCAAGAAGGAGCCGCTTCGCGCAGATCCAAGAGCAGGAGCGGCCTCTGGGTCCTGCTTTTTTTGTGCGTTTTTTCCATTTCTTTGTTCGCCATCGGCTGCTCATCATCCAAAGAGAAAGAGGGAGAGGGAGGAAGGTCGGATCTTTCACGTTCCGGCTCCTCGTCAGCAAGTGCCTCAGCAGTCTCTGAGACCGGCAGTCCGGAGAGTCTGACGCGCGAACACGGCATGAATGCGCATGGTATGGATGCTCACAGTACGCAGGCTTACGGCACGTCCGGAGCTTCCAAAGAAAGCAGCGAGGCGGTTCCAGCATCGGCAGCCGACGGTTTAGGGGCAGGATCTTCTTCCCAAGAGGGGACCGGCGGTTCGGAAAGCGGAGAAGTTTCTACACACTCCGAGGTCAGCCGTCCGTCTCCAATGGAAAATGGGCCTCACATTGAGGAAGCGGTGAAAGCTCCGGAAGGAAATGGACTTTTGGGCGTGAAAGGAGCGGTTTCCGTTCGCAGTATTTTAGAGCAGATGATGTCGGTGTATCGCAATGCCCAAACGTATCGGGACCAGGGAGAGATCCGAGTCTCCTGGACGCAGAATGGGAATCCGCATGAACGCCGCGTCGTTTACCGGACGAATTTTCAGCGTCCCAATCATCTCTTTTTAGAAGTGAACCAGACCGGGATCCTCGCCGATGGAAAGACATTTTGGGCGTACACCTCCGAGATGCCGGGACTTTTGCTGGAACGAGAATGCCCTAAGGAATTGGGTATCCTCGACATTTTGTGTGAGCGCGAACTTTACTGGGCTGTCACGGACGTGGAGTCGAACCGATTTTCCTATCTTCCGCCGCCGCTCGTGCTTCTTTTGAGCGAGGACCCGCTGCTGACCTTCCTGCATGAGGCGGAGCAGAGCCGGATCTCGCTGCTTACGGAGGATCAGTGGGAAGGAAAACGCTGCTTCCGCATTTCGCTTTTACGCGGAGAGTGCGAACAGACGATCTTCTGGATCGATGCAGAGTCCTTTTTGCTTCGGCGCGTCGAATTGCCCCGCCAGGTACTCCAGAGTGAAAATGAAGCTGGAAATGAAGAGATGGTCGTGACGCTTGACTTCAATGGAGCAGAGGTCGATTGGACGGGCGTTTTGGAAATGAGCGTGCCGGCAAACTCTATCGTGGTCTCGTCCTTTACGCAGCCGCAGATGGAGCTGCTCGGTACCGTGTTTCCTGATTTCCAGTTCACGCTCCTGAAAAAAGGGGAAGCCGCGCCTACTGGAACCGGAGATGGAAGCGAAAATGGAAGTGAAAATGGAAGTGAAAATGCGGCACTGGAAACTCCGGCTCTCACCAGTCCAGAAACGGCTCGTCCAGAAACGGCTCGTCCAGAAACGGCTCGTCCAGAAACGGCTCGTCCAGAAACGGCTCGTCCAGAAACGGCACCCTATTCAGAACTTCAGGAGCAGACCGAGAGCAGGGTCCTGCCGGAAAGCCTCACGAACGTTCAGAGTGCGCCTCTGACGAAAAAATCGTTTGCCGGCAAGACGGTCTTCCTTTTCTTCTGGAGCGTTTACGAAACGAACATCTTTCACTTTCAGGATATGGAGCAGCTTTTTCAGGAAGTTCGGGTCATGCCGAATGTTTCGCTGCTTGGCGTGAACGTCGATTCGCCGGAAATGAGTACCGAGAAGATCCTGGCGGCGTCGGAGACCTTTGGGCTTACGTGTCCGATCGCGAGAGATGCTTCCGGAAAGATCGCGCAGATGCTTCGGAACGGCGAGACGTTCAGCTGCTTCCTTCTGGATGCTCAGGGGGTCGTGCAGTACTGCGACACGCTGAGTCTTTTCCATCCCAATCGAAGATTTTCGGAATTCGTTCATCGTGCAGCCTCTGGAGAGAGCCTCTTTCAGGAACGGATCCTGGAACTCAAACGTGCGGAAGCGGATTACCAGGAGACGATTCGGCTCTGGGTCGAAAACGGGATCTTTCTTAAGGAGACGGAAACCGAAAAAATCGAGATCACGGAACCGCGGATCGAACCGGCATCTGAACCGGTCGCGTGCCGAAAAAAGGAACTTTGGGTTTCCGAAACGCTCTATTCTCCGACCTCCATTCTTCCGGAACCGGAGAAAAAAAGGATCCTCGTTTTGGAGAACGGAAATTCGGTGGCTGTGCTCGATCCTTTGGGCAAAGTCGCGGAAAGGCATCTCCTGCCGATCCCGGAGGACGAATTCCTCGAAACGCTTCGTTCTGTCGAGACCAGTGCCGGGACGGTCTACGCCGCAATTGGGAAACGTATCTTCCTTTTCGACGCTTCATGGAACCCGAAGACCGTTTATCCTCCCATGCAAAATGATGACGTTCCGCACGCGGATGGCGAGTCTGTCTCGAAGGCAAGAAAAACTCACGGAGCCGTTTCGGATGTTCTGCTGGGCGATTGGGACCGCGACGGGGAACCGGAACTTTACGCAGCGTTTTGGGAGGAAGAGGCGTTTCTGAAACTTTCACTCACCGGCGAGGTGATGGCTGTGGGGGAGGGCGTTTCCAATGTTTTCCAGATCGCCGGAATGAAGAATCTCGAGAAACCGGAACTGAAAGTCATCGATCAAAGCGGAGCGATCTCCACCTTTTCTCCCAAAGATCTGGAATTAAAGGGGGTGCAGGCCATCCCGCAGCGCACGCTCTGTTCCCTGAAGGTACACGATTTCGGTGTGGACGGAAATGAAGAAATGGCCGGGATCGCGCTTGGTGTCCGAGTCAAATTCAAGGCCGTTGGCGTGACGCTGGACGGAAAGGAACTGTGGAATCTGGATCTGCCGAACTATGCCTACCAGAGAAAGATCGAGAAGATCCTCCCGCTCTACATGGATTCCGAATCGGAAGTACGGACCGGCTGGCTCGTCATTGGTCCGGATTCGTCGCTGCATCTCATGGAACCGACCGGAATGCTCATCGATGAATTCCATTTCGGAAAGCTCATCACCGGCGCAGCCTCATGCGTGTTCGATGGAAGACCGTGCCTCTTTCTTGCGGCTCCGGATTCCGTCACGGCACTGGAGATCGGACGCTGAACTTCTCTGAACGCTGAGATCCAAAAAAACGGCGCACATCTGGAATGGTGTACGCCGTTTCGTTTTTTACCGTTTCGTTTTTACCGTTTCAGCTGGGTGCGGATCAGGCATTCCGCAGCGGATCTTTAGGTGATTCACGCGAAGATGCTGTTGATCAGCTCCAGATCTTCTTTCGCTAGACGCACACTGCCGGCCATCGCATTTTCACTCGCATGCTTGGCCGTTCGGGCACCGCAAAGCACGTTCGTTTTCGGTCCCGTGCTAAATGTCCACGCGATGACCAACTGAACGAGCGAGAGACCGTACTTGACGAGCAGCGGCTGAAGCTGCGCGAGTTTTGCGTTCATGGCGGCGATGCTCTCCGGAGCGAAACGGGGATCCGAGGCGCGGAAGTCATCCGGAGCGAATGGGTCGTCCGGCGAGAGTTTGCCCGTCAAAAGTCCGTGCGCCAGCGGAGAGTAGGTCAGAAGATTCATCCCGTTTTCCTCCGCGGTTTTCGCCATGCCGTTTTTCTGCACGTCACGGTCTATGAGACTGAAACGTTCCTGAAGCACGTCCACGTACCCGACTTTCTGGTACTCCGCGAGCTGCTCCGGAGTGACGTTCGAGACGCCGATGGCGCGGATCTTTCCCTCTTTTTTCAGTTCAAGAAGCGTTTCCATCGTCGCAGCGATCGAGGAGGTCGCATCCTGGCAGTGGACTTGGTAAAGGTCAACGTAGTCCGTCTGAAGACGCCGCAGACTCGCTTCCAGTTCCGCGCGGATCGCAGAGGGACGGAGGTAGCGGTAGAGGATCCGCTCGTAATTTTCCGCACTTCCAAGAGCTTCGGCCGTGGAGTAGACGTGAAGTTCGCCTTCCCCTTCCGGCTTTGGTTCTTTTTCCCACCAGATGCCGCATTTTGTCGCGAGGACTGCGGAATCGCGGCGTCCGGCCAGTGCTTTGCCGACGACCTCTTCCGAGTGACCGAATCCGTAAAGCGGGGCCGTGTCGATGAAATTGATCCCGTTGTCCAGTGCAGCGTGAATGGTGCGGATCGACTCGCTTTCATCTGCGCCTCCCCACATCCAGCCGCCGATCCCCCAGGTACCGAGTGCCACGACGGAGACAGAAATGTCGGTTTTTCCAAGCGTAATGTACTGCATCGTGTGTGCCTTTCCATGAAAAAAATGCGGAAGACGGCCGGCATGCCGCCTCCCTGAGCTTCAGTATTTCATTTTACTGGAACGTCCAAACTTTAGAAACCTGCAAAGTTCCGAAACGCACGGAACGAAACGCACGGAACGAAACGCACGGAATACCGAGATCTTCCGTGCGTCGAAATCTTTCGTGCGTCTACTTCTTCAGACGGTAGAGTTCCAGTTCCCAAACGCGCGCGATGTAGCCCGGTATGTTGATGAAGAGGCGCATGCGGTCGGTGGT
>SUVI01000014.1 GCA_015062085.1 Planctomycetaceae bacterium
AAGCGGTTGCTGAAGAAGCGGTTGCTGAAGAAGCGGTTGCTGAAGAAGCGGTTGCTGAAGAAGCGGTTGCTGAAGAAGCGGTTGCTGAAGAAGCGGTTGCTGAAGAAGCGGTTGCTGAAGAAGTGAAGGCGGATGCAGAAGCGGAAGCAAAAGCTGCTGCAGAAAAAGCTGAAGCGGAAGCAAAAGCCAAGGCAGAAGCGGAAGCAAAAGCTGCTGCAGAAAAAGCCGAAGCGGAAGCAAAAGCCAAGGCGGAAGCGGAAGCAAAAGCTGCTGCAGAAAAAGCTGAAGCGGAAGCAAAAGCCAAGGCAGAAGCGGAAGCAAAAGCTGCTGCAGAAAAAGCCGAAGCGGAAGCAAAAGCCAAGGCAGAAGCGGAAGCAAAAGCTGCTGCAGAAAAAGCTGAAGCGGAAGCAAAAGCCAAGGCGGATGGCGAAGCGAAGCACGCCTGTGTTCCGGCTCAGAAAGTCGTGCGTCCGATCTATCGTGCCCGTTACTATCGCTGCAAGTAAAATTTGAAGAGGTCTGCGCAGGATCAAGAAGCGGTCGAAATTCGGCCGCTTTTTTTATGGGAGCGTTTGATTTTTGCTTTCTTTGGTACGCTGCTGCGGGGAGAGCATAAAAAAGCCTCTGCACCCAGGCACAGAGGCTGATTTTGAGTTCAGACTGTCTGATCATTTGGCTTCCGGGATCTGAACTTCCTGGAGAGAGGTTTTGGGGTTAGCGTTTTCGAGAGCTTCCCGCGGACTCTTGATCGTTCCTTCGAGATAGTTTTCGATGGAGGCTTTGTCGTAGATCTCTTCGAAAACGGCGGCGATCGCGAACTGCATTTTCTTGAAGCTGACGTCTTTTCGGATGAGTTCTTTTGCTTCGTCGAACGTGATCCCGACCGGCTCGGTGAAACCGGTGCAGAGGAGGATGATGCAGACGTTCTGAACCTGAATGATCGGCGAGAGCTGACCTTCTTCCAGCGTGAACGCGGCATTTTCGATCTCGGGCTGGCCGCTGTACTTGCTGATGGGCGGGATCTCACCGCCATTTTCACGGCTTCCGGCTTCGACGGAGTACTTGCGGGCAAGCTCGGCAAAGTTTTCTTCCGTTCCGCTCTTGCGGGCTTCGGCCCAGACGCGCTGAGCTGTGCGCATATCGTTCAGGACGATGGCGCGGCAGCGGACTTTTTTACCATAGTTTGCTTCGTATCCGCGCTGCAGGTCTTCCTCGGTGACTTCATACTGATCCGCGGCGAGCTTTTCCATTGAAACGCCGGGAAGAATGACGTCGCGCATGAAACGTTCCTTCGTCACGCCGAATTTCTGCGTTACGCTGCTGAGCCAACCTTCGACATTCGGTTTGCCGTCAGCGGTCGGCGGGAAGTTCATCTCGGCTTCTTCTTCCAGTTTTTTCTGGAGGTCGGCATCCGTGATCTCGATTTTACGCCGTTTGAGTTCCTGCTCGATGAGCGTGCGGTTGATGACGCCCGTGAGGATCTCTTTTCCGTACTGGGAAAGAGCTTCGTCGCCGAGGACTGCCATGCTGATGACTTTGCCGTCAACGATCGCGGCAACACCGGGTCGGGCGTCCATTTTTGCTTTGTCTCCAAAGAAGATCTCTACTTTTGCATTTTCGTAAAGATCCTGCATGTATTCGCCGGCGACTTCACGTTCTTTTTTCTGTTTCGCGATCGCTTCAAGTTCCGTGCGAACTTCTTCGAATTTTACGACAGCAGGAATGAGTTCCTCGCAGAGAAGGATCAGGTACTGTTCCGCGAGCGGGATGGGCTGACTGAGTTCACCCGGTTTCATGGCGAAGATGACCTTTTCGATCTCTTCACTGTTTGTGTGTTTGCGAAGCGGGGGAACGACGCCGCCGAGGGCAGCCGTGTAGCTGTCCGTCGAGTGTTCCTGCGCCAGTGCAGAGAATTTCGTTATGTCTTTTTCAAGTTCTGCGCGGATCTCGTCGGCTTTTTCCTTGGTTTTGACGGAGATCATGCGCACTTTGACGGCGGGACCGTACTGTTTGTCGTACTCGGTCTGAAGGTCTTCTTCGGAGACTACGGCGGCCTGACCGACCAATTTGCGCAGCGCGATGGCCGGGCGAACGACTTCGTCGACGTACATTTTCGGGGAAATGCCGCGTTCTTCCTCAAGAAGTTTGAGGTATCGTTCTTTCGGAATTGAGAATTTTTCGGCAGTTTCGTCAATTTCTTTGATGATCTCCTCATCGGAGACGACGACGTTTGCCTTTTCGCATGCGTTTTGGATGATGAAGCGGTTCACGAGCGAGCCGAGGACCTGCTGGCCGTAATCGTCAAGACAGGCATCAATGACTTTTTGGCGGCTGATCTCTTCACCGTTGACGTTTGCGAGAACTTGAAGGACTGTGCGGGATGAGGCTGCCGGCGCGGCATTCTGCGAGAATGCGTGCGTCTGGAAGAGGATGGAAACGCAAAATACCGAAAATGCGAAAAACGCGATCCGGCTCAAATATTTTTTCTGACCCATGATGGACTCCTGTCTGTATTCGGAAATTGGGAGTGTTTCGTGAATTGCTTGGAAGTCCCTGTTTGAACCTCCTAAACGTTAGGTTTTTTCGGGAACTTCATCTATTTTCTGCCATAGTATAGCGAATTCCCGAAATTTACGCAAGAGGGATTTTTTTGAGTCTGCATATTTTTTGCGGTACCGTGTGACCGTTTTCTATGACGCGGAAGTTTCATCGTTTGCCGTCGTTGGTCCGGAACTTTTCTCGGCGTCATGCTGGGCGTCATGTTCGGCATCATGCGGGGCGTCATGCTCGGTGAGGAATCGGGCGAGGAATTCCTCTTCGCTCAAGATCGGAATTCCCAGTTCCTGTGCTTTTGTGAGTTTGCTTCCCGCGTCTTCGCCGGCGATGAGGAAAGAAGTCTTTGCTGAGACGCTGGAAGCAGGTTTTCCGCCGAGCTGCCGGATCTTTCCTTCGATCTCCTGGCGTGTGAAATGCGAAAGTTTCCCGGTCGCGACGACGATTTTCCCTGTGAGTGCCAGTCCGCCTTCCTGAATTGCGGCTTCCTGGGCAGCGAGCCGTCCGTTTTCGTCGATGAATTCCATGGAAACGCCGGCGCCGCGCAGTTCCGAAACGATTTTTTCGCCATCCTCCGAGTGCAGGAAGTTGAAGACGCTTTTTGCGATGGTCTCGCCCACACCGTCAATGAGTGCGAGCTTTTCGACAGACGCATTTTGGAGCGCCTCCATCGTTCGAAATTCCATAGCAAGCAGTTCGGCAGTCTCTTTCCCGAGATGCTGGATCGACAGTGCCGTCAGGAGTCGGGCGAGACCGCGTTTTTTGCTCTCGCGGATCTGCGCGCAGAGGTTTTGGACCATTTTTGTGCCGACGCGGGAAAGTTCTTGGATGCGGGAAGGTGTGAGGACTTCTTCCAGCCGGTAGAGGTCTGCGTAAGAGTTCACCAGGCCGCGTTCCATTAATTGTACGCCGAGTTTTGTGCCGAGTCCCTTAATGTTCATTGCGTCTCGGCTTCCGAAGTAGAGGATCTTTTCGCTCCATCGGGCAGGGCAGTGTGCGTTGGTGCATCGAATGAAGACGCCTCCTTCGTCCTGTGCAAGTTCCGATCCGCAAACTGGGCATTGTGTCGGAAACTGGTACTCTGGAAGGTCTGTCTCGCGGCGATGGATCTCGCATCGGACGATGTGCGGGATGATCTTTCCGGCTTTTTCCACGACGACCCAGTCGCCGATCCGGAGGTCTTTCCGCCGGATCTCCTCCGCGTTGTGCAGCGAGGAACGTGAGACTGTCGTCCCTGCGAGCTGGACCGGCTCAAGTTCTGCGACCGGAGTCACGACGCCCGTTTTTCCGACCTGCGTCGTGATGTCCAGCAGTCGCGTGACCGCTTCGTACTTCTGGAATTTCAGTGCGATCATCCAGCGCGGGGCTTTGGCCGTTTCTCCCAATTCTTTCCGCTGCGCAAAATCATCGACTTTCAAAACGAAACCATCCGCTTCGAAGTCGTAGCTGAAAAGTGAGTCGAGTTCCCGTTCGCAGTAGCTGACTGCTTCCGAAACGTCCGTGAAATGCTGGACGTTCGGAGTCGGAGTCAGGCCCCATGAACGCACGGCTTCGAGGAATTCCGAGTGATTTCGGCACGGGAGCGTTTCAGTTACGCCGACGCTGTGGCAGAACATTCGAAGCGGACGCTGTGCGCAGATCTTCGGGTCTTTGAGCAGGATGCTCCCTGAAGCGGCGTTGCGCGGGTTGGCGTAAAGTTCTTTCCCGTTTGCTTTTTGCTGTTCATTCAGCATTGCCAGCCCGCTGTTTGTCATGTAGACCTCGCCGCGGATCTCCAGTTCTTCCGGAATCGGAAAACGCGGGTCTGTCTCTTTCAGCGCCAGAGGAACGTCCTGGATGGTCCGCACATTGTGTGTTACGTCATTTCCTTTTCGGGCATTTCCCCGCGTCACTGCCTGGATCAATTTTCCATTGCGGTAGTGGATGGATATTGCGACGCCGTCGATCTTCAGTTCCATGACCCACTGTATTTCAGTCCCTTTCGGAAGCAGTCGGCAGGCATCTGATCCAAATTTGATCACTCTCTCCGGAGTGTATGCGTTTTCGATCGAAAGCATGGAGGTCTTGTGGTCCACTGTTTGGAGCGTATCGATCGGAGTGCCGCCTACCCGCTGCGTTGGGCTTGAATCCGAGTAAAGTTCCGGATGTTTTTTTTCGAGCGCTTCCAGCTCTTTCATCATCATATCGAATTCTAGGTCCGACACTTCTGAAACAGAGTCTGAATAGTAGCGCAAGTTCAGATAGTCCAGCCGTTCGCGGAGAACGCGGACCCGCTCTGTTTCATTTTCCGGGAGCGGAAGCTGAAGGTCTGGTTTTTTTGTGCAAAAGGAGTTCTCGAGCGGTTGAGAGACCGGCGGCAGACTGGCTTCTGGTCCCTCTTTTGCGGCTGTTGGGGGGGCTGATTTGGAAAGGACACCGTCGGCAGATGGGGAGTCGAGGGATGGGGAGTCGAGGGATGGGGAGTCGAGGGATGGGGAGT
Organism: Planctomycetaceae bacterium; assembly: GCA_015062085.1. Next base: position 5,033 of record SUVI01000014.1, read on the forward strand.
CGAGGGATGGGGAGTCGAGGGATGGGGAGTCGAGGGATGGGGAGTCGAGGGATGGGCCGGACGCTTTTCGATCTTCGGCGGCTTCCGATGCAGACGGATCACTGCTCGTGAGCGAGTTCGTCTTTGGGGCTTTTTTTGTTTTGTTTCGCGTTTCTTTTCCCGGGATCGGGGAATTGTCGAAAATGAAAAACTGATCGGTCATGGAATTTCTCGCAAAAGGGTCCTCGGCGTGCCGGCGGCTTTTGCCGGAGACGTCAGAGCTCGAAAAACGGAAGTTTCAGAAGATCTGAGTACTTCCGCGTGTCGTACGGGGAATTACGGCGTTTGGTCGTTCCGGATGATTTTCTGGCGTTTTGGGAGAAAACGACAGAAAATTTGGATGACTTTGTGGATTCTAGCAAAAAAATCGGGAAAAAGAAAGATGAATTTTGAAATTTTTGGCTTTTCGGTCTAGACATAAAAATTTTTTATGTTATAATTAATGGAGAAATGGATTTCGATTTATTTTTTTGTTTCGGGAGTAAACATGAAAAGATCAGTTTTTGTTTGGTGCGCAGCCCTTTTGACTGCGTTCAGCTCCTTCACGACAAGTCCGGCAAATGCAGATGACGGTATCGGTGAACTGGTTTTGACGTGTATCGCCGCTGCGGATGATGTAAACGCCGGTCTGGTGTCTTCTCTTTCTATGCCGGAATCGGCAGATGCGGAATTGGCAAAAGCCAGCGGTGCGGTCGCGTCGCGAGTTGAACCTGAATTGAGAAAAGAAGAACGCGGTGATTCGCAGGAGAAAAAGTCGCAGAAGGCTTTGACTCGTCAAGAGATCCGCAATATGCCGCTTTTGGAGCGTCCGAATCGTCCGGGTCATTTCTACGGAAACACGGTTCGCCGACTTCATAATCGCCGTTAAGTTAATAGTTTTGATTTAAGTTGATTTGAGTAAGTTAGAGTGGATTTTCTTTCCGCGGGACTTTTTGTGAGGACTGCGGGATCAAAAGACTGCATTTTCAATGTGCGTCTCATCCTTTTAAAGTGTGGGACGGGCTTAAGGAAGATCCCCGTTCGGAGTGTGCGGTTTCGTGATTCTCCGATCCTTCTACGGAATTTTGTGGTTTTCCAACAGTTCCGGGGGCGACTGGATTCGACTGGGCAATTGAAGTGTGGGTCGCATGCCGCGGTTGGTCAGCATGCCGCGTTAAAAGCCGACTAAAAAATAAACGCCAAAAATAATAGTATGGCTCTTGCCGCCTAAGAAGAGGCGACCGTGCACCAGTTTCCCTGACAGATGGAGACTGACTGTAGCGTAACGAAGTCTGTCTGGCCCCGATCCACTGGAGGTACGGTCGGGGCGAGATTTGGTTCCTATCTGGTCGGAGACGCACCCTGTCGGTTGGGGGCTGCTTCGGCGAGACTTAAATAAATCGACTACGCATGTAGACGCTCACAGGGAGATGTCGCAGGACGCGGGTTCGATACCCGCCGCCTCCATTTTTGACCTGCGCAGATTTTTCTGGCGCAGGTTTTTTTATTTCCTGCCTGAAATTTCTTCAGTCTGGAATTTTCCTTCCGAAATTTTCTTCCAGACTGAAATTTTGAGTTTAAGTTTTGAAAATCAGAAGGGATCCATGCCCTGGAGGTCTGAATCGTGAAAAAATCGTGCTCCATTTTTAAAAAAGCCGGCTGGCTTGTGTGCGGGCTGCTGTTCATTTCGTTTTCGTCTCTTTTTGCTGAGGAAAAAAAGAAGGAGCTGCCGACGTTAGCTGAGGCGCATTTCTGGAATCAGACACACCAGCTCCCGGTACGTGAAGTACCGATGCGCGAAATCGTTTTTGATTCGGAGGCTTCCATTTCTGCCTGCCATGCGCTGAATCAGTGCAAGCTGGCGGTCGTGAATGGTGCTTTGACGGTCCACTCCGAAGGGAGTGACCCCTACTTCATGATGCAAACGCCGCTCTATACTGCGGAAACGTGGGAAGACGGTCTGCCGAAACAGGTACGTGTTCGATTGACGCTGCGCGGAGAGCCGAATTATAGTGTGGGCATTTACTGGGTCGATTCCAAGGTGCCGAATTTTTCGGAAGAACGAAACGGTTCTGGACTTTCTCAGCCGGATCTGACGGAGTGGAAGACGGTCGACGTAGACATTACGGCCCCCTACCCGATCCGTCAGTGGCGTGTGGATCCCGGAATGAAGAAGGGACGCATCGAGATTAAAAAGATCGAGTTTCTGGAACTGAAAGTCGACGGTCCCCAGGTCGAGACGCTGCCGATGGAGTCCGTTCTGCGTCCTGGATTGCCCGTGAGTCCGAAATCGACGGCGGATACTCTTGCGCAGCTCGCAAGAACACCGAACAGCGGGTGGCGGAGTGAAGCGTTTACGGGCAGTTTTCCGCGTGAACCGCAGACGGTCCGGATCCGGGTCATGAATCCAGAGAATAAACCAGCCGTTTTCCGCGTAAATGGAAAAGAAGAAGCGTTTTCGCCGAAATCGAGTCGGATCTTTTCGTTCGTTTCCGATCCGAAACAGGCGGTCCAGAAGTGCGTCTGGAAGATCGAAGTGCCTGGATTTACGCCGTTTGTGCGCGAAATGACGCTCATCCACGACGCGGAGCTGACGCCGGACTGGAAGAAGGTGAAGGGAAAAGATTTTGATTTGCGGATCTCGCCGGACGGTCAGACTGCGTTTCTTTGTCGAAACGGGAAAAAAATCGCGGCGATCCTGGGGCTAAATTCTGAAACGATGCCGTTTTCCGTGGTGGAAAATACGATCGAGTTTCGCGTTTCCGGACCGTGTGTTCTGCCGACGGTCCGTCTTCCGGGCGAGATGACGTATGCGGCGCTTCCCGGTTTGGAACTGCTCGAAAATGGAGAGTGGAGTTCCTCGATGGCGGACATCGTGATCCCGGAGCATGACCGGATCCGTCCCGCGCCGGAACTTTTGACGCAGACGTGGGCGGGTGTCGTGACGCAGGATGGCGCGTTCCGGCTGCACTGGGCGAATCCCGCATTTCAGCCTGTTTTTGCGGTCCCGAACTATTTCGACACGACGCCGGACGCTATGTTTCGCGTAGAAGTCGGTGAAAACGCGGTCCTAAACGGCACGGAGACGGTTCGTTTGGAGTTCTCGCCGTCCGTGAACGAGACGGAATTTCTTCATGCGGCCCTGAAAGATCAGCTTGCGCACACGAAGAGCGTTGCGGTCCGGGATCCCTCGATGATGAAGGAAGAAGAGCTGGGCGGTGCGCGGGAGAAACTTTTCGCGCTCTACCGTCAGCAGCTGGAAAGCGGTCCGATCCGCTCGGAAGCAGGCTGGGGACACTGCGCGGGTGAAAAATGGCATAAAGGGCCGGCTGGCGACATTGCGTCGGCACTCTGGCGCATTGGCGGTGAAGTTCCGGATATGGATTTCCATCCGGGCGGCGCGCACGTGGGGAACGACTCGATCCTCTTCGTTCGCGGACGTGCCCAGAAATGGTACTCGTGGTGCGTTGGCGGGGCGGAAGGTGTTCTGAGGGGCCGCGGAGCTGACGGAAGCTGGAGATATGCCGGCGAATACGATGTCACGCACTTTGAATCGACGGCACTTGGGCGCTGTGCGCAGCCGTGCTGGGTCCTTCTGCGCGGGTATGTGCTTTCCGGAGAAAAGAAATACCTTGACGCTGCGCTTGGATCGATCGCCTGGTGCCGCCGATTCCACGTTGCCCGCGGAGGTCAGTGCTGGGAAATGCCGCTCCACACGCCCGACCCGCTGGCTGCTGGACAGATGGTCCGTGCGTGTGCTTTGGCGTACCGGATCACGAAAGATCCGCAGTATCTTGCCGATGCCGAGCGTTGGGCATTGGAAGGCGCGACGTACGTTTACCTCTGGGATACGGAGAAGAGTCCGTGGCAATTCGGTGCGTACATTGGAGTCCTTGGTGCGACGAACTGGAAGGCTCCGAACTGGATCGGACGTCCCGTGCAGTGGATCGGGACCGTTTACGCCTACGCGCTTCTGGACTATGCCGAGGCTCTAACGGAGACGGATCCGGAACGTGCGAAGCTCTGGCATCAGATGGCGGAGTGGATCACGCTTTCTGCGGAACGCCAGATCTACCAGGACGGCGAATTCGTCGGTTTGCTTCCGGACTCGGTCCTCTGCCAGTCGGGGATCCGCTACCCGTGGAACATCAATCCGGCAGTTCCGATCGCGCTGCGTCTGCGTCTTGACGGCGAGCTGGATTCCGTGCAGATACTTTGGAACGAGAAATTCCGGACTGTGTCTCCGTATCCGTCGAAGCTGGAGGGAGACTCGCTGCGCATCCAGGCACCGGCAGGGGCGGCGTTTCAGATCATCGTGAATGGAAAAGCCAGAGACGTCAAAGCTGCTGCTGAGGGCGAGACGGTCGTTTCGCTGACGGTGGAGAACTGACAGAAATTTAATGGAAATTTAATGGAAATTTGAGAGAGAAAGACGGACCGCACGAAAAGAAAGCTGTGCGGATCCGGACCGGACTTTTTAACGCAAAATTCACGAAAAAACGCGAAACTCACGAAGTGGTCAAGATCCTTTCGTGAGTTTTCGCGTTTGGGACGTTTTTTGCGTTTTGCGTGAAATTCAATTCGGGAAACGTTTTTTTGTGTGTGTTGTTTTACTCTTTCCCGTTTTCCTGTTTTTCTTTCGGGAGGAGACGGAATTTGATCTTGTTTCGGACTGCGTATCGGTGTGCCGCCGAATTTTCTTCAACGCAGAGCGTTAGTTTCCTGCACTCAAAAAAGGCGAAGTTTTCGATTTCCTGTACCGTTGAGGGGATGGTCAATTCTATCGGCTGGGAAAGGAGTGTGAACGCAGATCTTTCGATCCTTTTGACACTTTTCGGAATGTTGACGGTGTAAAGATTTTCGCACATGAAAAATGTCTCCTCTCCAATTACCGTCAGGCCGTCCGGGAGCACGATCTCATTGAGGTAGTGGCAGTGGTAGAATGCACGGTTTCCGAGCTGGGTGAGGGTTTGGGGGAGGTTGATGGAGTTGAGGGACAGGCAATCGCAGAACGCGCTGTCGCAGATTTCGGAGAGTCCCTCTGGAAGCACGAGCCGATGGAGTTTGCTGCAGTTATGGAAGGCGGAACGGCCGATCCGGGTCAGGGAGTCAGGAAGCGTGACGGAATTTAGTTGACTGCAGTTTAGGAACGCGAAACTGCCGATCTCTTCCGTCCCGAGAGAAAAAGTCACTCTCATCAGTTGGCTGCAGTTTGCGAACGTGCCGTTTTCCAGGCGAGTGAGTGTGCCGGGAAGGTACATCGCTTCCAGTTTAAGACAGTCGGCAAACGCGCATTTTCCAAGGCGGGCGAGTTTGCGGGGAAGCAGCATTTTCTCCAGTGCAGTACAGCCGGCGAATGCGGCATCGCCAATGCAGGTGACGCTTTCCGGGAACGAGACGGCACGAAGATTCACGCAGCCGGCAAACGCAGCACTGCGGATCTCCGTGACTCCATCCGGAACGTAAAATTGGCCGCCTTTGCGTCCGGGGAACTGAATGAGCGTTTTGCCGTCCGCGGAAAGCAGAACGCCGTCTTCACTTTTGAAGTGAGGGCTTTGGGACGAGACGAGGATCTCGCGCATTTTAGCGCAGCCGAAAAACGCACCGTCGCCGATCTCGGTCACGTTTGCGGGGATCGTGACCGGGGAGAGGCTCGCGCACATGGCAAACGCACCGCGTCCTAAGTGTGTGAGGTTTTCAGGAAGCCGAACGTTTGCCAGCTGCGGGCACTCGGCAAACGCGCCGTCCAGAATGTGCGTGATGTTCGGAGAAAGAGTCATGATGCTCAGTGAGGAACGCGCGAACGTCAGTTTTTCGATGCGGGTGACCCCTTCTGGAATGTTTGTGGCAGTGAGGTTCCGGCAGCCGAAAAATGCGCGCTCGCCGATCGTGGTGACGTTTTGAGGGATCCTTGCGGCGATCAGCTGCTCGCACTCGGAAAACGCGCTGGGACCGATCTGTGTGAGGCTTTCCGGAAGCACGATGGAGGAAAGTTCGCGGCAGCCGAAAAATGCGGAAGGTCCGATCTCCGTTACGCTCTCCGGGACCGTGTATTCATGAGCTTTGTTTCGGCAGCAGTAAATGAGTTTCCGACCGTCCGCACTGAAAAGCACGCCATCTTCCGCCTTGAAATGCGCATTCCCTTCCGCAACCTGGATCTCTTCCAGCGTGCACCAGGCAAGTGCGTCTTCATCGATCTCGGCAAGGCTTGCGGGAAGCGTCAGCGAAGTGAGTGCGCAGCCCTCGGAAAAGGCGTACTTTTCAATGCGAGTCACCCCTTCCGGGATCTCGCAGGCACCGGTGAGTTCATTGGGTACTTTCCGAAGCCGTTTGCCGTCGGACGAGAGTTCCAGCTGCGGAATGGAGTCTTCCTGAATGGCATTCTGGATCCATGCTTTTTTGTGCTGCGCGTCGGTTTGGTCCAGTATATCGAGCTCCGGGAGCCAGTTGGCGAAAAAAACGGCATCGATTCGGATCTCAGGAGCTAATCCTTTTTCTTTCTGGAATTTTTGAGCATTTTCGTAGGATCCTATGTAGAAAGCGTCAGTGGGGGTAAATTTTTCCAACGTATCTTTCTGAACGACGGCGATCTCCCGCAGGTATTTAAGTTTTGCTTCGTCATTCATTTTTTCCCAGTCCGGCGGCAGCTCCATGGTCTTGAAGCCGGTTTCTCTTGCCTTTTTTTCCGCTTCTCTTCGGGCCTCATCTTCTTTGATCTCCGCGTCCAGTGCCGCTGCTTCTTCCGGGTCGGATGCAAATTCTTCCAGATCCCGGATCAGTTCCGCGTCCGTTTCAGAAAGTGTGTTTTCTTCCGAGTTTTCAGCGTTTTTCATTGCTTCTGAGTCTTCATCGTTTTTCAAGAAGCTCGGAGATGCGGAAGCGGGGGACGGTGATTCCGGAGCCTCTGTTTGGGAGCAGCCGGGGAGTGCTGCCGAAAGCGCGGACACGAGCAGTATCTGTATCGGAAACGTTGAGGAAGAGCGAGGCATAAAGGACTCCATTAGGGTTAGGAAATGTGTTTGTGACTGTCTTGACGGCGATCTTGCCTGGTTATCCAGTCTGGCGATCCGGTCTCCTCAGAAATCGAACTGGAAACGCGTCTGGAAAATGTTTTCGCGGCCAGACTTTCCGGAAGCGTGTTCGGTGTCGGCGCAGACGTAGTTGAACAGAATGCGGCATTTCGAGCTCAGGTACCAGTTCAGTCCTACGGAATGTGCCGTCGTTTCGCCGAGTTCGAAGCCGTAGTTTTCGCACGCAAGTTCCTCGGCATCGAGCCAGCTGTACCGGTAGGTAAGTTCCCAGGCTCCGGGGCCGGAAAAGACTCCCACTCCGTCACGGCAGGTCCGGATGAATGGGTTTTTCGGTTCCATGGCGACGTAGCGTCCGACTTTTCTGTCGTAGTTTCGGCTTTCGCCTGTGAGGAACCACGACGCACCGACGTAGCCGCTGTGCATTTCCGCTTCTCCCGCGAACTGGTCATCCATGAAGAAGAACGCCTGCTCAAAATCGAGACAGAATCGTCCGCGTACCATTGCCGATTCAAACTGAACGCCCGTGAGGGATCCCAGTCCGGTGAAAGTCGTACTGGAAATGGTGCAGGCGTCGTTTCCGGGAGTGACTTTTAGGCGCGTTTTGTATTCGGAGGCCTTGGACGTGTCGTATTCTCGTACGGAGACCGCCGCGCCGAGATGCCAGAGCGAAAGGTGTCCGTCGGGGCATTTTTCGTAAATGGGGAGGTAGGTGAGTCTTCCGGTGAACGCAAGGTGGTCTTCGTCGCCGAGGACGGCATCTAGACTTTCAGGCATACTTGCCGCGAAGATTCCGGCGGCCCAGGTGATGGGCTGTTCTGCGTCCCAATTGTGGAACATGACCCCGTAATTTCGGCCTCCGCAGAGATCTTTCGTACGGTTCAGGAGCGACCGTTCCATCGTCAGGCCGTGTCGGCTGGAAGTAAGATTTTCGAGACTCCAAGGTTCTTTGAAGTGTCCGAAGCGCATTCCAATGCCAGACGGCAGATTGCGGAAACCCGCGTAGACGTTTTTAGCAGTGACGTCTCCCTCGGAAAAGTCGAAGAGCGCCTCGTATTCGATCATGCCGAAGTGCATTCCCTTGATCCCGAGTCGAGCCGTCGCACACGCCGTCCCGCTGAAGTCTTCCCGTCCTGCCGTTCCGTCGGAGTCGACCGACATGGTGTCGAAATAGAGACGTCCCTGGAGTTTCGTCTGCGGTTTCGTCCAGTCTTCTTTTTCCTTTTTAGTCTTTTCTTTTGCGCTTTTTTCTGCGATTTCGGCATTTTCCGCCATTTGGAGCTTCAAATTTGCCAGATCTTCCTGCATTTGTTTCCACTCAGCTTCCGGGATCTGGTACATAGACGGAGTTTCTGCCGGTTCGGAGTTTTCCTGTGTTGCCGGAGCCGTAGCTGTTTGAGCAGTTGTTTGAGCAGTTGTTTGAGCAGTTGTTTGAGCAGTTGTTTGAGCAGTTGTTTGAGCAGTTGTTTGAGCAGTTGTTTGAGTATTCGGAAATGCAGTACCCAGATCAACAGTCAGGAACGCTAAAAGAGCGGTGCAGACTGTGATCCGGAGGCGTTTTCGGAGTGACTTTTTGATGATGTGCATTTACTCTCCCCATAAAATCATCAAAATTGGAAAAATATCTAGTATCGTTTAAGTCATCGGAATCGTCAAAGTTTCACTAGAGTTAATTTTAAGAAATCGAGAAAAAAGGAAGGAATTGGCGGTGAAAAAATGAAAAAAAGGAAATATTTTGGAAAAAAAGTTAAGGTCCCCCTTGCAAAAAACGCGCGGTGTACTATAATAAACGCACTATTTTTTATTAGTGACTGTAGAAAGGAGTGAATTATGCCGAAACTTAAGACTCACAAAGGAACGAAAAAACGTTTCCGTCTTTCTGCAAATGGAAAACCCATGCACCGCTCGGCCGGCACCAGCCACCTTGCGTCGCGCATGTCCCAGAAACGTAGCCGTCAGCTTCGCGGTACGACCGTCATCGGTAAATCCGAAGTGAAACGCATCACTGTTGCTCTTTGCGGCGGCAGCTATTGATTTCTGTTCCAATGCAGACCGGTTTGAAGAGATTCAGGCCATTTTTCAACGAATCGGGTAGGAGTGAACGCTCTTTCGATTTTCGAGGACGGAAAGAGGAAGAGGACCTTGGGTTCGTCAAGTAGAAAATTTTCAGAAAAGGAAAAACTCAATGCGTACTACGAATGGTGCCGCGCGCACAAAAGCTAAGAAACGCATGCTCAAAAAGGCGAAGGGATTCCGCGGCGGTCGTCGGAACATGTCCCGTACGGTTCAGGAAACGCTCATTCGCGCTGGTGTTTTTGCGTTCCGTGACCGTAAAGTCAGGAAACGCAGCATGCGTTCGCTGTGGATCATCCGCATCAACGCTGCGTGCCGTGCCCTTGGAATTCGCTACAGTGAATTCATTGCCGGTCTTGCGAAGGCGGACATCATGCTTGACCGCAAAATGTTGGCTGAAATGGCAGTCAACGATGCTGCTGGTTTCGAGCAGGTCGTCAACATGGCGAAAGCCGCTCTGACGAAATAGGATCACAAAGGCCCCGTCGTGAGTTTCGCGGCGGGGATTTTTTTATTTTAAATCGATGGGAGGCGGAGAGATGGCGAAATTTACGGAGAATGGATTTTGTTTGGAGTATCCGGACGAGTGGGAGCTGGAGTACAGTGAGGAGAATCTGCACGACGTGACGCTCTATTCGCCGAACGGAGCGTTTTGGTCTTTGACGCGCCGTCCGCATTTTGTTGAGCCGGAAGAGCTGCTGAAGGAATCGATCGAGACGCTTTCGAAGGAGTATGAAGGGATGGAGATCTCCACGGCAGTCGATCTCTATGGCGACGTGAAGCTGGATGGATTCGATTTGGATTTTTTCTATCTGGATCTTCCTTGTTTTGCGATGCTGCGTGCGATCCGGGCGGGGCTTTTCACGTATTTTGTGTACGTGCAGACGATGGATCAAAGCCCTTCGATGATGGATGAGCTAAAGGAGATCACGTGTTTTTGGCTGCAGAATGTTGAGAATGCCGCTGAATTTTGAGGTAATTTGCGGGTGAGTCGATTTAGCTGACTGCTCAAACTCACTGTTTTTTTCGACCGAATGTAAAATCTGTGTAAAAGTTTGTTTTTCAGGCCTGAAAACGATTGAAAATTTTTGGATTTCCTGTATAGTATGGTGTGGAAAAGAGGTCGTTTTTAGAATTTAGACGGAAACGGCAGAACCGCAGATTATGTTTTTTGCAGGAGCAGGATTTTATGGTCGATTTGAAATTGGTGGGAGCCGTTTATGAAGAGCCGAGTTTCGATGAGATGCCGGTTCGCGCAATGATCCGTTTTTGGAAGACGGAATGTGCGAAAAAAATGGTGATCGCGGACCTTCAGACGGAGTTGAAGGGATTTAAGGCGCTTGTTGCCGCGCTGGTTCTTCGCCGCAAGTTTCGCAGTCTTCTCGCTGCAGATGAGAAAAATGTCGGTTTGCTCATTCCTCCATGCGTTCCGTCTGTACTTGCGAATGCCGCTTTGACGATGGATTCTCGCGTGACGGTGAATCTGAACTACACGGTGAGTCCGGATGTGCTGAATCGGTGCATCAAAAAGGTTGGGATCCGCCATTTGATCACGAGCCGGAAGGTGCTGGAGAAATTCAATTTCGAGCCGGAATGCGACGTGATCTTTCTGGAAGATGTGAAGGCGAGCGTCACGGCGTGGGACAAAGTGTGCGCACTTTCGCTTGCGATGATGCCGGTTTCGACGATCTTCCGAAAGCTGGGGCTGGACTGTCTAGATCCGGATGATACGATGACGATCCTTTTTACGTCCGGTTCGACGGGGATGCCGCGCGGTGTGATGCTTTCGCACCGAAACATTGCGGGCAACATTAAGTGTTTTGCAGATCTTTATGGTTTCACTGTGACGTCCGGGGACAGTATGCTCGGTGCACTGCCGTTCTTCCATTCCTTTGGATTTACCGGGCCTCTTTGGACGGTCTTGACGCGCGGTCTGTCGGGTTTTTATCATGTTTCGCCGCTTGAGTACCGTCCGATCCAGCGTCTCTGCCGCAAGTACAAACCGACGATGTTTCTGGGGACTCCTACCTTCCTTCGAACGTATGCGCGCCGTATGGAACGGGAAGATCTGGCTTCGGTGAAGCTAGTCATCACGGGAGGTGAACGCTGTACGAAAGAGCTGGCGGATGAGTATGAGAACCGCTTTGGCATTCGGCCGACTCAGGGGTACGGCATCACAGAGACCGCGCCGGTCATTGCGGCAAACGTGCCGGAGTCGCGTAATCTGCGCGGGTGGGCAGGGCCGCTCTCGAAAGATGAATCGGTCGGATTTCCCATGCCGGGGATCCAGGTGAAGATCTTGGATCTGAAAACGGGTGAGCCGTGCGGCGTGAATGAAGTCGGGATGGCCTGGGTCAAGGGCAATAATGTCATGAAAGGCTACTATGGCGAGCCGGAAAAGACCGCGGAAGTCATCAAGGACGGCTGGTATTGCACGGGAGACCTCGTGCGGATGGATGAGGATAATTTCCTCTTCATTGCCGGGCGCATGAGCCGTTTTGCGAAGATCGGCGGGGAAATGGTCCCGCATGAGGGGCTGGAAGATCTTTTGAATGAAGTTCTTGGCAATAAAGCGGAGGAAGAGCCGAAGATCTGCGTCACGTCGGTCTCTGACCCGAAAAAGGGTGAGCGTCTGGTGGTCCTCTATACCGAGTTGACCTGTTCGCTTGATGAGATCTCGGAAAAACTGAAAGAAATGAAAGTCCCGAATCTCTGGATCCCGGGGAAGGATGCGTACTTCCAGGTCGACGCGATCCCGCTTCTTGGGACAGGAAAGCTGAATCTTTTCGAGATCCACGAAATCGCGGAAAAGTGCGTGAAGCAGAATTAGTGCTGCCTTGCCGGTTTGGTGCCTAACGAAAACGGGCAGCCTGCTGCCGGATGAAAATCAGAAGACCTCACCATTTCGGTCTGGTCTCCGTGTGAGAGTGGACCGGGATCGTGAGGTTTTTTCAGAAGGAAAATGTATTTCAGGAACGGGGTCTTCCAGCTGCGTCCAGCTGGAGCGTTTCTCCGGACTCGATCTCACGCGCGGTCAGCCAGCCGCCGCCGTAGAGACACGTGTCGAGGCAGATGATGTGCCCTTCGTCTAAAATGTTTCCACTTCTCTGTGCGGAATGTCCGACGTAGAAAGTCTTTCCCGAAAAGTGCGGGGCTGGTATCGAAACGCGCAGTCGGTGGTAGAGGAGCGCCTGGATCGGCTGTTCGCTCATCTCCAGCTCCGGAATGTACGCCGCGTGGGTGAAATTGGCGGTCGGCGACTCATGGTAGAGGACGGTTTCCGCGAGGAATTGGAGATGCGGTTCCGGAAGCTGGGAGATCCGTGTTGTGAGCGGACCGTAGGAGGAGAGAGTCTGTCTCCCGCCAAGGTCGAGCCAGTCGCTGCGGAGGAATTTCGATTTTTTTCCGAAGATCCGTTTCCAGAACGAGTCGTTTGCCTGGCCGTTCTGTTCGCGTTCGAGCAGTTCAAGGAGCATCGCTTCATGGTTTCCGCGGAGTGTCACGAGCCGGCACTCGGAACGGAGACGCAGAAGCCGGTCGATCACACCGCGGGAATCGGGACCGCGGTCAATGTAGTCGCCGAGCATCACGATCGTATCGTCTTTTTGCGGTTCGATCCTGTCCAGAATGCGGCACAGTGCCAGCGAAAATCCGTGTACGTCGCCGATCGCCCAGGTTTTTGCCATGGTTTTCCTCTTTTCTTTTGGTGGTTTCTGCGTTTGGTTGACTCTGCGTTTTTACTCCATAAGCTGATAGAAAACGTTTCGCTTTTTCGGCTCGAAACCGGCGTTTCGGATGACGGAGCGGAGTTCCTGTTCCGTCGCGTGAAAGACGGTGCCGCAGGAAGCGACGACGTTTTCCTCGATCATGAGACTCCCCATGTCGTTTGCGCCAAACGCGAGCGCGAGCTGACCGATCCGCATTCCCTGCGTGACCCAGCTTGCCTGAATGTTCGGCACATTGTCGAGAAAGAGCCGCGCGATCGCGAGCGTTTTCAGGTACTCGAATGTGCCGACTTTCTTTGCCGAGAACTCACGAAACGGCTGGTAGGTCCACGAGATGAAGGCCGTGAAGCCGTGAGTTTCATCCTGAAGATCACGAATGCGCTCCAGATGTGCCGTCCGGTGAGCGTACGTTTCTGCGTGACCGAACATCATGGTCGCGGTCGAGTTTCCGCCCATTTCGTGCCAGAGACGCATGACGCGGAGCCAGTCGTCGGTTCTGATTTTTTTAGGGCTGACTTTTTCACGGACCTCATCGTCCAAAATCTCTGCGCCTCCTCCGGGAATCGTGCCGAGGCCGGCCGCTCGCAGACGGTGGAGGACTTCCTCGATCGAAATTCCTTCCAGCCGGGCGAGATACCAGACTTCTGTCGCACTCAGACCGTGAATGTTGAGTGCCGGGTAACGCTCGCGGATCGCCGTGAAGAGCGACTCGAACCACTCGAGCCGAAGCTGGGGATTCAGACCGCCCTGCAGCAGGATCTGATTTCCGCCGAGTTCCATCGTTTCATCGATCTTCCGAAACATTTCGTCCCGCGAAATGACGTATGCTTCCGGATCCTCCGCGTCGCATGAAAATCCGCAGAACCGGCATCGGCACTCGCAGACGTTCGTGTAGTTGATGTTTCGGTCCACATTGTACGTGCGGTAGTTTTCCGGATGCAGACGGCGCGACATTTTCTGTGCCGCAAGTCCCAGCAGTGCCAGGTCTGCGGAGTGAAAAAGGGTGAGTGCCTCGTCTTTCGTCAGCCGATGGTTTCCTTCTGCGGTTTCAAGGAGGAGCTTTTTCAGGTTTCGAGTCATTTTTCAGGATTTCCGATCTGTACGGTCTCAAAGTGCATCCGGGCCGAACGGTTTCGAGGATGAGTCCGTGGGCAACGCGGATGAGTCAGTGATCGACACGGAATTGCGTTTTGTCCGCGACTTCCTCAATGTTTTTGATTTTTTTGATGATGGCCTCACGCTCTTTTTCCATGGCGCGCGCCCGTCCGCACGAGCACATCATCTTCCGCCGCCCGATCAGGTGCGAAAAACCGATCGAGAAGAAGAAAAAGAGAAACATTCCGACCGCGATCGCGATCGTGATGAGCAGGGTCTTCATTTGGGGAGGTCCTTTCTGTTTCGAGTTTTGATTTTCAGCTTTCGCGCAGCAGACTGATCCTTGGGGGTCAATCCAGTTTAAGGGGACTGGTCCAAATTTGAGGCGGCGTCGGCGGCGCAGGTTCTTTCAGGACACGTGTCTCGTCCAGATACGGATTCAGCGTGCATGGGAAGTCTACGCTTTCGGAGCGGATCTTTTGGCCATCCTGAATGAGGAAAAGGACCCAGAGATTTTCGCGTCTTGCGGCACGTTTGCCTTCTTCCGGGCCAAGGACCATCAGGGCCGTCGCCCAGGCGTCCGCCGTCATGCAGTCCTGCGCCAGGACCGAAACGGAAACGAGGGCGTGTTCTACCGGATAGCCGGTCCGCGGATCGATGATGTGCGAACGCCGGCGTCCGTTTTCGAGCTTGAAGTTCCGGTAGTCTCCCGAGGTGGCGAGAGCTTGTCCGGTATGAGCCTTTCCGGAGAGTTCCGCGGCACCGAAAATCAGGTTGGAGTCGGGAATCGGCAGTTCGATCCCGATGCGCCATGGTTTTTCAAGGTGATTTGTGCCCCGTGCGTACACTTCACCGCCGACTTCGACCATGAAATTTTCGAAGCCGAACGTTTCCAGGGCTTTCACCGCCTGATCGACGCCGTAGCCTTTTGCGATACTGGAGAGATCCACATTTAGGCCGGTTTTGGTACGCCGGAGTGCTTTTTTGTCCGGTGAACTGGAGACGATCTCAAGTGCCTCCCAGCCGATCTGCGCTTTTGCGTCAGCGATCGCTTCCGGGGACGGGATCTCCGGCATTTCAGAATCACCGCGCGTCGGCCCAAATTTCCAGAGGTTCACCAGTGGACCGATCGTCACGTCGTACGCGCCGCTGGTCTTGCGGGAAACTTCCAGAGCCTTCGCCATCACGAACGCCAGCTCCGGCGAAAGCGGAAAGTCCTCCGAAATGTCCGTCTGTGCATTGAGACGAGAAAGTTCGGTAAACTCCTTCCACGTGGACATTCGGAAATCCACGGCTTTGAGAGCTTCTTCGAGTGCCGACTGGATCTTTTCAGCGGTCGGCGGATCGATCGGAGTGTTGGAGTCTGCCTTGATGGTCACGTGCCAAACGGTCCCCATCGTCTCTCCTTCGAACTGCACGAGCCGCGGGGCCGTGTGTGTACGGACCGCTCCGAGCACGACGAAGATCGCCGTGACGGAAAGGAGGAACAGCAAAATGAAAATCTGCCTTTTGGAACCCATGATCTTCCTTTTGGAATTTTGTTTTTTCTGCGAAATGGTCCTGCTTTTTTGATGCGGGGAACCGCTGGTTTTCGGTGTCTTCGCACGGTCTGAAATGATTTGATTCTATTTTACCCGGTTTTTCATTCGAGTCAAGTGTGTGCGGGGAAAAAAATGCAAAATTAAAATCGGGCAGGTGGAAAAGAAGGTCCATTCGGTAACTATGTACCAGCCCAGCCAAGCAGGAAAAACCGAGCCATGGCGCAGTATGTATTTTCTGGAAGGATTTTTTTCATTAAGGATCTTTTTTTATTAATGGACTTGACGGATCTCGTGAAATCGTGTATCCTCCCGGTGAATCGATTCATTTTTTGTGCCAGCACACGCAGGAGCCGGAGTATGGGTGCCTCAAAATTTTCCAAATTCGTTAACTCGCCAATTTTCTGGGGGATCGGCCTCACGGGGATCTTCTATTCGCTGCTTCTGACTCGGATCTTGCAGGTCGAGGCGATCTCGCACTACTTCATCTCTGCAAAAGGCGAGGTCCTTTCCATTCCGTTCGTTGAGATCCTGATGTTTTTCATTGGATTCAGCGCCCTAGCGTTCAAGCTGGCGGAGATCCGTTTTCAGATGGGGTGGATCGCGAAGCAGGAAGCGTCCTCGGAAACCTTTTTCCCGAAGCCGGGATCTGGTTTTTTCACACCGGAAAATGCGCGTGAGATGGCTGAGAAATTGAATGAGATCCCCGAAAAGGTCGCGAACGGCTACTTCATTCAGCGTCTGAAGGCGTCGCTCGATTTTGTCGTTCGGAACGATTCTGCACATGGATTCAGTGATGAGATGAAGTATCTTTCGGATCTGGATGCAGCGCGTATGGGGCAGAGCTACTCTTTCATTCGCGTCATCATCTGGGCGATCCCGATCCTCGGATTTCTCGGAACGGTCATGGGGATCACGCTCGCTATCGGCGGTCTTGGAGGGAATCTTTCCGACACGGAAACTACGCTTCCAAAGATGATCGCGGATTTGAGTTTTGCGTTCGACACGACGGCTCTGGCGCTGAGTTTTTCGATCGTGTTGATGTTTTTTCAGTTCTTTGTCGAGAAACTGGAACATCGCCTTCTGAACTGTGTCGATGAGCAAGCCAATCGTGAACTCGCCGGCCGATTTGAGGAATACTCCGATTCTCCGGAGGGGATCGTTCGTGCCGTGAAGGCGCACGGAGAGGAACTTTCTGCGCAGCTTGAACAGCAGATGAAGCGTCAGAGTGCGATCTGGGAGGAGTCTTTTCGGAATGTGGAAGTTGAATGGACCCGGCGTCTTGAATCCGTTGGAGCCGTCATGGCAGATTCTCTCCAAAATGCATTTGAACGTGCTTCGGAGAAGATGGTTTCCCAGTGCTGCACGTCGATCGGGATGCAGATCTCGCTGGAATTGGAGAAATTGCTGAAAAATACGATCACGCTTCAGTGGATGAGCCACGTCGCGGAACTGAAGGATGTGCAGAAGGCACTCAGTGAGCAGTGCGAGATCCTTCAGGAGGCGATGCGTCAGAATGTGGATTACTTTGCGCAGAATAATTCGATCCTTTCCCAGTGCAATCAGAAGATCGTGGAACTTGGCGCGGTCGTGGAACTTTCTGTTTCCAAGCTGGAGAACGTCGCCAGCTCCACAGAGAGAATGGCGAATGCCGGTCTCCAGATGTCGGAAGCCGGGGATAAGATCGTGAAGATGGAAAATGTACTTGCGCAGAATCTCTCGACCCTTCAGGGCGCGCGTGATTTTGAGCGGACGGTCTCTCAGCTTTCCAATGCGGTTTCTATACTTGCGCAGTGGCTCGAGGAAGTGAAAGCAAACCGGAAGCAGGTTTGATCCCCGTGTTTTAGTGTAAACTTTTTTTGTAAACTTCACCCCATTTTCAGAGCAGACTAGGAAGCCAAAATGAGTTGCTATCAAAGCCGTAGAAACAGGGAAACCGCAGGAAATCCGGTCTCGCTTTTTCCTTTTCTTGCGGTTTTGCTCTGCACGATGGGGGCACTCATTTCAGTTTTGCTGATCATTGCGCGTCATGCACAGCTTAGTGCGGATGAACTGGTTCAAGAAATGATCGCCGAGTCTACTGCCGCTTCCGTCGATCCGGAGACGGAGACCTCTGCCCTTCCGCATCCGGAGACGCTGCGAATGGGGACAGCGGATGCCGATTCTGGGACCGTAGGAAAAGATGTGAGTGCAGAGGGCGTTAGCGTCCAGGAAAAAAGAGCGCTCCTTCAAAAGAAAAGGAAAGCTTTGGAGTCGGCACACGCTTTGCGTCTCAAAGAGGAAGGGGATCTCGCCAAATTTTCAGATGAAGAACTTCAGCAGAAGCTCGAAGAGATACGGAATCGGACCGCTCAGGAGGTTTGGAGGCTTGAAGAGCTGAAAGCTGCCCGCGCACAGGTCGAAAAAGAGGCTCAGACTGCTCGTATCGCGCTGGGGGCCACACAGGAAAACCGAAACCGGCTCATGAAGGAAGTCGAGACGCTTTTAGAGGCATTTGAGAAGATGGGCGGAACGGAGGCGGAACGGGATCCGGAAGAGATCCGGCGTCAGATCGCAGATTTTGAGAAGAGAGTAAAAGAACTTCAGGAATCGGTGGAAAAAGAAGAGAATCAGGCGAAAGATCAGAACGGTTCTTACGCGATCCTGCCGCATCCTGGTCCGAATGGGACGCGCAGATACCCCATGTATGTGGAATGCCGTGAGGATGGTGCGTGGCTCATGCCGGAAAATCTGCGTTTGAACGCCATTGATTTTGAGGGGACGCTTTCCATGGAAAATCCGTTGGAAATGGCACTCAGTGCTAAACGGCAGTATCTTTTGAAAAATGGAGTCTTCCAGGAAACGTCGGAAAACGAGCAGGAACCCTACCCGCTGCTGATCGTGCGTCCGAGCGGGATCCTCTTTCTTTACCGTGTCCGGGCATCGCTCCAGTCTTGGAAAACAGAATTCGGCTACGAACTGGTGGAAGAGAATATGCCGATCGCCTATCCGCCGAATGATGAAAATCTCAAAGCTGAAATGGTGCGTGCGATCCACTCTGCGAGAGTGCGTCAACGCCAGATCGCAGCTCAGGCTCCGACGCTTTCTCATTACGGAGGCGGAAAAAGAGGAAAAGTCGCCTATCGCGCGACTCCCGGAGGAGCCGTGCCCGTTTACTTGGATGCGGAAAGTCCCGTTGGACGGAATCTGGCAGCGGGGACTCCAAACGGTCAAAGTCAGAGTGGAAGCAGGATGGGAGCTTCTGACCCATTGGCGAATGAGGCAGAATTTTCCGAAATCGCTGAGACTTCCGGTGCGGTCGGTACGAACGGAACGCATGCACTTCCGCAGCCTGCAGAGCCATCGTCTGCTGATGCGTCGGACGGAGTACCAGCCGAAACCGCGTTGGATCCTAGGATCGCATTAGGATCGGCACCGGGACAGAACGTGACCGTCAGTGCGGCACATGATCTTTCGCAGTGGGCTACGGTCCCGCAGAGTGGCGCTTTGCAGAGTGACGCTTTGCAGAGTGACGCAGCGAATGGCTCCGGTGAAGCAGCTGCGTTGAACTCGGACGGCCGAGTTGGCGGTTCGGTTCAGGCGGACTCGGATTCCATCTCTGTGTGCGTAGCTTCCAGCGAAGGTCAGAACTGGGCGCTGGAGAACTATCGGCCGACGCTTTCATCCCTGAATCGCCCCGTCCCGCTTGAATGCCATGCCGAAACGCTCGTTTTGAAAGGGATCCTCGATGAAGCACCGGTCACGATCTCCGTCACGACGCCGAATCAGACCGCCAAAGCACTCGCTGCCGCCATTCAGAAAAAGATCCGAAGCTGGGGTGAACCCGGCCGCGGGATGTACTGGAAACCGATCTTGCGTGTGCGTGTCGCGGAAAATGCACAGGAAACTTTCGTCATGCTCCAGGACGCTCTTCGGTTCAGCGGCCTGGAACTTGAAAAGGTGGAAGACTCCGAGTAAATTCATCAAAAGAACGGAATCCGGAGAATTTCCCCGAAAAAAGAGTGCCGATTTTCGAGAACAGGGAGGGGGAGATGGCCGTTCAAGGGAGGTTGGAGGTCCGATGAGTTTTTCTGTGCAAAAATATTTCCTACGGGGCGAGCTTTTCTTAAGTGACGGAATTTTGTGCTTTTTTTGTTTCTTGGATAAAACAGGAAAAATGGAAAATTTTCGCCGACAGCAGAAACTTTTCTTGAGTCCGCAAGACTTTTTTTCGATACACTTTCTATTCACTACAGTTTGTATTTTGGGGAAATGAGAGGAAAGGATTTTTCATGGCCTTCCACGATATGATGGGGAAAGTTGCTTTTCATACTTTTGGTGTGTCTGCACTGCTTCTGGGTTCTGTCTTGCCCGCGGCAGGCGGCGGACTGGATGAAGTAAATGCTGAATTGGTTTCAGATGAAATGTCTCTTGAAGTGCTTCTTGAGATGGATGTCGAGCCGGAAGTCGTACAGAGTCGTGGACAGATCGACGGAACGAATGAAGCGCAGCCTCGTTCTAAGTCCGGAACGATGGAAGTTTCTTCGGAACAGAACGGTACTTTGGTTCAGGATCCGGCAGAGGCGGGGACTTCTGCACAGGACACACCGAGAGCACCGGCTGCTCCGATCGAAATCGCGATGAACGACTCGTCCATGAGTCATTCGGTCCTTGCGTCGAAAACGGGCGAGCATCCGCTTCTCGCTCCGATGCGTTGGGCGGAGGAGTCTGCGCAGTTTATGCAGGCCGAAGTCCGCGACTATACGTGCACGATTACGAAACGGGAACGGATCAATGGGATCCTCGGTAAAGAAGAGACCATCGAAGCAAAAGTGCGTCACGAACCATTCAGTGTCTACATGAAATTTATGGCTCCCCGGCGCATCTGCGGGCGCGAGGTGATTTTTGTGGAAAATGCCAATTCCGGAAATCTTCTTGCTCATGGAGTCGGTCTCGAAGCACTTGCGGGGACCATGAGTCTGTCTCCGACGAGTCGGCTTGCCATGAAGGGAAATCTTCATCCCATTACAGATTTTGGAGTGCTGAATCTTGCACGCCAGCTCATTCAGGTGGGAGAAGTCAACATTCAGAAAGACTCTTTTTCTGTGAACTATTTTGAAGCGGAGGTCGCGGGTCGCGCTTGTGTCTGCATCGAGGTCCTGAATCTGAAGCGGCGTGAGGATGTGCTTTTCTGCAAAGCGCACATTTATGTTGATCGTGAACTGAATATTCCGATCCGTTACGTTTCCTGGGGTTGGGGGAAAAATGGCGATTTCCCATTGATGGAGGAGTACACGTACCGGAATTTGAAATTGAATGCTGGACTTACCGATCAGGATTTCGACATTCGGAATCCGAAGTATGATTACCGGGAATCGCGCTAAAGAATCGGGTTTAACTGACTGCGCAGGCGTGTTCCGGAAAATAGGATCTTCTTCCTAAATTGACGCGGAAGCTAAAATATTGGCGGGCATCGAGATGAGCACCGCCAATTTTTTTGTCTCGTCCCCGAGTGAGTTTGGTTTCGGCGTTCCGACCGGTTTTCCTGTCCTTGGATCTCCTAGACCTGATAGCTGGCGGAGATCAGGGAGGTGCCGGGAAACGAAACGCCGGCTTCGTGTCTTCTTTTAAGGAAGGAAAGAAAATGAGAAAGAGTTTTGCTGTGAGCTGTCTGTTTTTTCTGCTGGGACTGGCGGGAACCGCGAATTGGGTTCTGGCTGATTCTTCGGACTATTCCGGGATGAAGATGAGGCGTCTGTCCGGGCGTACGCCGACCTCTGTCGTAACGGATCCGCCGATCGGAAGCGAAGTCCATACAGACGGTATCGTGAAGGAGGAGATCATTCGCGATGAAGTCCTGAGACCAGGGACTGGTACGTATGAAAATGGCGGAATGACGCATGAAGTACGAAAAGAAAATGTGACGGAAACGGTCACTGAAACGGAGCGATTTTCGAAATCAGTGAATGAGACCGTTTCGGATGAGGAAATGAAGCGTGAGCGCGCCACGGTGCTGGAAAATGACTCCGTGAGTGAAAATGGTGTGGATGCGGAAGCGAATGAGCCGGTAAGTGAGACGGTGGATGAGGCTGAAGATCAGATCCTCACGGACACTGAAGATGGGGGAGCGCCCATTTCCCGTGAGTCGGCATGTGTGCCGTACTGTGAAAATGGAGGGTGGAACGTTCCGTACCGCAGATGCCGTCTCGGAAACTGCTGCCGAAACTTTGAGCAGAACTGCTGTGATCCCTGCATGACGAAATGCTGCTCGTGCGGTCAGAGTGATTTTTGTGCGCCGCGCTGCCGTTTTTTTAGAAAGCATTTCTGGCGAACGCGCTGCTGCTCAAACTGGAGACCGGTTTCTTTTTGTGAACCGTGCTGCACGGAGAGTGGAGCGATGACGTGCGTTACGAGCGATTCGGAATGTACGGAAAGCGAAGCCATCAATTGCGTCACGAGCTGTGATCCGTGCAGTGTTCCGTGCTGCGAGACCGGTACGACGTGCGTGACCGTACGGCGTCATTGCGGTATCTTCTGCCGTCGTGCTCTGCGTCAGGCTCGCTGGACTATGCCGTACCGTACTGCTTATCCTGCATACTCGAGTTACTCCGGTTACTCTGGCTATTCGAATTATGGTGCGTGGAATAACTACGGCTATGGAAATTCGTGGGCTGGTTCCAGCTGGAATTCCGTCGGGAACACAACGTACAAGACTTCCGACTGCGGCTGCGGAAACTGAGGCACGCTGAAATGAAAACAGGAGATCCGCTGCATCGGCACAGCGGGTCTCCTGCATGTCTTCCAGATCACTCGTCAGACTGTCTGAATGCCGGGTGACCTTAGCATCGGGGTGACCTTAGCGATAGCGAACGCGGTTGGTAGCCGTGAAGATGTTTTCGTGCTGGAGAACGACGGTAAAATTGATGTCCTCTCCGAGATTCTGAAGGTCACACTGGAGGAGTGCGAGGTTCCATTTCGTCGGGATCTCGACCTGGGCGGTGAGGAAAAACTGCACATCGCCGTCCGTATTTTTTTGGCGGTAGCCGTACATGTCCAGGATATTCATCTCATGGTCAGAGAGATACTCGCTGAAACGGCAAACGACACCCGGCTGGTCTTTTCCAAACGCAGTCAGAACAAAACGTTCTGCTTTGTTTTCAGAAGAGAGGGAATCCGCAGTCGTTCTGCGTACAGAGACGTCGATCCTGCATGACTTCGCAGTATGCTCCAAAACGTGTTTCTGAAGGTCTTCCGGAGCAATGTCTTCCGGAATGGTCACGATCATGATCTGCGTAAAGAAACCGCCAAGTACGGTCTGGCTGCTCGATTCAATATTGGCGTTAAGTGCTTCCACTGCCGAGGTCACGGCCGCGATAATGCCCGGATGGTCATCCGACATGATGTTCAAAACGTACGTAAACACGAAAAACTCACTCCTGAAACCGGTCCGAAAGAGACGAGACTCGCGAGGACCAAATCTCTCAAAAAAGGTCTAGCGCCGACATTTACCGACGCATGGGGTCAAAAAATTAAGGTTTTTGGGGACTGAAGACCAGTTGCGGCTGAAACATTTTGCTCGCGGTGTGGTCTCCAGTCTGGATCTGCCTTTCGGCAATTTATTTTTCTACCGGAACGTAGGTGATCCTGACTGACGCATTCTTTACCGGCTCGTTCAGGACGATCCCAATACGCCGGGCAATGTCGCGTGCTCTGAAATCGGCCTCGAAACCGGAATTCGTCAGTGTCCAGTCATTCGAAACGGTTCCGTCGGCAGTTACTTCGATCTCTGCTCGGACAGCATCTTTGCCTTCACCGAAAATGACGGTATTTCCATCGCGTTTCCAGCTCTGAATGGTCACCATCGGCACTTCGAAAGTCTGGGGAGTGTCAAACGTGACGGAATCTTCCACCGAGAATTTCACTTCTGTGCGCGAGTAGGTGAATTTACGCGTCAGTTCCTTGCACGCGGCAACAGCGTAGGCGGCAGAGTATTCCAGAACGAGCGACTCTTCGTCCGTACCGAAGTCGGTCTTCTTCACCGTTGCGGCGTACTGCGCACCCGTTTTCTGAAGCTGGCCTGCGACGACCGGCACATTGTGTCCCCACGAGTTCAGAACGTCGCTGACGTAACGGTCTTTGCTGAACGTGCGGCGTGTGTAGACTTCGCCTCCGAGGTCGAGTGCCGGAAGTTTGCCGCGGTAGAGCAGGACGTACGTTCCGACGTCATTGTGATTATGCTGTTCCGCATTGTGTCCGCCCTTCATCGCGACGGCGAAACCGTCAAGTGCGGCGACTGACTCGGCAAGCACTTTTTTGTCCGAGACTTTCGTCAGCGTCGATTTCCAGCCTTCCGGACGCAGGATCAGGATCTGTGCGGATGGGAACCACGTGCGGTTGGAAATGGGATCCTGCATTTCTTTCACACTGCCGAATTTCGGAGCGTACCCCGCAGAATCTTTCGTCAGCTGCGGCGGAAGATCCGTACCGAAAACACCAAGATTGCAGAGATTCTGTCCCTGTTCGGGGAGCGTGAACTCGTAGTTGTCCAGGTGGAATCCATAGTATCGGTTCAGGAATCCAAGAAGACTGCGCGTCGGGACGGCCGTCATGCTGCAGTCGGCGAAACTCGGGGAGAAACCGGGAAGGATCTCGATCGTGAAGCCGTAAAGGGCGACTTTACGGAGCTTTTCCTGGTCAAGGATCTGAATTTTATCATTCGTCGCGCGCCGCACGGTCTCGGAAAGCAGCGCATGGTGGCCGAAGCCGTAGCACCAGTATCCGACGCCTTCCGTGCAGTATCCGTCGTCTGTGTATCCGAGATTGGAACGCTGGATGAATTTCTCAGCTGCTGCGAGGAACCATGCGCGTTCCTCTTTCGATTCGATGTGCGTGAGAGCTGCGCCGGTGACGCCTGCGAGACAGACTGCATTCCAGTTATTGATGCCGCGGACCCACCAGAGATGCGGTTTTCCAGTCTCGATGTGCGTGCGGAATGGAATGAAGCAGCGGAGTTCCAGCTGACGGTCCAGTTCCTTGCGGACGTCTTCGGAAAGACGGTCGCCGAGGATCTTGCCGATGGTCGCCAGATTCCATGCAATGTTGCTCGATGCGAGGTCAATATCGTAGCGTCCGTTGAAATTGTTGAGATTGCGGTCATGTGCCGGAAGGACCCAGCTGCGGTCCGCGAAAAACGCTTTCAGGTGCTCTTCGATCCGCGGAATGAAACGTCCCTGATTTTCAAAACACTCGGCAAGCACCGCGCGGTTCAGTCCGGAATTGCGCCGATTGTACGCATTCTGGTAGTTCGTTCGGTTGCCGTTCTGCGTGAACTGAAGGTAAAGTTCATCCGGAACCACGGCGACCGGCGTCTTCATTTCCTTTTCGACGGTCGAAATTACCTTGCGGTACTGCGGTTTTTGGGAAAGCTCTTCCCAAAACGCACGGTCCGAGATGGACGGAAGGATGCAGAAATCTTCCGAAAGCATCGGCGCAAGCTCTTTCGAACGCTGCGTAAGCTCTTCCAGAAGGCCGGGTTCCGGAATCGGCGCCGCGAATGTCTTCACTGCAAAAACCGCCACAGCAAAAAATGCCGCGAACGTGAACAAAATACTTTGGATCCAATGGCGCATTGGTCTTTCCTTTCAATTTAAAC
Source organism: Planctomycetaceae bacterium (assembly GCA_015062085.1). The sequence goes on from SUVI01000014.1 coordinate 30,141, forward strand.
TAATTATGGCGGGATAATACAATTAATTTTGGATGTTTAATGTGCATTTCGGTGTTTCTTTGCGCATTTTGGCGCATTTGGGGCGGAATTTCAGTTCTCAAAAAAACAGTCCGGTTCCGGGCCGAGGTAGTCGCCGGTCAGCGCAAATGCTCGGGCACGGGAACCGCCGCAAATGTGTCTGTCTTTGCACACACCACAGATGCCATGGTATTGGTCTGGATCCTGAAGCTGACGGAAAACCGGGTGTTTCTGGTACGTTTCCACGACAGAAACATTCGGGAACTGTCCGCATTCGACGGGCAGGAAACCGGCCGGGTAAATGATCCCATTATGCGCGACGAACATGATGCCGCGGCCGTCGGTAATTCCCAGCGGAGCACGGCTGCCGTGACGATGCGGAGCGCGATTCATGTTTGCGGCGAATTGGGAGTGGCTTTTGGGGGCAGCGAGCGGGTCGCCTCCGTGTTCAAGAACGAATCGGCGATAGAACGGCGCCTCCGTCGTCTTCACGCTGTACGGTTTCGTCTGTGCGTGTGTCCAGAGCCGTTCAAAGACCTGGCGGTACTCTTCCGGCGCGATACGCTGTTCCTCGATGCCGCGTCCGACCGGGACGAGGAAAAAGACGGACCACATGGCGATGCCGCGGCTTTCGAGCAGGTCTGCTATCTGGTCGATCTGCTGGAAATTCCGCTTCGTGATGGAAGTGTTGATCTGAACGGGAAAATCGAGTTCCGCGGCGAATCGGAGCATTTCCATCGTCTGCGCGAAACTGCCCTCGAAACCGCGGAAAGAATCATGCGTCTCGGCATCCGCACCGTCCAGGCTGATCCCAATGGCAGAAACTCCGGCTTCTTTGGCTTTTCGGAAAGCGTCAAACGTTGCCAGCGGCGTGGCAGAAGGAGTCAGTGCCGTCGTGATCCCCTTGGAAACTGCGTACTTCAAAAGGTCAAAAATGTCGGCGCGTTTTAACGGGTCGCCGCCAGTGAAACACATGTTCGGCTTGCGCGGAAAAGAGGCGACCTGATCGATGAGCAGCTTCGACTGTTCATGCGTGAGTTCATCCGGAGCCGCATCATGCTGGGCACTGGCACGGCAATGTTTGCACTGAAGGTCGCAGGCGCGAGTAACTTCGTAATAAAACATCAGGGGATTTACCCCAAAATCTTCGGATGTGTAGGGGGCTATTTTCATTTTTTTGCCTCTTGGATCGGAAAACGGAAATCTCACTTTAATTTTACCCAAGGTATCCCTTTCTGTCAAGGGGCCGGAGCAGGTTTTTTGACGTTACGGAAAAAAAATCCTGCATTCCATGCGGGACAGCGTATTTGGAGCGGCCCTGACGCGTCTCTTACGGGCTCTTCCGGGCTCTTCCGGAAAGTGCACTCCGGCCCGGACCGCGATTTTTACCACTGAGTGCACAGAAGAAACGCAGAAACACACTGAAAAGAAAGAAAAGAGGAAAAAAGGCAGTGAACGCGCCCTGACACGAATTTCACGGAAAACACGAAAAGACACGAAAGATTTAAAATATTTTTAAGAGCCTTTTGGTGTATTTCGCATTTTTTCGTGTTTCCTCTCAGTATCTTTCAGTGAACTCTGTGTCTTCAGTGGTAAAATTCAGTGGTGAAACTGGTACGCAGTTCCCGGATGGCCCCTCTTCCGAAACCCTGCTTCCGAAACACTGTGGAGAGAAAGTCAGAGAAAGTCGGAAAGAGTGGGGTTTCTTTTATTTGCTCCCCCTTGCGAAAAAACGCAAAGTGTGGTAAAATGTACGGCATTGATTTTTTGAAATTTTCCTTTAAGCAAAAATTGAAAGGGATCCTCTCATGCCGATCACCGAAATCCTTTCCCAAAACGCACAGCTTTACGGAGATGAGGTCTGTCTTGTGGAACTGAATCCGGAGGACGACGAAAAACGCCGTGTCACGTGGAAAGAGTACGAGCTGATCGAGGATACCGCAAAGGATGGTTCCCGCCGTACGATGACGTGGAGGGAATTTGATGAAAAAGCGAACCGGTTCGCAAATCTGCTGCTAAGCCGCGGAGTGAAAAAGGGAGACAAAGTCGCGATTTTGCTGATGAACTGCCTGGAATGGCTTCCGATCTATTTCGGGATCCTCCGTACCGGTGCGCTTGCTGTTCCAATGAATTTCCGTTATGCTGCAGATGAGATCAAGTACTGTCTCGGCCTTTCTGAATCGACGACGCTGATCTTTGGGCCGGAATTCATTGGCCGTATCGAATCGATCTGCGATCAGATCCCGCGTGTGAAGTACCTCTTCTACGTCGGCGAAAACTGCCCGACTTTTGCGGAAAGCTATGACCGGCTCATTACGTACGCTTCGGCCGACACGCCGGATATTCCGCTTACAGATGAAGACGATGCTGCGATCTACTTTTCATCTGGAACGACCGGTTTTCCCAAGGCGATCCTTCACCCGCACCGGAGTCTTGTTTCGTCGTGTATCACCGAGCAGAAGCATCACGGGCAAACGCGCGAGGACGTTTTTCTCTGCATTCCGCCGCTTTACCATACGGGCGCGAAGATGCACTGGTTTGGAAGTTTCCTTGCCGGAAGCAAAGCGGTCCTGCTGCGGGGTGTGAAACCGCAGTGGATCCTGCGGGCCGTCTCGGAAGAGAAGTGCACGATCGTGTGGCTCCTCGTTCCGTGGGCGCAGGACATTCTTGACGCCATCGAACGCGGCGACGTGAAACTCGAGGATTTCCAGCTCGCGCAGTGGCGTTTGATGCACATTGGCGCACAGCCTGTCCCGCCAAGTCTCATTCATCGATGGCATCAGTATTTCCCCGATCATCAGTACGATACGAACTACGGCCTGAGCGAATCGATTGGTCCCGGATGTGTGCATTTGGGGATCGAAAACACGCACAAAGTCGGTGCGATCGGCGTGCCGGGGTACGGTTGGGAGATCCGTATCGTGGATGAGGACCGGAAAGAAGTAGCACAGGGTGAAGTGGGAGAATTAGCGGTCAAAGGGCCCGGTGTCATGACGTGCTACTTCAACGACCCGAAAGCGACTGCCGAAACGCTTGCCGACGGCTGGCTCTTCACCGGAGATATGGCACAGATGGACGACGACGGCTTCATTTACCTCGTGGATCGAAAGAAGGACGTCATCATCACCGGCGGTGAAAATATCTACCCGGTCCAGATCGAAGATTTCCTCCGACAGCACAGCTCCATCAAAGACGCGGCCGTCATCGGACTGCCGGATGCCCGTCTTGGCGAGATCACTTGCGCGATCATTGAACTGAAGCCCGGTTTGGAGGCGACAGAAGAGCAGATCGCTGAGTTCTGTACTGGACTTCCGCGTTACAAACGGCCGAAAAAAATCATTTTTGCCGAGATCCCGCGTAATCCGACCGGAAAGATCGAAAAACCGAAACTTCGCCAGATCTACTGCGGGAAAAGTCTCGTGCAGACGCAGATCGAAAACTGACGTGTACCGATCCAAGCTGCGGTTTGGGGCCGCTGAAACCGCAGAAGATCCGCAGAAACTGCAGGAGAGCCCAGAGTCGCAGGAGAGCGCAGAGTCGCAGGAGAGCGCAGAGTCGCAGGAGAGCGCAGATGTCGCAGGAGAGCGCAGAAACACGCTGAAACGGAAGGAGAAAAGAAGATTCCTGACGCGAATTTCGCGGAAAACACGAAAAGACACAAATGAATTTTTAAAAATTTAAAAATATTTTGTAAGATCCATTTTTTTAGTGCTTTTCGTGTTTAATATTCAGTGTGTGTCTGTGTGTCTCAGTGGTGGAGATCGCGATGAGAATGAGTATGCAGTTTTCGGATGATCTTTTTGTAAAAATTTTCTGAAAGATCCATTAAAAAACCGTGCGTTGGTCAACACACGGTTTGGATTCTATTCTGCGTTCATATCTTTCGCTTTTCTTCAGGTGTTCATGACGAAATTTCGAATAAAATCATTCAGCTTTGCTCCCTGCGTAAGGCACATTCCGTGACCGGCATGCGGAAGAATGACTTCGCTTTCTCGTTTTTGGGGAGGCACCACCGAGTCCTTTTTCCCGCGAATGCAAAACGTTGGGAACTGAAATTTATGTTCTTTGCTCCGTTTCCAGCTATACAGCATACGGACGATATGAAAACTGCGGCGGACGGGAGTTTCGATGATTTGCAGATACATTTCCCTTTTAGCATCTGACATTGTGTATTTGGGAGTGAAAAACAGGCGGAGACGACAAAACGTTTTGATCGTCAGCCACGTGCCGTCCGGGAAAATATTCAGTGCACGACCTAAAAACATCCATTTCCAGGAAATATCATTGGGTTTATCTGCACATGCGAATCGGAAGCAGGCATGAACTTTCACGCCTTTCTTCTCCAGAAATTCTCCAACGATCGGAGCACACATTCCGCCGAAACTGTGTCCTCCGACGTAACATCCGAGAGCCGGATCCTGACGGTTTGCAGGGAGTGCATTTTCAGAATAGTACGTTTCCCAGACGTATTCAGCCCAGCGAAGCGCAAAACTTTCGACCTGGTCTTTACTGGTGGGACGGACCCACTCTGGAATGATGACGTTTAAAATATTGTTCAGCCCGTCTCTTTGGGTCGCAAAAAGACGTTCATTACAGGCAAGTCCTGGAAAAAGAAACAATGGGGTTTTCATGGGATCTGTTTCCAAATTTACGGTACTTTGAATTTCCAAATCGCTGAACGGATTTTAGTATATCCTTTCCATGGGCAAATGGCACCAAAACAAACGGGGAAAGGACAGAGACAAGTCTTGACTAAAATGTCTACTTGTGGATATTATACCACATTTTAAAAGAATGTACAGACCCCCGGACTGTGGAAAAGGTCGATTTTTTCAATTTTCCTAAATTAAAGATAAAATATTTTGCCAAATCGGAAAATCTTTCAGGTGCCCCGATTTTTTCCTAGATGGTGCTGCTGTCAGAGTGCAGGACCTGCGAAATGTGTGAAATGATGTCCGATGCGATCATGGAACACACACCCAATTCCGCAGCTGCGAGGTCTCCGGCTTTTCCATGGATCCAGACTCCAAGACGTGCCGCATCCCGCGAAGAGACCCCAAGCCGGAACATTTGCGCACAGACTGCCGCGAGGATCCCCGTCAGTACATCTCCGCTTCCCCCGGTTGCCATGCCGGGATTGCCGGTCGGATTTCGGAAAGAGTGTGTTCCGTCGGAAATCTGCGTTCCAGCCCCTTTCAGTATCGTGACCGTTTCATTTTCCTTTGCGAATCGGACCGCACGTTCCCGTTGAAGTTCCGGAGACTGTGCGGGGGCGTCTGGGCAGAGGCGTGCAAATTCTCCGGGATGCGGCGTTACGAGGCGCAGGTTTGCGTGCGGCGGGAGTTTTCCGTCATTTCGTGACGAGTACTCTGAAAGTGCGTTCAGAGCATCTGCGTCGAAAATTGCCGGGAGAGGGAGACGTTCCCAGAGACGCAGCATCAGCCGGTCCAAGTCTTTCGAGCGTCCTAGACCTGGACCGATCGCTGCAATGTCGGCATTTTGTGCAAGCGTGAAGAGCTTTTCTTCCGCCGATCCTGAGATCGTTCCGTCAGGACTTTCTGGCAGAGGAGCCGTCGTGAATTCCAGACCAAGTGTAGAAACGATCGGAACGAGACGCTCCGGGACCGCCGTTTTTACCAGACCCGCACCCGTCCGGAGCGCCGCCATCGCACAGAGTGCCGCGGCTCCAGACATTCCGAACGATCCGCCGATGACCAGCACGGTACCGAACGTACCTTTGTGCCCGTCTTGCGGACGTTCCCTCAGACGCGCAAGGAGCGTTTCGAGCGAGTTGCGTTCTGTTTCGGATCCTGATTTTTCCATGAGACGGACTCCTTAAAGCGATCCATTCGATCCATCAGTTCATTTGATCCATTTGATCCATTTGATCCATTTGATCCATTTGATCCATTGAGCTCATTCGCCGAGCTTTCGGATCCAAACGTTTCGGAAACGTACCGGACTTTCGTGATCCTGGAGGAAAAGCGGTCCGTAACCGGTCTCGATCTGTTTCTGCCAAAGCGCACGCAAATGGTCGGTCGCGCCGTAGCGGAATGGATGGTAGTGCGAGACCGGTTCGTCAAATTCGGTGAACTCGTGGATCATCTGACCATTCAGGCAAGCGGTGATCCGGCCGTTCTGAACGATTTTCCCGGAAGTGTCCCGGCGCGGCGCGATGTAGAGGATGTCGAGCGTCTGCCATTCTCCCGCAGGACGCGCAGCATTGACTTTCGGCGCCTGGATCCCGTAAACGGCACCCGCAGTACTTTTGGAATCAAGTTCTGCTTTCCCGTGACTGTCCATGATCTGCACTTCATAGTTTCCGTGGATGTACAGCCCGCTGTTTCCGAAATTTTCCGGCGTGACCATGAATTCTGCATGGATCTCCGCATCACGGAAGAGAACTTCCGAGAAAATGTGGCTTGAGCGGACCGGATCTTGCGCACTGACCGGACGGCGAGTCGTGGAGATCAGCGTCTCAGCCTCGACGCGCCAGTCGGCCGGAGTCCCCTCTTTCGAGAGAAAGCGATTCACCAGCGTTCCGTCCTCGGCAGTTCCGAAAAGGAGGATCGCATCGGCGGGCATCGTTTCAGACGGAGTCCAGCCGAAAACTCTTGGAGCTGCGGAAATCACGCACAAAAACAGCGTGCAGAAAACTGCGAAAACTTGAAATACGAAACGGTATGATCTTTTCATGAGCGGATCCCAACAAAAAATGGTGAGTCTCTCTACTTGACCGGACAGCCGCAATTTTGATTCACGGGGATCAGACAGAGGAATTTCAGTGTAATGTGGCCCGTGTTTTTGACTTGGTGCGGTTCATTCGGCGGAACGAAGGCGAAAGAACCTGGACGGACAGGATGTTCTTCTCCGCTGCACAAGACGGTCGCAGAGCCCTGCAGGAAGTACATTTCATGCTCCCACGGATGCTCATGATCCGGCGTACAGCCGCCCGGCTCCAATTCAAACTGGCGCATGGCGAAGACGGGGGCTCCATCATTTGCCCCAACGAGGAGACGCATTTTTGCGCCTTTCGCGCCGGGCTGCTCGACTGCGTTTGCGGGGATCTGATCCGCGTGCATGATTTTTTTCATTTTTCGTTCTCCTGTGAAAGTAAAATCGGCTTTCTCTTCATTTTAGCACAAATCACGTTTTTTGGAAAGGGGGGACTAAATGGTTTGGGCAGTTCCCTTGACTCTTTTCTTTGGGAGAGTTCAGGTACTTCCCCAAAGCATGGAATCCATGAACACGTCCGCGAATCCGTCTTCGAGTGCTAGGTCGATGCACTGTGTTTTGCGGGCTAGGGTTTCTGCGCGAGTCCAAAGTTCGGGCGTTCGTGCCGCGATGATCGAGCCGGCAAGCGATGTGTTTCCGAGAAAATGAATGTTTTTCGGAGGTACGTCTACAGGGATCAGACCGATCCTCTGCGCATTTCGGATCCGCAGGCTCTTTCCGAAACCGCCGGCAATGTGAAAGGCGGTGAGCTGGGATGCTCTCAGTTTTCCCCGCCGCATCAGAAGCTGGATCCCGGTACGTATCGCTCCCACGGCAAGCTGAAGTTCCCGAAAATCTTCCTGCGTGACGCAGATCTTGCCCGAAATGTGAAACCCGGTCATTTCCGGCGTGATTTTTCGGATCCGCCGACTCCACGCAGCCGGAATTTCTTCCGAAAGCTCTTCTGGTTCCAGAAGGCGTCCGTCCGCAGTTAGGATCCCCAGCCGAAGGAGTTCTGCCGTAAGGTCGATCAGTGCCGAGCCGCAGATGCCCACTGCGGGTTCATCGCACATGGTTTCGAAAAAAGGTTTTCCATCCCGATCTTCCACATGAAGGACCGCCCCCGTCTCTGCACACATTCCGCAGGAGATCTTCGCGCCCTCGAAACAGGGGCCCGCTGCCGTTGCACACGCGATCCTTTCGGAAGGCGTTTTCAGCACGAGTTCGCCGTTTGTGCCTAGGTCCAGAAGGAGTTCGTATCGCTCATTTTCATACGTTTCCATACATTTACGACTTTCCGGGTGCAGCGCGAGCATCCCGGCAGTGATGTCACCGCCGACAAATGCTCCGATGACTGGAAAAAGGAAGATCCGGGTCTCTGGACGGAAAGAGGAAAATGTGCCTTTCCAGCACGGATCGCCGGCAAATCCAGTGCTTTTCAGGTCGCTGGACGGTGCGAACGGAAAGAGTGCGAGCGGTGAAAGATCGAGGCCTGCGAGTGTTTGCAGCATCGTCGTGTTTCCTGCGAAAACGAGACGCCGTACGGAGGCAAAGAGCGTTTTTTCCGTCAGTGTGAGGCGGAGAGGAACGGGCGTTTGCGGCCTCTCCAATTTCAGTGCGGCAGTCGCAGTAAAGAGTTCCCGCGTCATTTCAAGGACGGCTTTCAAAAGCACGGACTGCAGCTCTGCAAGCTGTGCAGGATGTCGGGTCCCGTATTCGATCCGCGAGATGACGTCCGCGCCATACGGAGCCTGCGGATTGGGACGGGAAACAGTGGCAAGAATGGACTTTTCCTGGATCAGAGAGGCGGCCAGAGTCGTCGTGCCGAGATCAAACGCGAGCGAAAAACCGCCGGGCTGCTGAGGTCCCGAGGCTGGATGACGGCGTTCCCAAGCGTCCGCTTTCTCGAGGAGTTCCGGAGCGAAACGGGTCTGGATGAGCTGATGCCGAACTGGAATTTCCGGCAAAAGGACCGTCATGTCGCGGTCGATGACGGTTTGGCACGCACGGACAGTCTCTCCGGAAGCAAGTTGGACCGTACATTTTCCGCACGTTCCGCCCCCGCCGCACGGCATCGGAAGGACTTCTCCCAAATGCGTGCGAATGATGTCGGAAAGCCGGGCGTTTTCTGCAGCGTCGACCGTTTTAGCCTGATTCGGAAAGTGGATCTTCATCTTTTATGGAACGAAAATAAAAAAAGGGATCCCCGGATCCTGTGCGATGAAAGAAACTTGCCTTTTCATGCAGGATCTGGGGACTTCTGAAAAATCAGAACGACTCGAAAAACCCCGACTGTCCGTCATTCAGAAACGTTCCGGAAAGGGGAAATGCCGGCCGTGTTCCGAATGCCAAACAGGGGAAAGCTATTCTCCCGCGGCCTCGCTGACCTGGATCATTGCACTGAGAATATCGTGCCAAGTCGCGGGGTTCATCATGCACGCATTGGGGAACATGCAGCCGTCCCAGCAGATGTGCTTCAGTGCGCCGGTGAATTTTCCAGATCCATCGCAGAGCCAGAATTTCGCATGATGCGGAATGTTCAGCTTGCCGTTCGGGTCGTTCACGAGGCAGTGGCGTCCCGTTTTGTCGTGATCGCCGGAGCCGAAAACGGAGCCGTCGTTCTGCGCGACATGAAAATCGATGACCCATGGACGCAGTGCTGCGGTGAGCTTGAAAAGTGCTTCGTCGAGCACTTCCGGATCTTTCCAGTCGTAGTTTTCCGGAAGAATGCGGTCTTCCGGCGCATTGTATCCGAGGAGGTAGAGCAGCGTGTGCGACATATCGGCCTGGAAACCGAAGATCTCCGGCCAGGCGACGCCTTCCAGAACGCGAAGCATCCATTTCCAGGAGTGCATCCCGCCCCAGCAGATCTCACCTTCCGCTGCGAGCCGTTCGCCGTAATCTGCCGCGATCTTGGCTGCCTCGGTGAAGGTTTCGATGATCCGATTCGTGTTTTCGACCGGTTCTGCGCTCCATTCTTCCACGCTGCAGGAGGAGTCCACTCGGATGCATCCGCTGGGACGCACGCCGAGTTCACGCAGCTTCATTCCGATCCGGCACGCTTTGCGCACCATCTCGCAGAATCGGTCACGGTCTTCCTGCGACCCCATCGCGCTTCCGCCGCCGCATCCGGCCCAGATCGGAGCGACGCAGGATCCGATCTCCAGTCCGAGTCCCCGCACTTTGTCCGCGAGCCGTTCGAGGTCCTCGTCCGTGCTGTTGATGTCGATGTGCGGCAGAGAGAGGAAAAGGTCCACTCCGTCAAATTTTCGGCCGTTTACGTTCGTATCGGCAGTGAGCTTCAGCATCGTATCCAGGTCAATGAACGGTTCCGTGCCGGGCTGACCTTTACCGACGACACCGGGCCACATCGCGTTGTGCAGTTTCAGCATAAATTTCTCCTGAGGTTAAAGGCGGGTCAGTGAATTGCGGGAGAATCATCTTCTATCCCTGTCCGGACGGCGTTTCATTTTGTTTCCTATCCGGACGGCGTCCCGGCACATTCTACTGTTTGTAGTTCGGATCGTTTGCCAGATTCCAGCTGTGGCCGGCCCCGTTATCATCGGGACACATAAGCGAACAAAACGTCGTGTAGTGGATGGCTTTGTTCAGCGCACGCACACTTCCGTCGGCAAACGCGAAATTGTTCACCTGGGAATGTCGGCTGGAGACGTAATTGCTGAAGTCTGTCTGAGCAGAGTCACCGTTCCAATTCAGCCCGAAGTGCTTGTACGCGTGATCCGCGCTGCCGGTGCTGTCCCATCGGTCACTGGGACGGTAGTCGGTCGAGAGGTTGCTTCCTCCGGGGGCTTTTTTGTAGCATTTTTCGGAGATGAGGATCGTGTAGCTCGCGCCGTCGTGAATGCTCGAAATGGAAGATTTCGTGTAGGACTTTCCCTTTCCATAGTAGTAGAAAAGGAGTCCGGAACCGCGCACACGCTTGCTCGGATTGGTGGTGCCGGATTTGTAGTCGGAACCATAGTAGGATGGATTTCCCACGTTCGCCTGGTAACTGAATCCATTCGCTGCCGCATCACCGGCCGGGCACTTGAACTGTTTCACGGGCGTCGTTTGGTAGTTGCTGTTCATGAGGTCGTCCTGGATCTTTCCCATGCCAAGCTCTTCGAGGATCTGAACGTACCAAGTCGAGTAACTATTTCCCTGTCTTCCCACGTACGGAAGCCTGTCTTTGTTGCTGTCATAGGCGACCATCGCCATGGCGAGTTCCCTCTGATTGTTCGCGCAGGTTGTCTGAAGAGCTGTCAGACGCGCATTTACGATGGCCGGCATGAGCAGTCCTACCAGTACCCCGATGATGGCGATGACGACGAGCAGTTCCACGAGCGTGAAACCGCGGCGCATGGCAGACGCTGACGTTTTTCGAACGGACATGAGTTTCCCCTTTTCTCTTTTTTCTCTTTCTGTATGGACGATTTCCATCGCCGTCTTTTTCTTTTCGTTTGGACGATTTCTTTACCGTCTGTACTTGACTTTTTTCT
>SUVI01000198.1 GCA_015062085.1 Planctomycetaceae bacterium
CGGCACGCGCGATTGGATCGCCGGCTGGATGGACAAAAACCGCGTCGGCACGAAGGACTACATCGGCTACGAAAACTCTGCGTTTGAGGAAATGAAGACTGTCGCGGAATCGCTCTTCAACCAGATGGATCCGAACAGTCCCATGAGCGAAGATTTCACCGATGAAGAGCGTGCCCAAATGCGTGCGGAACTCGGCTCGGTCACCGACCTCTTGGCGGCCGAAGCGGCGCTGGCTCAACCTCGCACTGCGTACGTGGAGTCGGTGGAACTGCGCAAACTCCGCTGGAAGTCCAACGGAAAGAACCTCCGCGATGTCGAAGACCGTGACGGAAACGAAGTCAAAGAAGTCCTTCAGTACACGATCGACGGCGTGGATCCTGCCGGCCTGACAGCCTACTCGAAGAACTGCCTGAAGTGCCACCAGTTCTACGGCTATCCGAAGCAGCCGGGGCACAGCGGTCCGGATCTGACGGCGTACGCGTCGAAAGAGTGGACGATGCGCGTCATTGAAGATGCGTCGAAATTCTACGACAAAAACACGATGACCGTCTTCCACGCAGAACCGGAAGGCTCACCGAACAATCTCATGACTCCGCTGGAGATCGAGGTCGTCGCGGCTTGGCTGACCGAAGGAAACCTGAAGAAAGAAGACGCACCGGCAGAAAACGCCCAATAGTCTGATCTACCCCTGCGGCCCGGCACTCTTTCACGTTCGAAAAAATGCCGGGCCGCTTTTTTATGGCTCAAGCTCTTACGGGTGACTCAAGATCCTGACGAGAAAATACCCAAATAGAAAATCACAGCCGACACCGACGCCGGATTTTTTAACGGTTTCTGCGTCCGATCTCAAGCACACGGTCAATGATCTCGTCCGTCAATTCAAATTCCGGCTGATTCGGCATGCCTTCCCAAATGACTCCGCCGTACATCGGCTCGATGAGGATCGCGTGCGGGATTCCCCAGACTTTCAGAGCGTTCGCACAGCGTCTCTCCGTGTCGATGGCGACAAAATGCTTGAGATCCTTTCCTTTCAGGTCACCGGGCATTTCGTCGATCGCTTTCCGGTCCGTCTCGCAGATAGAGATGACGACCAGCTCGTCCCCGTACTTTTCCGCCCAGTGATCCAGCATTTTCAGCGAACGGCGGCACGGCGGGCACCAGGTCGCCCAGACTTCGATGAGGACGAATTTCCCCTTCAGATCCGGCGGCGCGGCTCCGTACCATTCCTGGTATTTCAGAAAATCGTTCAGACGCTCCACAGCGGAGATCTCGGCCGTCTCGTCCGTTTCGGGAATGAGCTCACCTTTTTCGTTCAGACGCGGTACCTGCAGGAAAAGGAAGGAGTCCGCGTAGAGTCCCTTCATCCGTTTTCGCGCACCCGGAGCCTCAAACGGGGAACTTTCGACCTGAAGCGCCTCTTTTCCTTCATGTCCTGGCATGAGCATCGGTCCTTCGACCGTTTCTGTGCCCTCTGCCGCACAGAACGCACTTTCCCCAAACACACCTTCCCAAAACGTACTGCCGCAAAACACGCCGCTCGCCAAGAACGCCGAGGTCAGCAGAGTACCGCACTTTCCCGATCGAAGAAATCGCATTTTTTCTCCTCGCCTGCTAAAATAAAGTTTAAAAAATCCAAATGTTCCCTTTGGGTTCCCCACTGAATGTCCGGCGTAAAGGCAGTCTGCGCGTAAAGGCAGTCTGCGCGTAAAGGCAGTCTGCGTGAAGACTTTCAGCGGGCAGTCTGTCGATCCAGCAAGGGGGCGAGCTCCATCGGCAAGTGGATGATGAAACGCGCACCGGCGTCTCGCAATTCTTCCTCCGGGCGGAATCCCCAAGTCACACCGACCGAAACGAACCCCGCATTTTGGGCAGTCTCCATGTCCGTAGCCGTGTCGCCGACGTAAAGGATCTCCTCCGGTCTCGCGCCCCAGCGTTCCATGATCCAAAGCCCGCCGGCCGGATCGGGTTTCTTCGGGATCACGCCGTCTTTTTGGCCTACGACTTCCTCGAAAGTCCAGTTCGCGAGCAGTTTTTCGACGCATCGGGCCGTACATTCCGCGGGTTTGTTCGAGAAGACCGCCTTTTTGACTCCGCGTGCCGTCAGCGTGTCCAAAAGTTCCGGGATCCCCGGGTAGGGGCGAGTCTTTCGGTCCCAGCCGACGGCATAAGCATCGACGTAGAGCTGGAGAGTCTGCGCGAGAGCCTGCGGATCTTTCCGTGCGTTTTCCGGCAGGATCCGCTCCATGAGCGTTCGGACGCCGTCGCCGACAAAGTATCGGTAATCCGCGACAGGATGGATCGGGAATCCCATTTTTTCAAGAGCCTCGTTCGCACAGTCGGCAATGTCCGTCAAAGAATCGAGCAGCGTGCCGTCCAAATCAAAAATGACTCCCTGAAAATTCGCCATGGCTCCCGATCTCTCCTTTCTCACCATTCTTTCCATTCAAAATCCAAACCGCCGCAGAAACCACCGGGCGAAATGCCGAGTTTCCCGCCGGGTCAAAGTACCAAAAGCGCCAAAATGAGCAGCGCGGCAAAAATCGCGACCGTGACGCCAAGGACGAAGGTCAGTTCCTTTTTCTTCCGTTCGGCCCGCTTTCCCGCGCCGGACACCGAGGAGGTACCCGACTGCGAAACGGAAGAGGCGCTGCCATTCCCATTTGACGCGGTCCCCGCCCCGGCACGCTTCACCGCGGAATTTCCCTGCAGAGCGGCAGCAGGACGACTCGCGGTCTGGAAATCGCTTCCGGCCCCAAAATTCAGAGAGGCCAAGGCATTCGCGCTCTGTTTCGATCCGCTTCCAGCGTTTTCGCCGGCACTTCCCTGACTCAAAAAGTCCATCAGCGCGGCATCCTGCTTCGGATCCTTTTTCTGGATCCTGCTGGACTTCCCAAGGCGTGAGGCCGAAGCAGCCCCGGCAGTCTCCCCGCCAGCGTTCCCGCCAGCGTTCCGATTTGCGGAACTCCCCTGCGCGAGCTTCTCAAGATCCACCGTCGAAGCTCCGGAAGCGGCAGGATCCTCTTTACTCGCGGGAGAGGCAGCCCCGAAAGAAGGATCGGAAGGCGCTTTCCCCTTTTTCTGTGTACGCAGTCCCCAGCCGCGTCCCAGCCACTCCTGCGCCGCAGTTCCGAAACGCTGCGCCATCTGCATCAGCTCGGGCTGGCCGTTTTTCGAGCTTCCTTTTCCTGCCGTTCGTTTGGAAACGGGATTCCCCCCGGAACTCTGACTGGGCGCAGACGCAGCGGCGGACTCCTCCGTCCGTCCCAGAGAAGCGAGACGCGCGATCTCTCCGAGCGATTCCAGCTCTTTCTGCGCATCTTCCTGCAGCTCGCCGCGAGCTTGGGCATCCGAGGAATCCTTCTTGCGCTGAAGCGACGAAAGCGTGCCGGTGAAACCTTCGACCTTCTGTCCGTGCTCGAGCAGAAAACGCGTCAGATCATCCGCGACTTCTTCCGCGCTCTGCTGCCGGTCATTCGGGTCTTTCGCCATCATTTTCCAGCAGATCTCCGCAAGCTCATCCGGAACTTCCGGACGTTCATCCTGAATGCGCGGCGGCATGCGTTTCTGGTGTGCGGCGATGCGCTGCGCCAGCGTTCCCTCCGGGAACGGAACTCTTCCGAGAAGCAGGTAGTAGAGCGTGCAGCCGAGACCATAAATATCAGCGCGCGCGTCCACATTGTGACTGTTTCGCGCCTGTTCCGGAGCCAGATAGTCGGCCGTCCCGAGCACATTTTCATCGTATGCGAGCGTCAGAGAGGCCCGTTTTTCGTCCGTGAACCGCGCAAGACCAAGATCCAGAACGTGCACATTGTCCTCTTTGTCCACGAGCAGGTTCGCCGGCTTCATGTCGCGGTGGATCAATCCCGCAAGATGCGCGTGATGCAGTCCCAGCGCCGCCTGCCGAATGTGCTTTGCCGCCCGGTAAATGTCCATGGGACCGTTTGCTTTCACGTAGGAGAGGAGGTCGGGACCGTCGACGAATTCCATGACGAGATAGTGGATGTTCTCGCCCTCTTTATCCACGTCGTATGCCCGTACGATATTCGGATGATCGAGCGCTGCGACCGCTTGTGCTTCCAAAAGAAAGCGTTCCAGATAGGAAGAATCCGTCGTGACGCGGCTTTTCGGCAGGACTTTGATCGCGACCTGCCGTTCCAAAAGCGTGTGGACCGCAAGATAAACGCTGCTCATTCCGCCCGCGCCGATCGCTCGGAGCAATTTGTATTTGCCGAGGAAGAAACCTTTGTATTTGCCGATAAAAAAGTTATCCGACTGCCACTGTGTAATGTACCCGTTTTCGATCAGCCAATCCGCAAACGCGTGCGGATCCTCTGCCCGGTCCACTGTGGGCGCCTCGCTCATCTCGCCGGAGATCTCATCTTCTGCAGAGACGCCGTCCCCATCGGACGCATCGGCCGGCGACGTTTCCTCGATCCCATCCGGAGCCTCAGGACCATCCTGTCCGTCCGACTCTAAAGTTTCCAGCCACTTCGCATGAATGTCGTTCAGTTGTTCCCTGCTTTCAAAGAGACGCGACTTTTCAAGCATGGCAAGGAAATCTGTCATGACCACTTCAGCCATTTTTTCTCCACCGGAAATGCTACACTCAAACACTTTATCCAGATACGCCGATTCCCCAGATCACGTGCATCCGGATCCCAAGCGGCAGGCGGCGCTGGGACTTTCCCCGATGTCCGCCGCGCTGCGGATTCCAATATACCAGATTTTACTCAAAATTTCCAGTGGGAAATCCCACTTTCAGCCAAAATTCTCTAAAAAAAATTAAAATTTTTAAAAATATTCGCCATTTTCCGAAAATTCTGCGTGACCACGCCTTGCAAGATCCGAAAAGAAGGCGAGCCCCCTACCGACACAGTGAGACGGTGAGTTCGGGCCCGTCTCTCATTCGGCGTAATGTCCGTGAAAAAAGGCACGAAAACATTCCACCGCCTGCGGCGGTCCCCTTTGGGAGGCGGTGCGTCTCGCGTCGCTTTTGGGAGACGGTGCGTCTCGCGTCGCTTTTGGGAGGCGGTGCGTCTCGCGTCGCTTTTGGGAGGCGGCGCGTCTCGCGTCGCTTTTAGGAGGCGTCGCGTCTCGCGTCGCTTTTAGGAGGCGTCGCGTCTCGCGTCGCTTTTGGGAGGCGTCGCGTCTCGCGTCGCTTTTGGGAGTCGGCACGTCTCGCGTCGCTTTTAGGAGTCGGCACGTCTCGCGTCGCTTTTAGGAGTTTCTGTATTCAAGTCAAGGGGGTAAATTGTCAAAATTTTAATTATTTTAAAAATTTACCTTTTTGCTTGGTTCAGCATTCAAGCTGGGAAGTATTTTCCACAGGGGATCAGGTCAAGGACGAATGGGGCTTGGACTGATTTTCTCCCCAGTGCTGGCCGGTTTTGAGCATTTGATTCACGATCGTGATCAATTTGCGGATGCAAGCGATTTTCAACTGGCAGCCGGTCAGTCCACGACTCTGGAGGCGGGCCGCGAAGGCTTTGATCGTCGGATTGTATCGCATCGCAATGGTGATTGGCGTGTACAATCCTCGCTTCAGACCGTAACGTCCGT
>SUVI01000199.1 GCA_015062085.1 Planctomycetaceae bacterium
TCCCTCAACTCCTCCCTCAACTCCTCCCTCAACTCCTCCCTCAACTCCTCCCTCAACTCCTCCCTCAACTCCTCCCTCAACTCCTCCCTCAACTCCTCCCTCAACTCCTCCCTCAACTCCTCCCTCAGCGGCATCCTCAGCTGCAGCAGCACTGACGCGTCACGATCGTGATCCCATTCTCGGTAACGTAAAATCCGCGCGCCCGATCCAGCTCCGGATCAAATCCGATCTCCATTCCCGGTTCGATCTTCACTCCAGAATCCAGGATCGCACGGGAGATCCGCGCTTTTCTTCCTATCTCGACGTCTGAAAAAAGGATCGATTCTTCCACCTGCGCGTAGCTATTGACCCGGCATCGGAATCCAAGTACGCTCCGATTCACGAACGCGCCTGAAATGATGGACCCGTTGCAGATCAGACTGTCCGTCGCCATGCCGATCCGCTCATCATGCGCAAAAACAAATTTCGGAGGCGGACAGTTCGGCTGGCAGGTCCAGATCGGCCAGTGTCTGTCGTAAAGATTCAGCTGCGGATCTGCGTCGATCAAGTCCATATTCGCGTCAAAAAAGGCATCCAGTGTCCCAACGTCGCGCCAGTAGCTCTCCGATTTCCGATTCTCATCATTAAACGGATGTGCGTAGACCGTGTACTGATCGATGACGGACGGAATGATATCGCCGCCGAAATCGTGCCGGCTGTTTTCGTCCAGCGCGTCCTGGCAGAGTTTTTCAAAAAGGAACTCCGTATTGAAGACGTAGATCCCCATGGACGCAAGGCAATAGTCCGGCTGATTGGGGATCTCTTTCGGAATGACGGGTTTCTCGGCAAATCCGATGACGCGGTTTGCCTCATCGACTTCCAGCACACCGAAACGCCGGGCTGCGGTACTCGTGGGAACGCGCAGGGTACTGATCGTCAGGTCCGCATGATTTTCGATGTGTGTCTGAAGAAGCCGGCGGTAGTCCATTTTGTAAATGTGGTCGCCGGCAAGAATGACGACGTACTTCGGACGCTCCCGCTCGATCGTGTAGATATTCTGGTAGACCGCGTCACCCGTCCCTTGGTACCAGTTTTCATCGATGCGCTGCTGCGGAGGCACGATGTCGATGAACTGGCCAAGTTCACGCTGAAAGTACCGCTGCCATCCGAGATTCACGTGCCGATCGAGACTCATCGTCTTGTACTGCGTGAGCATGAGGACTTTCCGTATCCCGCTGTTGAGGACATTGGAAAGCGTAAAGTCGATGATCCGGTAGGCTCCGCCGAACGGGACGGCCGGTTTCGCCCGGTCGCGGGTGAGGGGTTCGAGACGTGAACCTTTTCCTCCGGCCAGGATGATGGCCATGGTGTTTTCCGTAAGTGCTGAAGTCATGGGGTCTGAGTCCTTTTTAGGTATAAAGGGTCAAAATGGACAAAATAAAAAAAATGGAGACGCTTTAGTCTAGCTCAACAGTCAAATTGGAAAAAGAAAGCGGATTGCAGAACTCGGCATTTTGTGAAAGAAAAGAGTCAAAAATGACGAATTTTAAAATTTTTTGGGAAAAATTTAAAAAAACGGGTCCCCCCCCATTGACGAAATTTCGAAATATGGTATATTGATGCGCACTTGAGAGATGAAGGGAAAAGTTAAAACTTCCGATCATTTTTCTAAGTGGCCTCATCGTCTAGCGGTTAGGACACGGCCCTTTCAAGGCCGCGGCGCGGGTTCGATTCCCGCTGAGGTCATTCCGAGACCTGCGTGTTGCGCGGGTCTTTTTTATTTCTTGCAGAAAGTTTTCGTTTATGAAGAAGGTTCCTGACCTGCAGCATTTCTAAAGTACCACTCTTCCAGGAATTCCATCAGAAATACCGCAAACCTTAAGTTTTTTGGCAAATCAGACCGATTCTGAAAGAAAACAAAACGTAACCTTTTCAAAATTTACCGATCATGGAGGCCGGTCATGGAAAATATTCAGAAAGTCCCGTCCCGCAGCGAAATCGCGCCGGAAGATAAATGGAACGTGGAATCGATCTATGCGTCGATCGAGGCCTGGGAAGCTGATTTTGCACAGTGGGAAGAAAAGATCGCACAGTATGCAGCCTTCCGCGGAACGCTTGGAAACGGAGCGGAAGCGGTGCGCCAATGCCTGGATTTCTGCTTTGCGATGGACCGTCAGTCGGAAAAACTTGCCGTTTACGCCTTTCTCCGCGTTTCGGAGGATGCGGGAAACAGCGAATCGATGGCGCTTCGCGGAAAATTCATGAACGCGGCAAGCCGAGCCGGTCAGGAAGAGAGTTTTCTGTCTCCCGAACTGCTCGCACTCTCGAATGAGACGCTCCAGTCGTACTTGGGATCGCCGATTTTGGCGGAGTATCAGCTTTGGCTGAAACGGCTCATCGAGGAAAAAGCGCACACGCTCACGGAGGCGGAAGAGCGCATTCTTGCCATGCAGTCCGAAATGGCGCAGACGCCGTCCGCGACCTTTGACCAGCTGGTCGACGTAGACATGACGTTCGGGACCATCACGAACCACCAGGGAGAGACGATGGAGCTGAGCCACGCCTCCTTCGGCGCTCTGCTCCGCGGAAAGAAGCGCGAAGTCCGAAAACAGACGTTTGAGCAGTTCTACGCCGGATTCGACGCACACAAAAACACGCTGGCGTCACTCTATGCCGGAAACATCCACCAGGATATTTTCTACGCGAAGGTCCGCAATTTCCAGTCCGCGCGGGAAGCTGCGCTTTTCGATGAACGCATTCCGGTTTCCGTCTACGACAATCTGGTGGAGACCGTGCACAAGTACCTGCCGAAACTCTACGAGTACTTCGAGATCCGCCGTCAGGTCATGGGGCTGGATTCCATCCACATGTACGATACGTACGTCCCGATGTTTCAGGACGCCGAGGTCAACATTCCGTGGGATGATGCGGTCGAACTGACGCTGGAGGCGGTGAAGCCTCTGGGAGAAGAGTACGTTTCCGCACTGAGCCGCGGCCTGAAGATCGACCGGTGGTGCGACAGGTACGAGAATCGCGGGAAAGACAGCGGCGCGTTCAGCGGCGGGGGCTACGACACGTTCCCGTTCATTCTCATGAACTACCGGAAAGACTCGCTCGACAGTGTCTTCACGCTCGTCCACGAAGCCGGGCATTCGATGCACTCCTACCTCACGCGGAAGAACCAGCCGTACATTCACGGGGACTACAAAATTTTCGTTGCGGAAGTCGCCAGCACGTTCAACGAGCAGCTTCTGCTCCGTCATCTGCTCCAGACGCAGCCGGAACGCCGTCAGAGACTGAATCTCATCAACAAAGCGATCGACGAGATCCGCGGAACGATCTTCCGTCAGACCATGTTCGCGGAATTCGAGCGCGACACCCACGCTGCCGCGGAAGCCGGCGAACCGATGACGCTGGAATTCTTCCTTTCGACCTACAGGAAACTTCTGGAGCTTTACTTCGGTCCCGATTTCGCGCTGGATGAGCTTCTGTCTCTGGAAGGTCTCCGGATCCCGCACTTCTACCGCGCCTTCTACGTTTACAAATACGCGATCGGTCTCTCGGCCTCCATCGCACTTTCGAGGAGAGTACTGGAAGGCGGAGAAAAGGAACTCGCGGACTACCTCGGCTTCCTTTCCGGCGGAAGTTCCAAAGAACCGCTGGAACTGCTCCTCGGCGCAGGCGTCGACATGCGGAGACCAGAACCGATCGCGGCCGCACTGGATCACTTCAGCGAACTGGTCGATGAATTGAAGAAAGAGATCTGATCCAACCGGAACTCCAGGTCGGTCAACGCCAAATCGGTCAACGCCAAATCGGTCAACGCCAAATCGGTCAACTCCCGAAACGCTCTTCAGGATCCATTTTTCGAAGAGTTTTCGGGAGTTTTTCTTTGGCTCATCCGATCCGCCCCAAAATCTGATCCGGTTCCGGCAGCAGAAAGGTCAGGGAACGTCCCCAGACGCGGATCCCACAAAAAATACAAAAAAACACAAAACGGAATTTTTAAATTTTCAAATCGCTTCGAGACATTCGCATCTTTGCGTGAATTTCGTGTTTAAAAATTTCCATTCCTTCGGCTCCAGTTTATTCGGTCTGTTCCGAAAGTTGACGTTTCCGTGCGATCCCGGATGCAGTAAAAATCGGAAGCGAGAGCAGCAGACGCACGCACAGGAAAACCGTAAAGACCAGAATATAGTGGTCCAAAAGTCCGGGAAATCGATCAAAGATGCTCTTTCCGAAAAATGTACCGCAAATACCGCCGACACCGCTGAGAAATCCGTAGACGGCAGGCCTGGACACTTTGTCCGGTCCGGCATGATCCATCAGAAATTTCGGCAGGGCGACATTCAACCCCACATAAAAGATCCAGACCGCAGAGGCACCATACAAAAACAGGATATTCGGCATCAGGGCCGCGGCAATATAGAAAAGATACGCGAACGCCGTCAGGATCTGAGACAGCCCCATGACCCGCAGTGTTCCCAGCCTATCTGTCCATTTCCCAGCAAACGACGCAGCCAGGATCTGTCCTCCGCGAGTCATGAACGTCAGTCCGGCAACGACCCAAAGCATGAACAGACCGTCTCTATTCGTGATCGTGTACTGAAATTTACTCCGGATCGGCTGTTCTGCCTGCGTAAAAAACGCGAACAGAATTCCATACAATAAGACCCATCGGAAGACCGGATCTTTCAGCGGGCTCCACAACTCCCCAACAAAACGGCAAAACAGACGTTCCTTCCCGGAAGAGACCGCCGGAAGCTCTTCGGCATTCCGCTCTCCAGTTTCTTTCAGATCCGGTCCAGCATCGGTTTCCGCACTCCGATTTGGGAGCTTCCGCAAGAACCAGACACTGCCTCCCGAAAAGATCCCGGCACAAAAAAGAAATCCGGGGTAAATATGCCAGAGATACTCCGCTGGAAATTCTCTGCCGAAATAGATCTCCCGGAACGAATTGATCAAAATGCCGCACAGAAAAAAGACGCAGACTTCCCCCGTAAGACGCCATCGTTCTCTCAGCGCGAAAAAACGGCCCAAACTTTTTCTGTGAAACAGGGACTTCACCCACACGAGAAGAGTCACGTACGCCAGATTTTCGCAAATATTGCTCGTGTACCATAAAATCAGGAACGGACACACAAAATATGCGGCATTTTCCCGGGAAAACCAACAGATCAGAGCAGCCGCACACAGACACACAGCCTGAAGCAGGTAAAGACCAACGCAGAGCGAACGGCAATTCGGGCACATTTTCTGAAGGATGGGGGAAAAGATCCGAAACAGATTCCCAACGATCGGCGCAATGAATGCGTGCATGGAGGCCGTTCCCCATGGAAGACCGCCCCAATGCGTGAGCAGGAGAAGGACTGCTATCCCGCTCGCAAATGCATTGCCGAGGCTCCATACTGCACTGGAAAGATAAAAGGCATGCCTGAAATTTTTCTTTTCCAATGCCGTAGATCCGCTCAAAATATCCTCCCGATCTGAAAATCATCCCCTAATTTTATCTTCATGCACCCTCTAATATTGGGACTGGTC
>SUVI01000200.1 GCA_015062085.1 Planctomycetaceae bacterium
CGTCCGGAAACCATGAATTCAGCCAGTATGTGGGCGAAGCCAAAGAGGATGCCGCGTACAAAGCGCAAAGTTATGCGTGGGTCCAGAGTGCGTTTCCGAATGACCTGACGTTTTGTTCGCGGACGATCAACGGCGTGAATTTTGTGGCGGTGGACGACGTCTACTATGATTTCACGCCAGCTCAGCTGAAACTCTTCAAGAAAGAGGTCGAAAAGGGGCTTCCGATCGTGATGCTCTGCCATTGCCCGCTCTACACTCCGGAACTTTTCGAATCCAGAATGAACCAGCGCGGTGCCCACTGTGCGTACCTCACGGGCGTTCCGGAATCGCTCATGGAAAAATACGCACCCCATCGCCGCGATCAGCAGAAACCGAATGCCGCGACGCTGGAATTCATGGCATGGCTCAAAGAACAGCCGCTGGTCAAGGCGATCCTGTGCGGGCACATTCACGATTTTTGGAGCGGTCCGTTCTCACAGTACACGATGCAGTACTCTGTCGGTGCCGGTTACCAAGGAAAGGCATACGAGATCACGTTCTCCTGATCGTCCGTGAATTTTTAAATGTGCGGTCTCTTCCGCTGCAGTGAGCCTGTGCCGTTCTGCATCGGAGGAGACTCGCCGTCGGTCCTGGATCCTGCGTGCAAACTGTTTTCAGAGACCGTCCATTCCCCCCGCCTGCCCAATTTTGAATTTTTCTTTCACCCGCCATTTTTTTGAGGAGGCGCTCATGTCCAGGTCGCAGTTTTTGAACCTCGTATTTCGTGTGATTTTCGCGATTTCGGCATTTTTCGCGATTTCGGCCAGTTTTCTGTCTGTGTGTACTGTGCAGGCGCAGGAGCATCCCAAGTACCTGAAAGTCGGTGCGGCTGTCGTGGATTCTACGCCGACGGTCTTTCCGGTGACGGTCAACGGAGGTTTTCTGCCGAGCTATGCGGAGAAGGTCCACGATCCGCTTCACGTTCGCGCCATCGTCATCGATGACGGAACGACGTGTATCGCGATGCTGACGGCAGACATCTGCATTTTGTCCGACGAAGTGGTCCGTGACGCAAAAGCGGAGATCGTGAAGCGGATCCCGATCCCGGCGGAACGTATCATGATCTCCGCGACACACTGCCATAGTGCGCCGGCGGTCGTTCTGACGCACGCGGCGGGGATCGACGAAAACTACCTTCCCCTTTTTCGTGAAAAACTCATCGAGGCGGCTGTAAAAGCCTACGGAAACCGTCAGGATGCACGGGTCGCGTGGGGAAAAGATTTCGATCCGAAGAACGTTTTTTGTCGACGTTTCCTCATGAAGGAAGGAAAAGCGTCCTCCGTGGATCCGGACCTCACCGGGTCGACGGGGGATCTGGCGCAAATGAACCCCGGCTCACGGATCGCGGATGCCGTCTGTCGGACGGGAAATCCAAATCCGGCGGTCTACGTCGTCTCGTTTCAGACTCCGGAAGGAAAACCGCTGGCGCTCATGGCGAACTATTCGACGCACTATGCCGGCTCTCGGGATATTTCTGCGGATTATTTTGGCGTGTTCTGCGAGGAGATCAAAAAACGTCTGAATGCGGACGATTCATTCTTTGCGGTCCTCACTAACGGCACGAGCGGCGATACGAACTGCATCGATTTCTACGATCCGGGACGCACTTTCGACATGTACACGGTCGGAAATTCTGTTGCGGATGCCGCGTTTCGTGCGTGCGCGAAAATGACCTACCAAGACTGGGTCCCCGTGAAGATGACCGACGTGAAGATGACCGTCCGAATGCGTAAAGGAACGCCGGAGCAGGTCGCTAAAGCGAAAAAGCATCTTGCCGATTTGGAAGCTGCCGGGAAAGAGGTTTCGACCATCACGGATGCCTACGCGATCAATACGGTCCGGATGGACGGTATGCCGGATCTGCATGAAGTAACTCTTCAGGCGATCCGCATCGGTGACGTTGGGATCACGATCCTTCCGAATGAAACGTACAGTGCAACGGGCCATACGATCCGTGCTGCTTCCAAAGCACCTATGACGTACACGATCGGCTTGGCGAACGGCGCGGGCGGGTACTTGCCGACGAAAGAAGATTTCCGTCTCGGCGGGTACACGACCTGGCGCACGCTCAGCAGCTGGATGGAAGAAGGTGCGGAAGAAAAGATCCGTCTGAAACTCATCGAGATGGTGAACGGACTGTTTGAGTAAAACGTCTTTATTCTGAGGGGGAAATCGAGGCCGGAAGTGCATTTTTCCCGAAGCTTTGCAAAAAATCTGCAAAAAAAGAGACGGCGTGTTTGCGTCGTCTCTCGTTTTTTGAATGGAACTTTGGGTACGTTTTTTCGGTCTGAGAACTATTCAAAAAGCATCCCGCAGAAACCGACGTTTCTTTGGACTCCGTTCTTGCTTTCCACGCTTTGGGGGTGCCCGACGAGGTGCGAGCGGTTCAGAAGTCCCAGTTCACGCAGCGTCAGCATGAGGAAAGCACACGGAAGAACGCTGGTCAGCGGGGCTTTTTTCTCCCGGACGGCCGCCAGCATTTTTTCCGGGTCGAGTGCCGTCATTGCTTCCACGATGGTCTCGTCCAAACGCGGCGTTTGTTTCGGATCTGCGTAGAGACTTAGGTCGGAGGCTGCCAGAAGTGTGGGACGCTGCGGCAGAGTCTGGATCCACGCAGCCAGCTGTTTTGCCGCAGTTTCCAGTTTTCGTACTCCTCCCTGCATGACTGCACCGACGACGTGAGCACCGGGGGCAAGATGCGAAAGGAACGGCAGGACGACTTCGATGCCGTATTCCCGCTCATGGGCAAGTGAATCGAGCTGGAATGATTCGACGGCTTCCGTCATGGCACGGCTCAAGTTCACGTCGCCTTCCATGGGACGTCCGGGAAGATTCCAGCGCGGGTTGGGGCAGACTCCCCAATCGACGCCGAGGGCTTGATATTTCGGCGCAAAAATCAGGATCCGGTTTCCCAATTCCATTTGTTCCAAAGTCTGCGCGATCAGTTTTCCGGCAAACGGCCAACCGCCGTGAGGAATGACGGCTCCGGAGAACGCTTTCTTTTCGATGGTTTCCGAAGAGAAGAAACTGCTACGCATCGTTTCCATCTCCTGAACGTTCGCAGGATAGAAGGCGCCGGCTGCGATCGCGGGACGCGGTGTGTCCTTCACCATCGGCTTCTGGACCGTCGTGGTCATGAACGCGATGTCGGTGCACGCGACCTGGACGGAGAGGATCGTCGTCGATTCGTCACGGTCAAAATGCGAATTTTTCAAAACGTCTTCCAGAATGCTCTGAGGATCTTTGCCGGGTGCGTATCCGAGGATCCACTTTCCGAAATGAAGTGCCAAGATCCCGTGCCGGCGAGTATCCAGTTCGGAAACATCTGCGGTCTGCGCATCACCGAGATTCTTGGGATCCCAGAAAATGCATAATGCCGTCTTTTGAAGATCCGCGGGCTGAAGTTTGTTCTGACGCATGGCGAGAGAGGCATTTTGGGAAAGTCCAAGGAGCGTCGCCTGGAGCGGCTGAGGGTGGTTCAGGTGAAGCTGCGCGCAGTCCGCACTGAGCGATTTCAGACGCACACGCAGACATGCTCCGCTGATCTTGCCGTCGTAAGCACTCGGAAGGTAGTAGTCCGGGATCCGATTCTCGAACTGCTTGATGATGTTCCGATAGCAGTGGTCTGCGAGCAGTGCAAGATCCTTTTGGCCGGGGCCTTTCGGCGGCTGGAGGATGTGGGTGAGTTCCTGCGGAAATTTTTCTTTCAGATTTCCGGAAAAGACCATTCCCTGAAAACGGAAGACCATCGTTTCTGCTTCCAGCCAGGAATTTGCGGAAATGTGTGCTTTCCGGCAGGCTTCTTCGAGAAATCCGCGGGCGTCGAGTTTCTTTTCCGGGGCGGTATCCGGGAGAAGGAGACCGCGATGCTCTCCGCGAACTACCAGAAGACCATGACGTCCAACTTCGATGTATTGAGGCCGCTCTTCCGGTTTGGAACCGATGAGTTCTGGACTGAAAAGGATCCAGACTTCGAACTGGAGGTCGTTGATCTCGTGATTTTCAAGAGGCGGGAATCGAAGGTCTTCAAGTGCAGCCCGACGCGCTGCCGTGTTGAGTGCTTCCCAAAGCGGAATGGAATCCCCCATGCAGCCGCTCTGTGCACGGACTTGGCGGAATCGTTTCAGAGTCACGAAAACTCCGTAAACCGGTACGCTGCCTGCACCTTTAAGATCCTGTTCTTCGATCTCGTTTTCGATTCGGCAAATAGTCAGACCGACTTTTCGGCCGGCAGCCTCGAGGAGCGCCGTTTTTTGTTCCTCGTTGAGCTGCGGAGGCACGTTCATCGATTTATTCATAAAAAACTCACTGATTTTCTAAAATTTTTCGGGAATTTCCAAAACGAAACAGGAAAAGCGGCAGGTCTGGAGCAGATCTGCTGAAAGATCAGATCCCATTCCTTAACAGGATAGAATATACGAAAGTTCAACTTTTTTGTAAATAGGAATTTTGAGAAAACCTTGATGATAAAAAGGAAGAAGCTTGTTTTTTAGAAAAGAACTCTTTAAAACTGAGACATCTTCAGGAAATTTTTTCAAAAAAGACGTTTTTTATGCCGAAAATATCAGAAACGTTTGGCATTTAGGCAGAAATTTAAAGCTCGGATGCTCGTAGACTCTAAAAAATGTTTCGGAAAACTTTTTCAAATCATTTTGGAGAAAATTTCCGAAAATTTAAAATTTTTTAGTGAGAAATACTTGATATTTCTTTTGTGTTGAGTATAATTAAGAGCAAATTAGGTCGGTTTGTGCCCTTTGAAGGGGATAGATGGCCTTGATGATCATTCCTGTTTGGCGATGCTGCGGAATGTTTTGCCGGAGTTGGATTGTGAGTTTCGATTTTTACTTCGGATCGTGTTTTCTGCAGGATCCTGTATGAAATCAGAAAATAAAAAATTTTTTTATGAAAGGAATCCAAATGAAAAAAGTAAATGTTGCGCTTTCCGTTTTTTGTGCATCTGCGCTTACTGTTGCTGCTCAGGCACAGGAACTGCCGCTTGAACTGGATCTTCCGGAACTTCCGGAGGCTGCTGTGGTCGATGAAGTCAAGGACGCTGTCGTTGATGAAGTGAAAGAAGCTGCTGAAGAAGTAAAAGAAGCAGTTAAAGAAGAAGCGGATGAAGCGATCGAAGAACTTGTCATTGAAGAAGACGCTGCTGAAGAAATTGTAGTCGAAGAAGCAGTTGCTGAAGAAGCGGTTGCTGAAGAAGCAGTTGCTGAAGAAGCGGTTGCTGAAGAAGCAGTTGCTGAAGAAGCAGTTGCTGAAGAAGCGGTTGCTGAAGAAGCGGTTGCTGAAGAAGCGGTTGCTGAAGAAGCGGTTGCTGAAGAAGCGGTTGCTGAAGAAGCGGTTGCTGAAGAAGCGGTTGCTGAAGAAGCGGTTGCTGAAGAAGCGGTTGCTG
>SUVI01000201.1 GCA_015062085.1 Planctomycetaceae bacterium
GATTCAGATCTTGAACAGCAATCCAAGTAATCCGAGCAGGAAGAAGAAAATCAGTGGAGTGAGGAGGATACTCCAGAGGATCGTCCTGCGAAATCTGCGGCCGGTCAATTCGCTGGCAAGAACGGCGCAGTTCGGCAGTTCGCGCTGGATCCTGCGGGCCTGACAACGAAACATTTTGTCGGAAAGACGCGCATCGATCACTTTGAGCGTCCGGGAATCCTTCAGCGGAAGGAAACGGGACGTTTTGAGACGCGGTGCGAAAAAGAGCATCAAACGGCTGAACTGAAACAGTTGAGGAAATTCACGGAAACACTCGCCCGTCAAGCGGGAAAATCCAAGGTTGGCTATCCGCAGAAAGGGGAGTCCGCGAAGGAATTCGCTTATCGCTTGATCCGTGATGTTCCGATTGCCGAGGAGCGCGAAAAATCGAAGCTCCTTCAGCGGTCTCAAATGCCGAATCCCTGCATCTGTAAGTCGGGAACAGCCGATGAGATGCAGTTCTTCAAGCCGCGTCATTTTTCCAATGACCTCCAGCCACTGATCGGAGACTTCCGGGTATGATGGACGCGTGCACGATAAACTGAAGGACGAAAGGAGATTCAGGACCTTCAGCTCCGGACAGTCGAGCAGGTGACGGAGGCCGTTTTCGGAAATTTTGGCGCAATTTACCAAAAAAAGGTTCTGAAGATGAGGATCTCCCGCAAGCTGTTCCAGTGTTTCGTCCGTGACGCGGTCTCCTTCCAGAATGAGAGTGAACGGTTTGGAGGGGAGTGAATGTCTCAAAATTTCCGGAGTCACGGTCGGAAATTGGCTCAGGTCCACGGTGACCGGTTCCTGGTCGTCCTCTTTTGCGGCGGGTCCTTCAGTTTGAAGATTTTCCGCAGTCTCAGACGGCTCCAGTACCGCAAGCGGCTGGCATTTAGCGGAAGCCAGATCGCGGGAGTACGGAAATTCCATTTTTGGGAGCATCCGTTCCCGGAGTGGGAGTCTTGCGTCTTTCCTGCGGAAGAGAAATTCCTTTCCGCCTTTCCAGAGTTCGACGATCATCCTGCACGTCAGGCAGATAAGAAGGACCGAGAGAAATAAGACTGCCGCGGTATTTTCAGATGGGGAAGTTCCGTTTTGCATTCCCATTCCGATCATGGCGGTGAATCCGGCCAGAGGTGCCCCGAAGACCAGGCAGGTAAACGCATAGCGAAAAGAGTGCTTCCGAATCCGTTTTTCCGCGATGGGAAGTTCCTGGGCTGCGAGCTGGTAGAGTTTCTGCGCGGTTTCCTCCGATTTTTCCGTTCCGACCCCGAATTCATGGCAGAGTGCGAGCTGGAAGTAGGATTCAGGATGTCCTGAAACGATCCCTTTTTCGAGAAGTTTCACTCCCCGAGCCGGATCCGCCGGAACGCCTTCTCCCCAAAGGAGCGCACACGCCGCGTTGAAATCCGCCTCCGGAAACGCCTCTTTTCCCGCTCCTGCCATTTCGTAAAACTGAAACGCCAACCGCGGATCCTTGGGAATTCCGTACCCGCGGTCCGCGCAGACTCCGAGCATAAACGCACCTTCCCGAGTCTCTTTTGCCGCAAGAAAACACTCGTACGCCCGGCGTTCATCTTTCGGCATTCCGATCCCGTAAAGCGCACGGATCCCCTCTCGCATGGGTTCTTCATTCAAAAAAATGGATGACTGCATTGAAAAAACTCCTTTTTGAATTTTCTTATTCCTCAAATTCACCGGTTTCGGGATCGACGTTCAGTTCACGAAGGCGGCGGGCGGCGAGCCAGTGGTCCTGACCGCGGAGGTACCATTCGACGGCCTTTTTCATGTCTTTTTCGACTCCGAGTCCATATTCGTACATATGCCCGACCCGGAATGGACCGTAGGGCTGCTGGACCGTGCGGTAGATCTCAAACGCGCGGGGAAGGTCTTTCGGATAGCCGCCGGTCCCTTTGCGCAGAATGTCTGCCAGATTGCAGCGTGAGTAATCGTCGCCGTTTTCGACCGCCTTTTCGTACCAGAAGACCGCTTTCGCAATGTCCTGCGGCACGCCGATCCCTTTTTCGTAAAGGATCCCAAGGTCTCCTTCCAGATCCCCTTCCAGAAGATAGTCGGATGTTCCGTCAATGATCGCTTCGCCGAATTTCAGAAGAAGATCAACGTCCTCCTGCGAGTATCCGAAATCCTGATGCCTTCCGTCGGACGGCGCGTACCCGAAGGACGTTCCGACCGGCACGTACTGCGGAAGAGAGATCGGTTCAGAAGCGTCGGCGGTTTGGGGGGATGGATCAAAATTTCGATCCCATTGAAACGGTCTCGCGGATTCGTAGAGTGTGTCCCACTCATCCTGCGTCAGCGGCTGGATGTCGTACTGGATCTCGTCAAACCGGGTCCATTTCTTCGGTGCGATGGCGGGAAAGTCGCGAAAATAGATCTCAATACTTTCTTTTCGCTCCGTGTCTTCAAGAAGTAAAAGTTCGCGGTATCCGAGCCAATCGAGATCATTGTCCCGCGGGTAGCTGAAATAGGAAACAGACTTCATTTTTTGAGGGGCATCAAGCTGGCACGTGTAGAGCGAAGTATTGTTTCCGCAGTATTTCTGGTTTCGGAACAGGATCTTCGCCATCGCTTTGGTCAGATTCGTGTGGAACCGGTCCGCGGAAGAGGTCATCGTGACCCCGGCGCGGCGCATGAGATCCGGGCCGATGCAGAGATCCCGAAGCGGTGTTTCCAGACGAATGAGCCGGTCTGGGCTGCGCAGGATCGCGGATCTCATCTTTTCGGTGAAAGTTTCCATGAGGAAATTCAGATTCTTTTCATTCCAGAACGCTGAGGTGGAAAAAAAGGTCTTTCCAAGTGCCTGAAAGGACTTCACGCCGGCCGCGTACATCAGAAAATCCACGAGGATCAGTGCGGCCCGAAGGTCCGGAATGGAACTCATCAGGGGAAGCCGGACTTCGTATCCGTCGTCTGTCCGGAGAAGTTCCACCGCGCGGGAAGATTCGTTTTCCAGCATGAAAACGACGCGGGGAAATTCGAGTTCAATAGCCAGGAGCTGGTAGTTGAGATTCGCTTGAACGTTTCCGAGAATGATTTCCGGATTCATTTTTTTGCGGGTCTTCAAAGTAAATGAAAAATTCATGGCTGTCCTCCAAAAATAAAAGAGAGAGAAAAACTCAGGCCTTCTTTTTCAAAAAGGCCTGAGGGGAAAGAGAGAATGAAGAAAAACTACTTTCTTCTCTGATTCATCAGGTCGATGAAGCATCGGTCGTATTTCTCGAGACGCTGGAGGTCATCCTCGTCGCGCATCTGGAAATTCGGCATGTCGGCGCGCGTGCGCTCGTTCATGCGTTTCGCGCCCGTTCGGATGATCTCGACCGCCTGTGCGTACTGTGTCGAATTTTTGTCCATCTTTTCCAGGCACGGACTGAGTTCCGGACGGTCAAAGAGAACGTTGGTGAACGTCCATTTCTTCCCGCCGTCCCATTCCGAATTCGGGAATGCCGAACCCGTCAGTTCGCCAAGCCGTTTCAGTTCGTCGTGTGTCAGCGGGCAGCGTCCGTAGAGATTCTCGCGGTAATTGCACGCAAACGTCGGATAGTACGGGCCGTTCAGGTCCATCCAGGTGAGGAGGATCTCTTTTTCCGTGTCGGTGAGCGCGAATTTTTCGTCGCGCGCATCGCCGTGCCCATCCGTCACAATCTTTCCAAGGCGGCTGACGATGGAACCCCAGCTCTTCGAATCCATCGTCTTGGTCGGACCTGCGCCCGGTGCGATGATGAGATTCTTCTGGTAGATGCTCGTGTACGAGGCGTTGAACATGAGGTTTTTGTCCGCGGCCAGCACGACGCTCTTCGCGCCCGGTTTGCCGAAATCATGGCACTGCACGCAGTTTTTGTCGAAAATCGGCTGGACGAATTCCATGTAGCTGAATTCCTTCCCTTCCGGCATCCAGTCCGGACGCTTCAGTTTGTCGGCGGGACGGAGAAGCGCCTTGACGGTCCGACGCGGTGGGACTGCGTTGAGCCGGTCTTCATGGCAGCCGATGCATCCCTGATTTTCGCCGGGACGGACGATGGTCCCGCTGCGCATGGAGTGGATCATCCGGCCTTTTTCATCCAGAAGCTGGAAGTAAACGAACGTGTCTGCCGGGATCTCAAAGTTCGCGCTGCCGTCCTCTTCAACCGGGACCGTTCCAAGAAGCCGTTTGTTGCTGAAGTCGTGCCAGTTCATCGCCGGCGCCTGCTCTCCGGCCAGCGTCCAGAATCGATGCGTCCAGTAGCGTTTTTCCGGCGATTCGATCACGCGGAGGTACTTCACCTCACCGCGTTCGACGTTTTTCATCTCCTGGCTTTCGTAAACGTCCGAGACGTAGAAGGTCCCCGTCGTTTTCGAGCGGTCGATGCGGGATTCGATCCGTTTCGGGACGTTCCGCGGCGCGAGACGCTGCGCGTCGAAAATGCCCCGGTTTGGGTCGGCGTCGGCGAGGATCTGCGTTTCATTTCCGTTCAGGTCGAAAAGAACGAGACCCATCCGCCGGTTTTCATTCACGATCTGGCGCGAGCAGAGGAAGACCGTGTCGGAAAGCGGCTGCGGATCTTCGTACTTGACCTGGAGTTTCGTGAAGGCATCGTATCCGCCGTTTCCGACGCGGACGATCTCATGCGGCGGAAGCATGAACCGGACGGCATTCGGACTGTCGATCCCTTTCGTGCGGTCCAGCACTGCGATGGCACCCCACGGAAGGTCATGGCAGGAAGAGAACGTGCAGACGACATTTTTCGTTCCGGGGATCTCCTTTGCGTCCAGAACTCCGCCCGGAGACTCAATATTGTTGCCCCAGAAGATCAGGTGGGACGTGCCGTCCGGGTTCGTGACCCAGAGTCCCTGTGCGTCGCCGAAGTTTCGGTCTACGTACTCCCAGCGGTCGTAGATGACGCGGCCGTCGGAAAGGAGGGAGGCATGCCCTTCAAAGAGTGTGCTGTGTCCGATCTGGTCCATGTCCGTGCCGTCGGCTTCCATCGTGAAGAGATTGCACATGATGTGGCGATTGCACATGCAGAACTTCGGTTCGCGCGTGCTTGAGAAAAGGATCCGTCCATTGGGGAGGTAGATCGGGTCGATGTCGCTCACCCCGCTTCCGAACGTGATCTGGCGCAGGCCCGTTCCGTCCGCATTCATCTCGTAGATATGGTAGTCGTCTGACTTGTTCTGACGCATGGAGAAGAGGATCTTCTTCCCGTCAAAACTGACGTCCGGGTCGCGGATGATCCCTTCCGGACTTTCCAGAATCACCTTGATCTCCGGCTGACCGTTGGCGTCCAGTTTACTGAAATCGGCGACTTTCAGAGCGGAACCGCCGCTGAATTTATGCGTGTTGATCTCGCCGTTCTGGAAGAGCGTCGCGGTATTGTGGTGGTCCTTGGCGTACTGCGGAC
>SUVI01000202.1 GCA_015062085.1 Planctomycetaceae bacterium
TCACGTCCCTCAACTCACGTCCCTCAACTCACGTCCCTCAACTCACGTCCCTCAACTCACGTCCCTCAACTCACGTCCCTCAACTCACGTCCCTCAACTCACGTCCTTCAACTCACGTCCTTCAACTCACGTCCCTCAACTCACGTCCCTCAACTCACGTCCTCAAAAAGCTGGCGGTGGATCCAAAGATCGTTTTCCCGCACTTCCGGTCCCCACGCAGCACGAAAGAAAAGCTCGGGAAACATGACCTCGTAATGCCGTTCCATCGGAGAAACAGACGACCGAAAAGAGGCGGAAGGAAAGTGTATCTGCGCGTCCCAGAACGTCCAATGCACGCTTTGCGCTTCATGGTCGAGGAGCACCTCACCGTTCTGGTAAAAAAGCTGCGTCGATTTGAAGTTGACCCCCTGCTCCCAGTCCGTCCGAATGACGCCGAAAAGCTGACGCTCCGGGTCAAAATACTCGGTCACGGAGGCTGTGTCGACCTCCGGAACGACGCGTTCTTCGTTTCGGTCAATGAGATCCGGGACCTGCCGACAGATCCGGCTCTGCATCCGCAGTCCTTCCAAGCGCATGCACTGTGCGGCCACGCTCAAAGCATTTACGCCGCTGCTCAAACAGCTTCCCCCCTGCTTTCGAGGCGAAATGACCAGACGGTTTCCGGAAACTGCGGCATCGAGAAAGTCACAGACGAACGCACGCAGCGGTCCAAGCGTCTCGGACCACTTCGGAAAAAGCTGCGAAAAATGGAAGACTTCCGGCGAGTAGGCGTAATGAAACATCGTGCGGAAATGCGTGCCGTTCGCGTCGGCAAGTGCGTAAAGTTCCTCAAGCTCCCGCACCGTCGGAGTCGCCGGCTTTTCCAAAAAAACGCACACTCCGCGCCGCAAAACACGCTGTGCAAGGAAAAAATGCGAGGAAAGCGGCGTCGCGACCACGACCGAATCGACTTTCACGCCCGCATCAAAAATCTTGTCCGTCGAGTCCGTCTGAAGCGCGTTTTTCAGCAATTCCGGAAAAGCACGAACGGCTTTCGTCATCTGTTCCGGCACGATGTCACAGAGAAAGACCACTTCGACGGTCTTCATTCTCTGAAAAACGGAAAAGTACGTCTGCGCGATCTTGCCGACCCCCACGATCCCAACTCGATACTTTTTCATGCGTCCCTCCATTTCTGACCAACGATTCCCGATGCCGAGAAGTTCACGCACCTGCGGACTTCACGTACACCAGCAGGCTTCATGCACTCCAGCAGGCTTCATGCACTCCTGCTCACTGTCTGTAGACTGCGTTGATGGCGTCCTGCACCGAGTCGAATTTCTGACCGGAAGCCGCGAGTTTTTCGACCTTTTTCCGTGCTTCGTTCTCTGAATGCCCCAAGACGATCAGCGTCTGGAAGACGTCCGCCATGATCCCGGAAACTGCGGGCGAAACGTTTTCGATCCCGCCGGCAGAAGGGGCGAGAAGTGCGAATTTTGCGACTTTCCGCCGCAGTTTCGCGATGATCCGCTCTGCCGTTGCGTTTCCGATCCCCGGCAGCGTCGCGAGAAATTTTGCGTCCTGCTCCTTAATGGCAAACGCGACCTCTTCGACCGGCTGGACCATGGCACGGAGCGCTTTTTTGGCACCGACGCCGTCCACACTGCAGAAAAGCTCGAAAAACTCACGTTCCAGCTCCGTCTGAAATCCCACCAGACGCGGCGTGAGCCGTCCCTGCGCGGGGTTTCCGTCAAGGTAGAAGATCGTGCAGAGAGAGATCTCCTCGCCGGCATGGACCTGAAGTTTCCGCCGCGTGTACTCGGGGATCAGGACCTGGATCTCCATGAAACCAGCCTCAAGGACCGCGAACTCTTCAAAAACGGATTTCAGTTTGCCAGTGATTGCAGAAATCATCTTTTCTCCAAATTTTCATTACGGGAAATTGACCGCAGGAGTCTTCTCAAAAAAACGTGAAAAACACAAGAAAACACCACTGCACACACTCATCTTAACACAAATCGCGCATTCATTCAAGAGGAAGAGCCCCTTTTCTCGCCGATTTCTTTCATCTTTTCCCAAAATTCTGCCCCAAAAAGTCCATCCGAAAACGGCGTACCCGTTCGCATCGTAATTTCTGCCGCTGAAAACACGAAAAACACGAAAAACACACAAAATCGATCCGGAACCCCTGCGAGTTTCTCTTGCTTACCTTACTTTACGCCGTAAAATCGGATCCCTGCGGCCTCGATCACGTTTGAGCATTCCGTGCCGCGTCTTCTTTCGCCCGTAAATTCCAGTATGCCGAGATCAGATAAAAGATCCCGCTCGTCGAAACGCGCTGCGGCTGGATGCGGTAAATGGCGCGCTCCAGCATTTCACGGCTTTCGGCCGGAAATTCTCTCGTTGGGCACATGAGCTGCGTCATGGCGGCCTCTCCCGTTTCGCGCGGACTGTACCAGATGCGCCGGATCGGAGTTCCCCACGGGATCCCGCCTCCCGGAATGCGCCAATCCTGAAAAAGGAACGTCATGTCCAGGTCTTTCGAGTATGCGTCCGCATTCCGCATTCGTTCCGCCGCCAACTCGAAACCACGCTCCAGTCCCTGGACTAGTTTCGCCTTCAAGTTTTCGTCCGGCTCCAAATGCCAAAGCAGCTCCAGTGAACTCTGCATCTGCAGCAGCGCGTACGTCGGGACCCAGCGCAAAAGCGTCTTCTCGTCCAGCGTGAGCGACTGATCGACGGCTTGCTCCGCGTACTTCCGGTACTCCGAAAAGTACGTTTTCGCCCGCTCCGCCTTTTGAGGATCCGGACTCTCCCGGCACGTGTCCCACGCGGCGGCGTAGATCATCGGAAGCCGAGCCGCTTCGTGTGCCAGAACGTTCCACATTCGCGAGATCGTCCGCGTGTCGCGGCTCCCGTCCAGACGCAGGGAATCGTAGTCGTTCTCCGGGATCACGTTCCGGATCATCCGGTCCGAGATCAAACGGAGCACTTCGCGGATCGCCTCCTTTTCCCCTTCGTCACCCTCGCACAGCACGCTGCGGTAGTAGTACCAGAGACCGTGAACTGCGTGCGTGTACTGGTCGCGCGAACTGTTCGGATAGACCGACTTTCCATCTGCCGGAAGGACCGCCCGCGCAAGGAATCCTGGATCCGAGTGTACCGTCGCAGCGAGCTGGATCCCCAAAAAGACCTCGTGTGCCAGCCGTTTCATTTCAGCACGGACGGAGGGGGAACTCTCGCATTTCACCCGCGCCGCGATCGCCGTGAGCCACGCACCCGCAAAGATCATCCCGTCTTCCATCCCGGTACCGTACCCGCACTCATTCGGAAAGACCCGCTTCACTTCCTCCGGCGTCGGAAGATGCTTTCGGTATTCTCCCGGTTCGTAACTCGTCAGGTAATCCACGAAAACGTGCGACTCCGGTGCCCAAAAGCGCTCCCAAGAAACGTCCCAAAGCTGCGCGGCCAGCTCATCCGCAGAAAGTCTGCCGGACGGATCTTCTGCGGAAAGACCGTCTGACGGCTCCTCTGCGGAAAGACCGCCGAACAGTCCGCGTTCCTGAACGGAAAAGAGTCCGGAAAATGTACTGCATGCGGACAGAAAAACAAAATGACGGCGCGTCAGTTCCATGCGGATCCTCCTTTTTGACGGATACCGGTTTGCAAAAAAAAGAGGAGGAAAACCATCTGAAAGTTTCCCTCCTCTTCCAATTCATTTCCACTCTTTCTCGATGAAACTCGTGTACCCCTGCGCGTCGATGAAGACCGGGTGACGCAGGATCTCCAGCTGCCGGGAGATCGATGTGCGGATCCCCTCGATGCGGAACTCGGAAAGCGCGCGGATCATGCGAAGCCGCGCCTCTTCACGATCGCTGCCCCAGCAGATGAGTTTCCCGATCATCGAATCGTAGTACGGCGAGACCGTGTATCCCGCGTGCACGTGCGAATCAAACCGGACGCCGTAACCGCCCGGAATGTTCAGGCCGGTGATCTTTCCCGGGCACGGCGCAAAGTTGAAATTCGGGTCCTCCGCGTTGATCCGGCACTCGATCACGTGACCGTTCGCCCGAATGTCCTTCTGCTTAAACGGAAGCGGCTCGTTGGCCGAGACGCAGATCTGCGCCTGGATCAGATCCCTGCCCGTCAGCATTTCCGAGACAGGATGCTCGACCTGGATGCGTGCGTTCAGCTCGATGAAATAGAAATTCTCCTCCTTATCCACGACGAACTCGATCGTCCCGGCGTTCGTGTACCCAACGTCCGCCACGAGCTTCACGGCCGCGGCACACATTTTCTCGCGCGTTTTCGCTCCAATGTGCGGCGACGGACTCTCTTCGATGAGCTTCTGATGCCGGCGCTGCATCGTGCAGTCACGCTCAAAAAGGTGACAGACTGTCCCGAAATTGTCCGCAATGAGCTGAACTTCCACGTGACGCGGATCTTCAATGTACTTCTCAATGTAGCAGTCGCCGTTTCCAAAACACGCCCGGGCTTCCTGCTGCGCTTCCGTGAACGACGCTTTCAGCTGCTCGTCATCGTACGCCAAACGCATTCCGCGTCCACCGCCGCCGGCAGTCGCCTTGATGAGGACCGGGTACTTGAACTCGTGCGCGATCGCCAGAGCTTCCTCGACCGTCTCCACGATCCCGTCACTCCCAGGAACCGTCGGGATCCCTGCCTTCTTGGCGAGGCTGCGCGCAGTATTTTTGTCACCCAGCATCGACATTGCCTCATGCGACGGCCCAATGAATTCGAATCCGCACGTCCGGCAGACCTCCGCAAAATGCGCATTTTCCGCAAGAAGACCGTATCCGGGATGGATCGCCTCCGCACCGCTAACTTCTGCCGCACTGATGAGCCGGTCGATCTTCAGGTAGCTGTCGCCGACACGCGGCCCGCCGATGCAGATCTTCTGATCCGCAAGCTCCAGATACGCAGACCCGCGGTCCGCTTCACTGAAAACGGCCACCGACTCGATCCCCATCTCGCGGCAGGCTCGAAAAATACGCAGCGCGATCTCTCCGCGATTCGCCACTAAAATTCTCTGAAACATAAAAATCAGCCCTCAAATTTCAAGAAATTCCATCCCGTACGCGTCGACTTGCAAAACGCACTCACTCTCACGTTTCCGGCTCGCTCACGTTTCCGGCTCGCTCACGTTTCCGGCACGCTCACGTTTCCGGCACGCTCACGTTTCCGGCACGCTCACGTTTCCGGCTCGCTCACGTTT
>SUVI01000203.1 GCA_015062085.1 Planctomycetaceae bacterium
GTAAAGATCAGACCTCAATGACGGTCAAAGACTTCAGTCTCATCGTGGAGGGTGTGGACTCGGAGATCAATCTTCAGGATTTCGCGGACTGGCTCGGCAAGGAAACGGGTCTTGAAACAGCCGTCGGCACCGGTTACGTGAACGTGCGTCTCGACAGCCCGTTCGAGATCATGTCGACCGACTCGTTCATCTGGGATTTCTCCGGCTTCCAGAACGGCATCGCCAACCTTCAGTTCGCTACGGTGAACATCATGGACAGCGCCGTTCCGGAACCGACGACCTGGGCGCTTCTGATCCTCGGCGGTCTCGGAGTTTTCGGCATTGCGCGCAGAAACCGCAAAGCGAAGAAATAAACGTCGCTAAATTCTAAAACATTACCTCGTTCAGAACGGGCAGAACATTTTTTGGTGTTCCGTCCGTTCTGTTTTTTATGGTCCAACCGGCAACCGCACTCACATTTTACCACAGAGACCGATGAGGCGCCGTTGCCGAATGAAACAGAAATATTGGCAAATTTTGAGGAAATTTTTTCTGGGATCTTTCAAGGCGGGGATTTTCTCTATTGACAAAATTTTCCAATAAATGTATGCTTCTAAAGTTGATTTCGCAGAAATTTTCCGATCCCGTCAGGATTCCCTATGAAAAAACGTTCCTCACTGCTCCATTTCGCTGATTTTGGCCGTACCGTGCGACGTGTCGGATGGCTTTTCCCGGTCGTTTTGCTTTTTCTTGCGGCGGCATTACAGATTTTTGCGGAAAATACGGAGGAACAGGGGAAAATACAGCACCACTCGAACTCTTCCGTAATTTCGACGGTGCCCGTTTCTGGAGTTTCCAGTGCTGGCGCGCCGCACACCCATGCTGGAGACGCGCCAGCTTCACCATTTGCAGTTTTAGCGCCGGAGGCCATGCACTCGCCATGCCTCGAGGAAACGGCAGAAACACGATCGGCTCCAGAGGCCCCAAATGCGGAATTTCGCCCTGCTCCGGAATTTGCGCCGGCACCACCTCTTTCAGTCCGTGCAGCGTGGGGGGAGCACACACAGGTCCAAGATCCGCAAGTCGTTCCGGTCGGCTTCCAGCAGTCCTCCGATGGGTCACGCGTTTCATTTGCAGGAACGGAAACAGCGCCTTTACTTCGGTATGCAATGCTGAAGAACGGTACGGTCCTTTACGGTTCCTTTCGTTTTGCAGATGGACAGTGTGAGGTCACGACCACGACGGGGACCCGCTTTTTCCCGCAGGATCAAGTGGAAGTCATTGCAGATTCCTATCGGCATCTCTACGAGTGGCAAGCCGCGCAGATATTCGTGAACGATCTGGAAAAACGCTGCGAGCTGATCCAATGGTGTTTTCAGCATGAAATGCTGCCGGAAGCAGCGGAACAGCTTGCGCTTTTGCGTCAAACGGAACCGAACCATCGGATCCTGCCTGTTTTTGAGCGCCGTCTTGAATTCCTCCAGCACCAACAGGATGAAATGCGTTTAGTCCAGCCCTCTCCTGCAGTAGGGAGTGCCGTACCTTCTGGCGGTCTGCGTGTATCGGAAAATGAATACGCTTCTGCGGTACACTCTTCGGACGAAACGGTGTCACCGCCGAGTGCCGGAGTACTGCCGGCCGCGGAACCACTGTGTACGCCGGGGCCGACCGCAACGGAGTTGGACCGACTCGCAGATTCCCTG
The DNA here is from genome assembly GCA_015062085.1 of Planctomycetaceae bacterium. The sequence continues at coordinate 1,683 of SUVI01000203.1, forward strand.
CCTCGCGATTCGATCGAGATATTCCGGCGCAAGATCCAGCCGATCCTCCAGCGGAACTGCATGACCGCCGGCTGTCATGGTCCCGATTCTAAAACGCGTTACCGTCTGCTTCGTGTTTCCTCCCAGATGGGACGCGGTGCTGTTCTGCAAAATATCCATGCGTGCCTACAGCAGATCCATCTCACACAGCCGGAACTCAGTCCGTTTTTGCGTAAACCCGTCACGCCGCACTCGCAAGACCGCCGCATCATCTTCGCGAATCAGGATTACGCGACCTACCAGCTCCTCATCGGCTGGACGTATCTCGTAGCACAAAATCGGTACGTCATCCCGCAAGACCGACTCCTTCCCTCTTCCGGTTCCGCACCGGTCTACTCGCCGACCTCACGGGGACTCATTCGTATTTCAGCACGTTCCGGTCTCCGTTCCGGACCGTGTGATATGTGGGGCGTCGATCCGAGTCTCTATCCCCAGGCTCTCTATCCGCAGGAGTATGCACAGCCTGCACCTCTTGCAGAAATGCAGGAAAACGGTTCCTCGCCGGATGCTGGAAATGCCGTTTCTCCGATGCCGGCCGCCCCGCTTCCGCCGATACGCCTTGCACTTCCGCAGAGAGAAAAGAATGCGAATGTGCCGGAACGCGAGGAAGAAACAGCTGCCGCGGAACCGATTTCCGATCCTGCAGTTCGGCCTGCTGCAGGGAACAGCGAAGAGCAAAACGAAAAAAATCCGGTCCTGCCCGTCTCTGCGGAAGAAGCGTCAACCGCAGATGCCGAACCGGAAGTACTGGATTGGCAGACTTTTTGTGAGTCAGAGGAAGCTAAACGCCTGAATGGTGAAGACGGTGAAGACGGTGAAGCCGATGAAGCCGATGAAGCCGATGAAGACGGTGAAGACGGTGAAGACGGTGAAGACGGTGAAAATGCTGGATCGGACGCTGGAACTGCCGATGGACCAAATGTTGAGACGGATGCCGAAAGGAATGATGGAACGCAGGAGGCTCAGGTACTCACGGCTGAAAATGTCCTGGATCTCAACGGCGATCCGCAGACTCCGGCTCAATACTATGTTCCCGGTCGTCACACGATAGAAACGCCGCTTTATGCGCCGGGCCAGAATTCCATCTCTCGCGTGTATGTGCCGGGACAGTCAACGGCAGAAAATCTGAAACGTGGAAATCCGAATGTCGGCGTGACCGGTTCCCCAATGGTGATCCCCGCTCCCAAATCTCCGGCCGCTCTCCTGAATGGACGCGATTCCGTAAGTCAGTCCGGCGGCAGCTATCACTACGACGCAAACTCGCATTCCAGAATGCCGGCCTCTTCCGGACGGGGAACGCTTCAGTGGGAGCAGATGCTTGAACTGCAGGGAGGGGCAGAGTCGCTCCAAAAGAAATAAAGCCACTCCAAAAGAAAACGCGCGGCCCCCAGAAAGACAGGGATCCGCGCGTTTTGTTTAGTCCATCGAAACGGCCTTCCCGTCCGAACGGTGTGCGAGATAGTGGTGGTTTTGCGGGTCGATCGAGTAGCTGATCCGCTGGACCGAGCCGTCGCACATGACCATACCGAATGCGCCTGCATGGCAGCTTCCGAAAAGGAAACGCTCGTAGTTCGGTCGATCGGCCATAGGGGCGGTATTGTCAGTGGCTGTATTGTACCAGCCGCCGCGCAGATTGTCGTTGCACGCCCCGCTGTAGACCGTCTCATTGTCTCCCGTGTCGACCGATGAACTTTCGTATTTGAGCGGGTTCATGTATTTTTCGCCGATCAGGTATGTGTTGGAGGTCCCGTCGCGGATCTCGCCGATCGTGACCTTGCTATGGTAGGAAATGGCTCCCGTGTCGTTCGGAATGGGCCAGGAATTACTTTTCTTTTTGGAGGTCCCGTCTGCAAGGGATCCGATCTTGACGTTTCCAGGACTGTCGTCCGGATTGAGATGTTTTGTGCCGAAGTTTGCGGCATAATCCGTCTTCACCCCTTCAGAGATCTTACCGGCCTCTTTGTACGATTTGCCAGAGGTCGGGTAGACCTTCATCGTACGGCGAGATGGACACGTGAACATTCCGACGGGAGTCGTGAGACGAGTACGGATCCCGGCCTGTTCCGGCATGGTGTCGATGCCGTTCGTCTCGCCAAGATGGAAAAGCGCGTCCTGTTCGATGAACGGAAGGATCGAGAAAAACCACGAGCCAGGCTGATCCGGCCCTAGACCGCGCTGGGGAGTTCCGACCCAGAAGTAATCCCAGCCGCCGGAGGGGTAACCCTGCGTATTGCTTTCATGATTCAGACATGCGAGACCATACTGCTTCAAATTATTCGAACACTGCATCTGCCGCGCGGCTTCTCGTGCCTGCTGGACCGCTGGAAGCAGAAGTCCCACGAGCATTCCGATGATGGCGATGACGACCAGCAGCTCAACGAGCGTGAATCCATTCCGTTTTCGCATTTTGTTTCCCCTTCGTATTTCCACTATTTCAATTTCAGTTTGCCAACGGTCCTCTCTCCAATTCCCCGATGTATTGGAGAGAGAAAGCGCAGTGCCGCTGTTTTGCTTTACCGTTTTATTCCGCGTCTGTTTAAGACTGTTGTTTCTTTCCGCGGCGGCGAAGCATGAAGAGACCCAGACCTCCAAGGATCATGAGGCTCCACGTTGCCGGTTCCGGAACGCCGGGGACGTCCGGGATCACCGGAGAAAGTGTCGGGAGCGTCAGCGAAATGGCGTTATCCGCGAAACTCAATGCACTCAGGTCGAGACTTTGTTCCGCGCCAGTCTTGAGGTCTACCAGATCCACCCCCGCGAACATTCCGTTGAGCGCGGCTCCTTCATCCAGAAGGATCAGCTCAAAGACGTCACCAGCGTCCAGTACCGAAATATCATCCACGGTGAGTTCGATCAGCGCGCCGTCGCCGATGGTCAGGCTGCCTTCCGACACGATGATGCGGTCATTCGTGAATTCGTTGCCGGAGGTGAAGACGTCCAGCGAGATGACCGGGATCGATTTGTCCGCGTTGGTCAGGTCGATCACGTAGTCGCCGATGATGGTGGTCGTGGCGGCGCCGGAAAGTGCTGCGTACGTGTCGTAGGTCGTGGTTCCGAGATCGCCGACGGCAAGCTGTTTCGTTTCGACTGTGCCGTTTTCCGGTGCGATGGTTCCGCCGAACTGTGTGAATTTCTTCGTGCGGTTGGAATTCCAGTCGGTTTTCCGTTCGTGGCCGTAGCCTTCGATCACTTTCGCGTTGAGCGTACCGCCGGTGAAGAGGAACGGGACCTGGATCTTTCCGGAATTGGTGCTCAGGTCGGTGGGAATGACGTTAAGTGTACCGCCGCTCATGGACAGAAGCGGAGCGGAAGGTGTTTGGTGACCGACGATACGGTACGTATTGAGGGTACCGCCGCTCAGATCGTACGTGCCGGTGGACTGCTTGCTGCCGTTTCCGCCGAACGTGAGGCCGACTTCCTGCTTCCAGGCTT
>SUVI01000015.1 GCA_015062085.1 Planctomycetaceae bacterium
GCTTCTAGCTTTTAGCTTCTAGCTTTTAGCTTCTAGCTTTTAGCTTCTAGCTTTTAGCTTCTAGCTTTTAGCTTCTAGCTTTTAGCTTCTAGCTTCTAGCTTTTAGCTTCTAGCTTTTAGCTTCTAGCTTTTAGCTTTTAGCTTCTAGCTTCTAGCTTTTAGCTTCTAGCTTCTAGCTTTTAGCTTCTAGCTTTTAGCTTCTAGCTTTTAGCTTCTAGCTTTTAGCTTTTAGCTTCTAGCTTTTAGCTTCTAGCTTTTAGCTTCTAGCTTTTAGCTTCTAGCTTTTAGCTTCTAGCTTTTAGCTTCTAGCTTTTAGCTTTTAGCTTCTAGCTTTTAGCTTCTAGCTTCTAGCTTCTAGCTTCTAGCTTCTAGCTTCTAGCTTCTAGCTTCTAGCTTTTAGCTTCTAGCTTCTAGCTTCTAGCTTCTAGCTTCTAGCTTTTAGCTTTTAGCTTTTAGCTTCTAGCTTTTAGCTTTTTAAACTAACGGCTAACAGCTAACAGCTAACGGCTAACGGCTAACAGCTAACAGCTAACAGCTAACGGCTAACAGCTAACAGCTAACGGCTAACGGCTAACAGCTAACAGCTAACAGCTAACAGCTAACAGCTAACGGCTAACGGCTAACAGCTAACAGCTAACAGCTAACAGCTAACGGCTAACAGCTAACAGCTAACAGCTAACGGCTAACGGCTAATTTCAGGAGATCCGATGTTTGAAGTTGAGCAGAAATTTCGGCTTCCCGATCCTGCGGCGTTTCTGAAACGTGTTGCGGAGATCGGTCTTTCGTGGACGAAGAAAGTCGCGGAGATCGATACATACTTCCAGCACCCGAGCCGCGATTTTGTGCAGACGGATGAAGCACTTCGCATACGGCGTCATTTGACGTTTTTCTTTGGCGATTTGGAAAAAACGCATCCGGAATGCCGTTCAGAAGAGGTCCCGGACCGCGTCGAAGCGGAACAGTACATCACGTTCAAGGGTCCTCGCCTTGACCGTCAAACGAAGATCCGAAAAGAACTGGAGCTTCCACTGGCCGTCCGCACACCGCTGGATCCGGCACGGTTTGCGGACCTGTTTTCACTTTCAGCAGAGACGCTTTGGGAGCAGCTCGAGGCACTGGAGGCGCTTTCCGTTTCCCGCCAGTGGATGGAAATGCTGACGCTTCTTGGATTTCGGTCGGTCCGTGATGTTCGTAAGGTGCGCAGTAAAGCGTATTGGGAGTGGGAAGGGGCACGTGTTGAGTTTTCCTTTGATGAAGTCGCTCCCATCGGCACGTTTGCAGAACTGGAATTCATCGCGGAAAACGACTCGGAACTCGCGTCGGTCCGGGAACGGCTTCTGCGTCTTTCCGAATTTTTGGGACTGACGGAAGTCGAACCGCGCAGCTACCTTGCCCTCGTTGCGGGTTCGGAAGAAACGTGAGTGCGTTTCGGCAGTTTCTTTTGCGCTGTCCAGATCGGACGGCTTTCCTTAAAACTTTTCTTTCCCCATCGGGGACTTGTCATTCCTTTCAGAAAAACAGGAGAGTGTGCAAATGCGAACTCCTTTACGTGAAGAGCAGTTTTGGCTTTTGACCGGCGGTGTACTTCTGCTGGCATTTGTAGCGTTTTCGTTCGCGATGTTTTTCACGCGCAGTTTCATGATCCCGTTCGTCTTCTCGATTTTCCTCTGTGCGATGGTCTCGCCGGTAGAAAAGCTGGTCGTCGTCCGGTGGAAACTTCCGCGCTGGACAGGATTCGTCAGTTCGTTTTTGGTCATTTTGATGGTCTTCATTCTCTGTTTTTTCCTGGCCAGATTCGCGATCAACTCCATTACGAACGCGATCGAGGAAGTAAATCGATCCGGTGAAACGTCCACCCTGGAAAAATTTGAAATGACGCTGGATCTGGCTTTGAAACAGGTCGGGATCGGTTCCTACATCGAGGCGGAAACGCTGCTTAAAGAAATGCGTGAGCAGATCCCTTCATTTTTGAAAGATAGCCTGAATGTCTGCAAGAATTTCGTTTCAAGCAGTACGCTCGTTTTCCTTTTCTGCCTTTTTATTCTCCTGGGACGCGATCCGCATACGCGAGTCCAAAACGAGATCTATGCAGAGATCGAACGGAGCATCCAAAAGTACCTGAACATCAAGTTCTTTATTTCGCTGGCGACCGGGATCTGCGTTTACCTGATCTTCTTCTTCCTTGGCACTCACATGGCATTTCTGTTCGGCTTGATTGCGTTCGTGCTGAACTTCATTCCGTCCATCGGTTCCATCATCGCGACGATCATTCCGATCCCGATCCTGATACTCACCAGCGAAATGACGAACACCCAGCTCATTTTGGCGATGGTCCTTCCGACGTGCGTTCAGCAATTTTTCGGAAATCTTCTCGAACCGAAACTTCAGGGACTCGGACTTCAGCTGCATCCAGTCACGATCCTGCTTGCGCTCGGCTTTTTCGGTGTGGTCTGGGGGCCCGTCGGAATGCTTTTGGCCGCACCGATCACGGCAGCACTGCGCATCATTCTGCTTGAGTTCAAAATGACGCAGTGGATGGCACAGCTCATGGCGGGAAATCTGCCGAACATGCAGCGAACGATCATCTCGGAAATTGATTTCTCGGAAGGTGTCTCTGAAGACGCTCTCCCCGCAGAATTTCAGAACGTTCCGGAGACGTCTGTCATCTCCACGACCATCACTGGCGGAATGACCATGATGCAGACGACGGTGCCGGTCCTGAATCCGGGAAATGGGCAACGGGAGTGTTCAGTAACTGCAAGAACACAAAAACCGTCCGCTGAAAAAGGAAAGAAGCGGAAAAAGAAAAAATAGAAGGCGCACTTGACAGTACGTACTAGGTTTGCGAAAGGGGGAGGTTTTGATGCCTCCCTTTTTTTCTGGAAAGGAGAAAAACGAGACTTTGACGGATGGTACGGCAAACACTTTTGGCATCTTGCCCCCAACCTGCCCAAAAGCCCGTTCCCATTCCGGATCACGGATCCAGCTCCTCACTTAAAATGGATCGAAACGCGATCGGCTGAGCACAAAAATCGTGCTGCCAATGGCTGCCGCGTCTCCGGAGCTCCCCTCAGATCTTAGTTCTCTCTGAAAAATTTCCATCATTTCTCTTTTCCGACTTGACAGTTGACGAAAATTTGGTAAAATAGAGGAAAATTTCACTCAACCGGCAAAGTTTTACTTTGCGTTCATTCCAGATTTCATGAAAGTCAGACCATGACCCTAACGCCGACCTCCCCAAAACTGCTTTTGGGACTTTTACTGACGAGCCTTTTCCTGCTCATTGTGACCGTCGTATTTGCGGGCGTTCACTCGCTTTTTCAGCTGCTCGGCGACTCCGGAACCGCTTGGGTGTTCGGCTGGATCGCAGCTGGAAGCGGTCTGCTTTTCTTCACGAGCTTCCTTTTGCTCGTTTTCGTTCACGTCGGTTTTTCGCTCCTTCCGGATAGCCATTCCGCCGATGCCGCAGATCTTCAGGAAGTTGAACTGGACTGACTCCTGCTCTCAAAAGCTGCGATCCGTCCAAGCATATTCCTTCGGTCTGACGAACCGACGTTCACTCCCTCCTGACCTTAACCCGCAGAGGCTCTGCCATGAAACGAAAATTACTCCCATTCGCCCTCCTTCTTTCCCTGCTCTGCCTGCCGTTTTCGACGGTCCTCCGTGCAGAAAATGCAGTTCAGACGGTCCAGACTCCCAATGCACTCCAGATGCCGAATACAGCGGCGGATGCGTCTTCCATTCAGAATCTGGACGCCAACGGCAAACTTCCGCGTGCGTCGGCGGAATCACAGGGAATTTCTTCCCGTGCGGTCGCTCGGCTCATTCAGCGTCTAAATGATGAAGTGACGGCACCGAACAGTCTGATGGTCCTGCGTCATGGAAAAGTCATCGCGGAGTGCTGGTGGCCCCCGCACACTCCGGAAACGACGCATGCGCTCTACTCTCTAAGCAAAAGTTTCACCTCGACGGCAGCCGGTTTCGCGATCGCGGAGGGGAAACTCTCGCTGGACGCAAAACTGACGGACCTTTTCGCGGATTCCCTTCCTGCGGACTTCACAGCTCCGGAGCCTCCGGAAAAGTACGACTTTCTGAAAAAGGCAACGCTCAAAGACCTCCTCACCATGTCGGCCGGGCATCACTCGGAGCCGGGACTGACGGGGCTTTTCCCGCTCGACTTTTCCAAACCGGAAGGCGAGACGTGGGAGCAGACGTTCCTGAAGCATCCGTTTACGCACGAACCCGGCACGTTCTTTCGGTACAACACTGCGGGTACGTTCATGGTCTCCTCGGCCGTTCAGCGCGCAACGGGCGAAACGGTCCGCGATTACCTGATCCCGCGTCTTTTTGAGCCACTCAAGATCGAAACTCCCTACTGGGAACCGAGTCCGCACGGCATCTCCAAAGGCGGGACGGGCCTTTTCCTGCACACGGAAGACGTCGCAAAATTCGGACAGTTCTGCCTCCAGCGCGGTATGTGGAACGGCAAACAGCTCCTTCCGGCCGAGTGGTTTGACCTAGCGACGGCAAAACACGTTTCCAACGGAGTCGATCCAAACAGCGACTGGGCACAAGGGTACGGTTTCCAGTTCTGGCGATGCAGATTCAACATCTACCGCGGCGACGGAATGTTCTCCCAGTTCATGGTCGCGATCCCGGAAAAAGACGCCGTCATTGCGGTGACGTCCGACTCGAACGGCTACCAGCAAGTCCTAAACATCCTGTTTGAGGAACTTCTCCCGGCATTCCAAGACGCTCCGCTCCCGGAAGATCCGCAGGCAGCCGCCGACCTCCAAACTCTCGCGGACTCCCTTCAGACAAAAGACGGCCAGTCCGGCAGCGTGGTCCTTGAAAATCTCACGATCGAAAGTAAGATCCTTGGACGGAAAGAGCTCTTTCACGTCTACCTTCCCAACGGCTACCTCACCAGCGGGTTTGACTATCCGGTCCTCTACCTCCTGCACGGTGCCGGAGACCGCAGAGACGGCATCGTAGCAAAAGGAGACAGCTGGCTGAAACGGGGAGAACTCAAAAAACTCGCAGACGAATGGTTCCGCGACCGTCCTGAAAAAGCGATCATCGTGATCCCGCGCTGCGAAAACAGCCGGTGGCGGAACGATTTTGAAGGAAAGTACCGTTACGAGGAGTTTTTTATCCAGGAATTGATCCCGTACGTGGGATCCCGTTTCCGATGCCGAAAAGACCGTGAGTTCCGCGGGATCGCCGGCACTTCAAGAGGCGGATACGGTGCGCTCTTTTACGCACTGCGCTATCCGGAACTTTTCGGAAGTTGTTTCGCCATGAGTCCCGCGATCCGCTCGCATGAACTCGTCGGATCGATGCCGCATTCCGAATTTCTCCGACTTTTCCACACCGCAGTTCCTGCCGGACATCAGGACGGAGACGAAAGGCTCACGCCGTTTTTCCTCGAACACGACATCCTGACCATCGTGGAAAAACTCCCCGAAGAGCAAAAAAATGCCGTCCGTTTCTTCATTGACTGCGGGGAATCTGACTATCTGAAAGAAGGGAGCATGCTCCTGACCGAAACGATGCAAAAGCATGGAGTTCCGCACGAAATGCTTTTCCGGCCGGGAGCGCATAACTGGAATTTCTGGAAAGTCAGCCTGCCGATGACGCTAGAGCACTTTCTTCTAAAAACGACACCAACAAAACCGTAGGATCAAAGATCTAGGATCTTAAAGTCCCTGAAAATGGTGCCGGTTTTCCAACGGTCCGGCTGAAAGCTCGAAAAACGCAGAAGATCCTCTGCGTTTTTCTTTTTGGAAAAAGGCCGCCCATTTTTTCTGAACGTGCGTGCATCACTGAACTTTTGGGGCTCGGCAAAGTGCGTGCAGACACGCTTTTCCAATTTTTTCATTCCTGAAAATACGACTCCTGAACATTTGAATTTTCTTTCATTTTTCTTTCATTCCAGGCTTAAAAAAACACACATTTTCCCTCGGTCTGGACGATGAAACCACTGCGGTTTTTCGACCGACTCTGCGTAAAATTTGAAAAATCCAGAAAAGAAAGGGCGTTTATGTTGAAGATTTCCGCAATTTTCCTTTTTAGTATAGTCCTTCTGGTCAACGCGGTCCATTTTGGCCTCGTTTTTTGGTTTCTGATGCAATTGAAGCAGAAAAAACCGGCTCCAGTCTCTCGCTTTGACGGCACAGTTCCCCGAGCGGCGATCTTCCTGACACTGCGAGGCGCGGATCCCTTTCTCGAACGATGTGTACGCGGACTTTTGACGCAGGACTATCCGAATTACGCCGTCTTCTTCATTTTGGACCATGAGACCGACCCGGCATTCCCCATCGTGCAGGAAATCGTGCGCCAGTATCCGGAACGAGAATGCAGGCTGCTCACCGTCCCGCATCACCGAATGACCTGCTCGCTGAAATGCGATTCTCTCAGCTTCGCCGCAGAGTCACTGCCTCCAGAGTTTCAGCTCATCGTGACCGTTGATTCCGATACGACGCCGCATGCCGGGTGGCTCCGTGAGCTTCTCGAGCCATTTTCCGACCCGCAGACGGCTGCCGTTTCCGGGATCCGATGGTATCTTCCCGCATCAGCTTCCTGGGGAACGCTGGTGCGCGCACTCTGGAACACCGCTGCAGTCTTTCAGCAGATCCTGACGTGCATTCCCTGGGGCGGTTCCATGGCGATCCGGCGTGAAGTCCTTTGGGACGGCGGGCTTCTAGAAGTCTGGAAGCATTCCTTCGCGGATGATGTTCCAGTCTTTCGAGCTGTCCAAAAACTCGGAAAAAGAGTTCGGTTCATCCCCGCACTGCTCATGGTGAACCGCGAAGAGTGTACGCTCTCCGATTTCTTCTCCTGGGTCCAGAGGCAGCTTCTTTGCCCGAAACTCTCTCATCCGCGCTGGAGCCTTCTCTTGCTCCACGGTTTTTTTCTTTCCGCTCCTCTGCTTGCAGCGCTGGGAGTCGGACTTCAGGCACTCCGGATCCATGAATACACAGCCTCGCTCTGGGCATTTGGAGCGTTTGCCCTCTACCCTCTTGGGGTCCTTGCAGCATTCGGGATCGTTTCGCAGAGCGTTGACCGATTTCTTCAACTTCGCGGAGAAACCATCCCGCAGCGTTCTCTGTACTTTCTGTTCAAGACTCTTCTGGCGATCCCGCTGACTCAGCTTCTGTACACCTGCGCACTTCTGAATGTCTTCAGACTGAAAAAAGTCACGTGGCGGGGAGTCTGCTATGAAGTGGGGCCTTCCAACCGGATCCGCCTTCTGGAGTACCGTCCCTACGCAGAAATCGCGGAACGTTGCGATCCCTCTGAATTTCCATCCAAGTCGCACACTCACACAAAAGAAAATGGATCCTCTGCACCACTCAGCATTCCATGACTTTGGATCCATCCTGTTCGCATCGGGATCTCTGCCGCGGAAAACACGGTCCCCCAAAACACGGTCCCCCAAAAAAGCCAAAATTTCGGCAGCTGGGCGTACAGGACTGGTGAGCGGCTGGATCTTGGGAGAAAAATTCAGCCATTTTCGCGCAGAGACCAGCGCTGGATGGAGTTTGCACGGCCAGTGAGTGGGTCAAAGTCCACGAGCGTTCCGTGAAGTTCCACATCCTCTTCCGCAACTTCGTAAGGGACGGGGCGTCCAGTGACCGCTGCTTCCGTAACACACTCGATCTTGCGTCCGATGATGCTCCGCATCGCACCGCACATTCCGACGTCGCACTGAAACGCAGTCCCTCCGGGAAAGATCTGCTCATCGGCAGTCGCAACGTGCGTGTGCGTTCCGAGCACAGCCGTGACCCGCCCGTCAAGGTAACGTCCCATGAGCTGTTTATCGCTGGTGGCTTCTGCATGAAAATCGACCAAGATGACCTTCACGTCGCGCGGAAGCTGCCTCAGGATCCGGTCTACCGCATGAAACGGACAGTCTATCGGCTGCATGAAAACGCGTCCCATGAGGTTCACGACCGCACAGCGCGCCCCCATACCGATCTCGAAGACGGTGAAACTGCGTCCGGGCGCTTCCGGCGGGTAGTTCGCAGGACGGACGATCCGGGATTCCGATTCCAGAACGGAAATCGCTTCTTTCCGCTTGAGCGTATGGTCTCCCATCGTGATACAGTCCACTCCCGCGGCACGCAGTTCATCAAAAATAGCCTGATTGATCCCGGATCCAGCCGCTGAATTCTCGGCATTCGCCGTCACGAATTCAAGCTGGAGTTCCTCGCGGACCGCCGCCAGTTTTTTACGGATGAGCTCACGCGGCGGTTTTCCGACGATGTCGCCAAGATGCAGAAAGCGCATGATTTTCGTTTCTCCGATCTTTCCCTGATTTTGGGATCTTCTTTTCCGTCAGTTTTCGTTTCCCAATAAAATTCGTTTCCCAATAAAAAAGGCGCGAAACGGAGTCTCGCGCCGCGCGTTCACTCCTCTTCGTCGTCGAAAAACTCCTCTTCCTCTCCTGCGCCGTCTTCGGCCATTTCTTCGTCTTCGGCCATTTCTTCGTCTTCAAATTCTTCTTCGTCTTCAAATTCTTCATCGAAGAATTCTTCGTCTTCTTCGTCGTCAAAGAAGTCGTCTTTTTCCTTTTCTGCTTTTTTGCTGCGGGAACTGCGTCGGACCTGGACCTCTTTTTCTTCGTACGGTTTTTCCATGCGGCCTTCCCAGTGCACGATCTCCTGATGCAGGATCTTCTCGCCGCGCAGGATCCAGACCATCAGCTCGCACGGCTGGTCGAATTCCGGGCCAAGCAGCTCAAATCCGAAAGCACACGTACTGAATGGGTCTTTCTTCGACGGTGCAGCACTGACCTGAAAACGGCTTGCATGCGGAAATATCAGCGTCGTGTCCATCTCTTTCGTTTCAAGGTTTTCTGTGCGAAAACGCACGACAGTCTCACGCCGTCCCAAAACGCCGACCCAGCCCAAGACGTTCATCGTGACCGTCGGATTTTCAAAATGAAGCGTCTTCATCAAAAAGTCGTCTTCGTCGCCCAAGTAGCAGTCGGAAATTACGTCTTTAGGCTGATCGCCGAGCTGATCCTTACGCTCCAGCCAGCGGCTCTGAAAGAAAATGGGATTGAGATCTTCCAGGTTTTTTTTCGCTTTTTCTGAAATGGGGCGTATTTCTATCGTTGCAGACGGATGCCGATCGCACGGGTAGCCGACTTTCAGGATCCGGATCCCTTCCGGCGTCAGAATGGTCGAGATCGATCGATCGACTTTGGAATTTCCCGGCAGGATCAGAGTACTGCTCTGTGCTTTCAGGGAATCGGCAAGGCCGAAAGAAAACGTCAGCGCCAGTCCCCAAATGCAGCAGAATACTGTAAGGGCGCGTGCACTGAGCTTCTTTGCGGAATGTGTCCGGAAATCGTTTCGTTTCATGGTTTCGAGGAATTTTGAAAAAAGTGTCTGTTTTTTTTCGGAAAACGAATAGGAAGTTCTTCCATTTTCCCTCAAATTTGAAAAAACGCAAGCAGATTCTGGGAATTTTCTGCGTTTTTACGGGATTTCAGGTCCCTCTGCTGTGCATGACCGCCACAGTCCACACAAACGGACTCAAAACGGGAGCGGTCAGCTCTTCTTTTTCCGTCCGGACTCAAATTTCCCCGTTTCAGTCTCCAGTTTCTGCCAGAACGGATTCTGCCTGTCACCGCGAGTCCGAATGTCTTCCAAAAGGATCCGAAGATCCGGTTTCGTGTCGCGCGGAACGCGAACTTTCTTCCCGTTGACGAGAAAATTGATCGGCTGCTCAAAATCGAGCATCGAGGGCCCGACCCAAAACGTTACTTTACCTGTCGGGACGTTAACTTTCAGGGTGTTGACCGACGGGATCAGTTCGGCAGAGATCTTCGCCGGGATCGCGCTGCGGACGGGGTACTGTGCCGGCAGTACGATCGAATTCGGAGGCAGAGTTTCGACGTCAATCCACCAGAAAAAATCATCCCACGGCCGCATCGTGCGGACTTCGAATTTTTCGGGGTAGAAATTGCGTTTCTTGCGTTCCATCCAATCAAAAAGGCGCAGAAGTTCATCCGAAAACGGCTCGTGACCACGTCCGAGGAATTCTGCGACGGTCAGATCGTACCCGTGCAGCGAGTAGCGCGACAGAACGTTGGCGTTTCGGGTGAGGAGCTGATTATCCAGCGCACCGCAAATGAAGTAGATCGGCAGCCGGCGTACGTTGGGCCAATACTGATTGCAGTATTTGTCCGCATGTGCCGAGATCGGGATCAGGCCAGCCCACAGATCGGGGTGAGCGCATCCGATGTCCCACGCTGCGTCGCCGCCTTCGAAATGTCCCGAAAGAAAGATCCGGTCCGTATCGATCGAGAAACGCTGCGTCACGTGATGGAGAACGTTCAGGACGGCTGCGTGTTCGCGCGCGGAGTACTCGTATTCGCGCTGGTCTTTGCTCATCCAGTCCACCGAAATGACGATGTATCCGTTTCGGCCTGCCTGACCGTAGCGGAATCCTTTGAGGTCAAAACTCCCCGTCCACCATTCCATTTCTTTCAGCGGGTCGTCTGTTTCACCGTGAAGGCAGATGATCGCAGGGTAGAGCCGAAGCGGATCGTACTCCAGAGGGAGCTGGACCCAGTACCGGATCGGCTGCTCATCGACGGTCGAGGGGGTCTGAAGCTGGAAGAAACCGTCTTTTCCCTGCCATTCCTCCTTGCCGACGCGCACCGGCGGCTTCATGTGCGAGAGGATCGCCGAGACGATCTTCACCGATCCGGCTTCTTCCTGCCGAAATCTGCGAAAAACTTCTTCGCGGGTCAGGTCGCTTTCCGCCTCCATGTACTCCTGGATCAGCTGTCGGACACGCACGGCGGAAACTGCCGTCACGATCCGGTCCACGGCATTTTTGCTCCCCATCAGCCAGCATGTGACTGCGAGTGCCGTCCGCTGCTGAACGTCCACGCCGTCGACGTCCATCATCGATTCAAACGCCTCCATGCGCGGAAGCGTCGCGTAGTTCACCGACTCAAGGATCTCCACGAGCACCGGCTTCAGGACCTCGCGCATCTGTTCGTCTTGGAGTTCCTTCCAGCACTTCTGGATCCCTGCGATGAGTTTTTCGATACGCTCGTCCATCGCGGCAAATTCCTTCTTCATGTCGTCGACCTGAATGAGCGTTTCGCCCGCGACGCCTTTCGTCGGAAACTGCGCGAGCATTTCCTGTACCAGTGCGTACTGTCCTTTCGACTGCCGGAATTTCAGTTCATTGAGCGCACGCTTTGCGGAAAGCTGACGCACGATCGCCAAGGTCGGCGCGAGTTTCTTTTTGATCGTTTCCGCCTCCTCTCCGTCCGCCTGCTGAATGACCCGGTTCAGCTCGTACGCCGCCAGCTCATACCGTTCCGCCTGAATGAAGAACCGCGCGATCTTCTGCGCCGCTTCCACCTCCGACCCCTTACAGAGCCGGATCGCCTGCTTTCGGAGGATCGGCAGAAGCTGCTCGACCGGAATGTTCGTCGTCGCAATGCGCATGTCCCAAATGAAATTCGTGCATTCGATCTTCGTCCAGAACGGCGTGATCTCCGTGATACACTGGATAATGTCCCGCGGTCCCTGCATCGTCGCCATCTGG
Organism: Planctomycetaceae bacterium; assembly: GCA_015062085.1. Next base: position 11,581 of record SUVI01000015.1, read on the forward strand.
ATAGTCCGGCGTCCGAATTCGTCGAACGGCTCCTCTTTCAGCAAAAGTCCCATCCCCTGGATCGCCGGACCGCTCTCGAGGATCTTCTGACGGAGAATGAATTTTTCCGGAATAACTTCCAGCTCGGAATTTGAGAAAACGTCCGCGACCTGCTTTCTCGGAACGTACGTCCGCCGTAGACCATCGTCCAGGAACACGATATTCAGCGGAACGATCTGCGATTCCGGGCTCGCATACTGCGGGAGATCACCGAATTTCGGAAGCATTCCCTCCCGTCCGAGCAGGTGTCTGCCGTCCTTGAGCAAAATGTCGGTCGCACAGACCTCCGTGCCCATCCAAAAGCCGAAAATTGCCGTCAGTAAAACAAAAAAAACTGTGTTGGGTTTCATGATCTCAGGTCGGAAAAATGGTCAGGACAAAATACGGGACCGGTCAGGACAAAATACAGGCCCCAAAACTGGACCCAAAAGGAGCTTCCAAACGGACTCTCTCCGTCTGATTATAGCGGGATCCAAGAAAAAAGTCAAGAATAAAAAAGTACGCAGACGATTTTTTTGCCTGAAAGACGAAAATTTCGTTTCCGCCGGAAGCTCCGTACGGATCCGCTTGAGACCGCTGCAAAAAACACAGAACGGCTCACAGAACGGCTCACAGAACGGATGCCGGCTGCGAGCTTGCCCCGGGCGACCTTTCGTATGGTCAGATGCCCGCAGTAACGCGTCAGGACTCTATGTCAGGAACTGCGCGTCATGAGCAGATCACGGAGCGTATCCGTCCGGCCCCGGGATCCTTTGCCGAGCACGGCTCGTTGACCGATCCTGTCCGTAAGCGTCAGAAACTCACCAAAAGCATTTCCACGACGAGACGCCAACCGTCGGCGAGCACGAAAAGGAGGAGTTTGAACGGCAGCGAGACCATCGTCGGCGGGAGCATGAACATTCCCATCGAAACGAGGATCGACGAAACCAGAAGATCGATCACCAGCATCGGGATCAGAAGCTGAACGCCAATGAGGAACGCCGTCTTCAGCTCACTGAGCATGAATGCAGGAAGCAGGACCTGAAGCGGAACATCGTCCGCAGTGTACTCGGCGAGACGCGATTCATCCGGCGGCGTGGAACTGCTGCGCCAGAAAAGGAGGATCTCTTCCGTATTCCCGGTCCGTTCCAGCTGATGTGCCATGAAAGAACGGATCGGCGCGGCCCCGGCTTTAAACGCCTCCTCTGAAGTAAGCCGTCCCTCCTGGTACGGGACCACCCCCTCATGCCACGTCCGTTCCCACGTCGGATACATGATGAAGAGCGTCATGAAAAGCGCAAGCGCCGCCAAGATCTGCGTCCCTGGGATCCCCTGCGTGCCGAAACCGTGACGCAGGATCGAAAGAACTACGAAAATACGCACGAAACTCGTCGTCATCATCAGGAAAGCGGGCACCAGACTCAACGCACTCAGCACCAGCATCGAGATCACCGACCCCTGGATCCGCTCCGGTCCCGTCCAGTACGACGGTGAAAAAACGGACTCCTCTGAAACCTCCGGCGCATTCACCGGCACTGGCGCGTTCGCTGACTCTGAAACCGCCACGGGCTCCCTTTCACCCGGAAGACTTTCATGCAGGGCTGCGGCAGGATACGGACTCGAAGACGGAGCGTCCGACGGAACTGCAAGCGGAAACTCTGCCGGAAGCGTTTCGGAAGCCGCTGGTTTCAGCTCCGAAAAAACAGGCGGTTTTTCTGCCGTCTGACTCACAGTACCGTTCGCCGCAGTACCGTTCGCCGCAGCGGCATTCTCCGGGAAAAGAGGCGGAACGTGCTGAAAATCGACAGTCTGCCATTCCGGACAAGGAGTCGGCCGCGGAATGGATAGCGTCTCGGAACTCTCCGCCAAAAGTACAGCCGGAATGAATAAAAAAAGTGCGAAAAACACACGAAAAATCTGTTTTCGCAGCGTCATTCCCGCTCTTCTCGAAAATTCAGAGATCCTCATGGATCCGCTCTCCATCCTCACGCCCCATCCCTTTCCGCCTCTTTCTTCACTCGCGGAGCAGCCGTCCCAAGCACTTCACCATGACAGCACCGTGTCAGCCGGTCCACTTCCTCCGGATCATCGATCTCTCCGATCCGATCGACGCCGTTTTGGGAAACGGAAACGAGAAACAGTTTCTGTCCGCATCGCATCAAACAGATCTGTTGCCTGTGCATGAAACGAGCTTTTCCAAGGATCTCGAAAACGTCCGAAGTTAGTTCCCGTTCACGAGGCGAAAACTTTTTCAGGATCAGGATCAGGACCATGAAGAGGAGCGTCACGATACCGATAGAAAACAGCATCTCGCGTACCCCGTTGGAAAGCACGACCGAACTTCCCGCCTCACCATCCTCTTTTGGTTCGGAAGCAGAGACTTTTTTTTCCAAAAACCCTTGAGCAGACGCACCGCCAGAGGTCGAGACGCCCGCCGCCGATTCCTGAGCCCAAAGGGAGTCTGCCGCCAGGAAAGGAGATCCTCCTGAAAAAAGGATGAAAAAAATCCCCAAAACCCCCAAATTGAAAATCCGACGATACATAAAATCTCCACCTCTCCCTGCGGTCCCATCTTCGAGATCCGAAAATCAGACCAATGCTCAAACGTCATCCATCCAAATTATACTCAATCAAAAATTGAATGTCAAGGGGGATGGCGGCCGATTTAGGAAAATTCAAAACAGAAAGAGTGACGCCAGACAAACGGTTGCCAGCACACACATACAAAGATCCCGCAAGAAGTCTAGATCTTTTGCGGGATCTGTTTATTCTCGAAACCGGTCAGACCGACACGGAAAGAAGCGCAGGAGGCAATCTTTTATTTTTTCGTCGCCTCAACGAGTTTGAACGGAGCAGCCTTGACGACGCGGGTGACAGCGCCGCTCTTCAGGCACTGCGCACAAATGCACACGGTCTTGTGCGTACCGTTTTCCGTGGAAATACGAACGTTGCGAAGATTCGGTTTGAAAACACGACGCGTGATGCCGGTCACTTTCGTACCGACACCGCCGAGATACTTGGCGCGACCGCGAGTCTGGACAACATTACCGACCTGCTTTCCCTTACCGCAAAAGCTACAAACTGCCATTGCACTTCCTCCTTAAGTTTTTATGTTTCGTTTCGGTGTTTCTCAACAACCGGTTCATCATATTTCAACATGACGCACTATTTTACACGAAATCGCAAGACTTTCAAGCCCCCCCTTTCCTTTTTTCTTCATTAATTCACAAAAAAATCGACGATTTGTGATTTTTTTACTTGACAAAAAACGCGCAAAGCGTTAAAATCTCCGTTTTTTTGACGTCTTGGAAATTTTTTTCAACTTTTTTTCTGATTCTTCCCTTTTGCAGGGGGGCGGGGAGTTGACGCAAAAGTATTTCTGGTTTAAAATAGATGAAATGATTTTTTACAGAGTGCGTTTTCCGGTGCGCTTTTTCCCGCATCGCTCAAAATGCCGTTTTTATTGACCAAGAAAAAAGACGCAGGTAAAAATATGACGAAAACTAAATTTGGTTTCATTTTCATCGCACTTCTGGCCATGTTCCTCTTCACGGCCGAAAGCGTGATAGTCCCGTCGTTCTGTACCGCGCAGGACGAATACGATGAAGAGTATTCCGACGAAGAATACGACGAAGACGCTGAAGACGCTGAAGAAGAAGATGAAGACGGCGCCGGCGCTCGAGGTTCGGACGAAGATCCCGACGCAGAGAACGAAGAAGGATACAGTGACGAAGACGAAGATTTCGATCCCGACGCTCCCCTACCCGAGCCGAAACGCGTCAGCGGTACGAAACTCGAAACGAAAGACCACGTTCTCCTCTCCGCGACCTACTATCCCGGAAACCGCGGTAAAAAGAGCGTCCCGGTCATCCTGCTGCACGACTGGACCGGAAACCGTGAAGATGTGGAAGTCCTCGCACAGGAACTCCAAAGGATCGGCTGTGCCGTTCTGATCCCCGACCTGCGCGGACACGGACGCAGCAACAGAATGCTCGTCAGCCCGGAAAAAACGCGGACCTTTGAAGCCGGCGCAAAAATCAAATTCGACGACCTGAAAGAGATCGTTCAGTACGACCTGCCATGCTTGAAACGTTTCCTGATGCAGCAAAACAATGCAGGCCGCCTGAATATCGATAAACTCTGTGTCGGCGGCGTCGGCTACGGCGGAATGGCCGCGGCATACTTCGCAAATCAAGACTGGAACCCCATGGTCCGCCGCAAGAAGGCGAATCCGTCGGCCGGTGATGTGAAGGGTTTCTTCATCGTCTCGCCGCCGAAAAACGTCAAGGGCATCCGCTTCATCGATACGCTCACCTATCCGAACTGGCGCGAGTCGGCTTCCTGTATCGTCATCGGAAACACGAAAGGCAAAAAACTCGTTAAGGCGATGGAGACCCAAGTCAAAAAAGCCTGCGGAAGAGACGCGATGGAACGATGCTGGTTCCGCAGTTACGATGTCGACGGTACCGGCGCGGACATGATCCAAGACCCCGATTCCGATGCCGTTCTGGACATCACGGCTTTCGTTGAGCTGCGGTGCATCAAGCGCGACATTCTCTGGAAGAGCCGGTAGGTAAAAAATTTGCGAATTATGAATTCTGGATCTTCGAATTTCAGGTTCATAATTCGCAATTCCAGATACTGTCCTTTAATTCCCAATCCGGTCGATTAATTCCTGATCCGGTCGATTAATTCCCGATCCGGTCGATTAATTCCTGATCCGGTCGATTAATTCCTGATCCGGTCGATTAATTCCTGATCCGGTCGATTAATTCCCGATCCGGTCGATTAATTCCTGATCCGGTCGATTAATTCCTGATCCGGTCGATTAATTCCTGATCCGGTCGATTAATTCCCGATCCGATCGATTCCCGAGCCGGTCGATTCCCGATCCGATCCCCACCCCCAATTACAAGAAAAGAAAGGTTTTCTTTCATGCGCAAATTTCTTTCACTCCTTTTTCTGACTGCATTCCTGCTCAGTCAGTCCCTTTTCAGTTCCGCGGCATCTGCTGACGAAACGGTTTACGACGTCGTGATCTACGGCGGCTCCAGTGCCGGCGTGGCTGCGGCAGTCCAAGCAAAACGCATGGGCAAAAATGCCGTCATCGTTTGCCCGGATGTGCATCTCGGCGGACTTTCCTCGGCGGGACTCGGCGCGACCGACTCGGGAAACCGAGCCGTCATCGGCGGAATTTCCCGCGAATTCTACCATCGGCTCTGGAAACACTACCAGAAGCCCGAAGCGTGGACCTGGACGGAGATCCCGAATTACGGAATGCCCGGTCAGGGCGGACGCGGTTTCGATAATCAAACGCAGACCGCATGGGTCTTTGAGCCGCACGTTGCGGAAATGGTCTTCGAGGACTTCGTGAAGGAAAACGACATTCCGGTCTTTCGCGGACGCTATCTGGACCGCATGAAGAAGGACTGCGTTCAGAAAGACGGAACGCAGATCGTTTCCATCCGCATGAAAAATGGCGAGACCTGGCATGGGAAGACGTTCATCGACGCGACTTACGAAGGGGACCTTCTCGCTGCCGCCGGCGTCTCGTACACGCTGGGACGCGAAAGTAACGAAACGTACGGTGAAACCCTCAACGGCATCCAGGTCGCGCACGCGCGCTACCATCAGTTCAACCCGTACGTGGACCCCTACGTCATTCCCGGCAAGCCGGAAAGCGGACTTCTGCCGTACGTGAATGAGACGATCGGAAAAGACGGCGAAGGCGACACGAGAATGCAGGCGTACTGCTACCGCCTCTGCATGACGAAGATCCCGGAAAACCGCGTCCCGTTCACGAAACCCGAAAATTACGACCCGAAAAACTACGAGCTTTACCTCCGTTCTCTGGAAGCCGGTCAGCGTTTTTTGATGATCAACTCGGCGATGCCCAACGGAAAGACCGACACGAACAATGGCGGGCCGTTCTCGCATGACTTCATCGGACAGAACTACGGATACGTCGAGGCGGACGACGACGAACGCGAAAAGATCTGCCTTGCGCATGAACTTTGGCAGCGCGGTTTGATGTGGACGCTCCAAAATGACCCGCGCGTTCCGAAAGACGTTCACGATGCATACAAAGACTGGGGACTCGCGAAAGACGAATTCGCCGACACGCGCCACTTCGGCCACAAGATCTACGTGCGCGAAGGCCGACGCATGGTCAGCGACTACGTGCACACGGAGCATCACTGCTGCCGGACGAAACCGACTCCGCGTCCGATCGGCTTCGGTTCGTACACGATGGATTCACACCACTGTCAGCGCTACGTTCGCATTCTGGAAGATGGAAGAGCCGTCGTGTGGAACGAAGGGGACGTGGAAGTCTCCCCGCGCGGTGCGTACCCGATCGATTTCGGCACCATCATTCCGAAACGTTCCGAATGCACGAACCTGCTCGTCCCGGTCTGCGTTTCCAGCTCGCACATCGCGTACGGCTCGATCCGTATGGAGCCGGTCTTCATGATCCTCGGTCAGAGTGCCGCGACGGCTGCGTGCATGGCCATCGATGAAGATCAGGCCGTTCAGGACGTGGATTACGAGAAACTCGCCGCCCGTCTGAAAGCAGATGCTCAGGTAATCGACTACCCGCTGGCTCCGCCGGCACACAGGAATACCGTCATTCCGGAAGACCGCGTATCTGGCATCTACTGCGGTGACGAGAATGCGAAAATGGAAGGCGATTGGCACTTCAACGACAAAGTGTCCCCGCGAGTCGGAAAAGGTTACCATCACGACGACGGAACGAAATGCGGAACGAAAACGGCGACGTACACTCTGGACATTCCGAAAGCCGGCGAGTACGAAGTCCGCCTGATCTACGTCCCGCTCTCGAACCGCGCCACCAACGTCCCGGTCGAAGTCCACTCGGCAGACGGCGTGAAGACGCTCACCGTCAACCAGCAAAAATGCGAGCAGATCCCTTTCCAGCCGATCGGCACGTTCCGGTTTGAAGCCGGAAAAGGAAAGGCGAAGATCGTGATCTCAAACAAAAACGTGAACGGTCACGTGCTCCTCGACGGCGTTCAGCTGCTGGCGAAGTAACGATCGGTTCACGCTTCGGTTTTCGGAGCAGGAACCGTCTTTTCAGACACGGTTTTCGGCAGCTTCTCAAACAAGACCGCCTGCCGAAAGCCGTTTTTTTGCCATCCATAGAAGATACAGGCGATCCGGCAAGAAAAAAACGGTAAGAAAAAAAGAGGAAAGCAGAAACGTGTCCTAACACGAATTTCACGGAAAACACAGATACGCACAAAACGGATCTCTAAAAATTTAAAAATTTCGTGAGCTCCGCGTTCATTTTCGCATTTTTCGTGTTTGCGATCCGTGCTTCTCTGGGATCGTTCTGTGTTTTCATCGGCAAAAAATGGACCAGAAAAACGGAGAAAAAAATGGAGCTTCCGCTCACAGAGAAAAAAAAGATGCTCCGAAGCACCTTGAGGAAACGCCGCGCTGCGCTTCCAGACCGAGAGAAACGCAGTCAGCGTGCGTGTCAGCGCGTTTTAGAAATGCCCGCCTGGCAAACGGCAAAAATAGTCCTGGTCTACGTGAATTTTCGGTCAGAACTCGAGACGAACCTCCTGATCGAAAAACTCCTTGCGTCCCCTGAAAAACGGTGCATCGTGCCGTTCTGCCTTCCGGAAGGCGCTCTGGAGCTGGTCGAGATCCGCTCGCGGGAGGAACTAGAACCGGGCGCGTACGGCATCCCGGAGCCGAAAACCGAGGTCTGGCAGCTTCCTGAACGGATCGTTTTACCGCAGGAGATCGATCTTGCCGTTCTCCCGGGTGTCGGCTTCGATCTTCAAGGACGGCGGCTCGGACAGGGTGGCGGATTTTACGACCGGCTGCTTCCGAAACTCCGAAAAGAGACTCCGACCGTCGGCATCGCGTTTGAATGCCAGCTCGCGGAGGAGATCCCGTCCGAGCCGCACGATTTGAGAGTCCAGTTCATCGCAACGGAAGAACGTCTCCAGGATGTACGATTCCAGGTCTGGGGACTCCTTGGCGGGATCGCGGGAGGGAAATCGCTCGCCGCCGATTTTTTCAGGCAAAAAGAGATCCCCGTTTTCGACGCGGACCGCGCAGGGCATGAACTCTACCGCCGGACCGACATTCAAGAGTGCCTGATCCAGCGCTGGGGAACGGACATTCTGGCAGAAGACGGTTCACTGGATCGAAAGAAGATCGCGCGAAAAGTCTTTCAGGCCGGGGAAAACTCCGGGAACTCCGGGAACTCCGGGAACTCCGGGAACTCCGGGGCAAACGGGGAAAACGGGGAAAACAGCTCTGCAGAAACCGAAGAAACTTCCAAAAATGAGGAACTCGCCTTCCTGAACGGGCTTTTTCATCCGGCGATCCGCCAGGAGTGGCTGCAATTCCGCGAGTCGGCGGCCCGGAACGGAAAACCGCTCGTGATCCTGGATGCGCCGCTGCTTTTGGAGCTTGGCTGGCAAGAAGAGTGCCATGAACTGCTTTTCATCGAGACTCCGCGTGCCCGCCAGATCCGTTTCGCGCTTGCGAGAGGCTGGACGCTTGAGGAGCTTGAAGCACGGGAACGGCGTCAGCTTCCATTGACGGAAAAACGCGCTGCCGCGACGCTTTGCGTGTCCAACAGCGGAACGAAAGAGGAACTGGCCGGGCATCTTGAGGTACTTTTTGCGAAAAAATTCGCAGGAAATTGAAATTCCAGGCACGGCGCCCCCTTGCCCCAAAGCCGGTTTTCGGTATAATGAAAAGCGGATCTGCATTTCGCGGCACACGCCATCGAACGGCGGATGCTTTTCCAAAAACCCAACAAAAATCAGATAAAAATCAGACTGGATCAAAAATTCATGTTGACTTACCATACGGCCGGCGAATCGCACGGCAAAGGACTTTTGGCTCTGGTGGACGGTTTCCCCGCAGGACTGGAAATTCAGACGGAAACGATCAACTACGAACTTGCCCGGCGTCAAGGCGGTTACGGACGCGGCGGACGGCAGCGTTTAGAAACGGACACCGCGGAGATCCTGACGGGGATCTGGGGAATGAAGACCATTGGAAGCCCCATCGCGCTCTGGGTGAAAAACCGTGACTACCGTCTTCCAGGCCTTCCCGACCTCGAGACTGCCCGACCGGGACACGGGGACCTTACCGGCTCCAGAAAATTCCTTTCCGGGATGCGTGCCATCCTCGAAAGAGCGAGTGCCCGTGAAACGGCCGCGCGTGTTGCAGCGGGCGGTCTGACTCGGCAGCTGCTCTCACTGTTCGGGATCGAAGCAGTGGGTTTCGTTCAGCAGGTCGGTGATGTTTCGCTTCCCGTGACGAAAGAGGCAGAGGAACTCTTTGACCGTCTGAAAGCGGCGGGCGAAAACGGAGAGGACTGCGTACCGATCATGGCGGAGATCCGGAAATTCCGCGACGGAAACGACCTCTACGCGCTTTCTTCCGAAAACGCGATCGAGGCAGGAAAAGCCAGGATCGACCGTGCAGCCAAAGAGGGCGACACACTGGGCGGGATCATCGAAGTCCGCGTCACGGGCCTTCCGTTTGGTCTTGGAACGCACGCGCAGTGGGATGCGAAACTCGACGGAAAGCTCGCGCAGGCGGTCATGGCGGTCCAAGCGATCAAAGGCGTCGAGATCGGACTGGGTTTTGAAGCCGCAAAACTTCCGGGAAGCCAGGTCCACGATGAGATCGGATACGATGACGCGAAACAGGAAACGCGGACTCTCGGTTTCGTGCGTCCCACGAATCGCGCAGGCGGTCTGGAAGCCGGAATGACGAACTCTCAGCCTTTGGTCCTTCGCGCAGCCATGAAGCCGATCGCGACCCTGCGGAAAGGCCTTCCGACGATCGATCCGGTCACGCATAAATCGGTTTCGGCGTGCTGGGAACGAAGCGACATTTGCGCCATTTCTGCCGCAAGCGTCGTAGTGGAAAACGTCACGGCATTTGAGATCGCTGCGGCGCTCGTCGAAAAATTCGGCGGTGACAGCGTGGAAGAGATCCGGGAACGCATCGCGCTTTTTGAATCGCTCGCACGGCGTTAAACTAGTCGGCCGGTCTGAAAAGGGAATTCATGACGAAACGTACGATCCTTTTGACGCTTTTCCTTTTGTTTGGCTTTCTGCCGACTGCAGGGCTTTTCCTGTGGGGCAGTTACCGCCATACGGGATGGTACGTTCAAAATTGGAACTCACGTGCGGAACGCATTCTGGAAATTCCCGTGAAAACAGATTCGATCGTCCACTGTACTCCGGGTTCCGGGCGTCTGTACGGCATTTCGTTTTTCATGCCGGAGAACACGGAGGAGAAGCCTCTTCTGGCGCAGATGCCGAGTGCAAGCTGGGTCAAATATACGGCACTCCGCGAGGGGAAGGAGATACAATTTCTTAAATGGACGCTCCCGGAACTGAAACTGACGCCAAACTGTCTGGAAACGCTCTGGACGGTGCATCAGAGATTTCTTTCGTCTCAGGAATGGCACGGCAAGGAACTGCTCATTGAGCTGGAAAAAGACGGCATGGTACAGCTCGGATTTGAGGATGAAGCGGCGCTCTGTCTTCATCAGGCGGAACTCCGGATCCGAACGCAAAAAGGGATCCCCGTAACGGAGATCTCTTTCTTCGTCCCGGAAACGAACCGGCAGGCGAAGGTCTTCCTTTCACTTCGGTGCGTTCTGAAAAATGGTTCCCGTTCGATTCTGGCTACGCTGAAGACCGACGTCGGAGGCCTCCCGACGCACTATCTGACGACGCTTTTCCCGATGCTAAATTCACTCGGTCCCGACGCACGATTTACCGGCGCGATCGAGATCCAGCAGACATTCAGCCGATGGAGCGGATTCTTTCGCGGAAAATTCGATGCGGTAGATGTTTCCGCATTCCTTCCGGAAAAGAACCTGACGGGGAAAGGGACGCTCGTGGTCAAAAACGCGCGGTTTGACGCCTCGCAGCTCATTTTTGCGGACGGCGAATTTCGGTGCATCCAGGGAACGATCTCGCGAACCTTTTTGGAACGGCTCGCAAATATGACGCAGTTGGCCGTACGCGGAGTTCAAGAAACGGACGACGTGCTGAATTTTCAGGAATTTTCGTTCCGTTTTCAGATCCGAAACGCTCAGATGCAGATTTTTGGCGAGTGCGGCGGCCGCGAATCCGGCGTCTTTCTCACGGGGCCGGAGGGACCGATGCTAAGCGAGCCAACGTTTCCGCGAGAGCCGTTTTCCCGAGCACTTCTCATGGACGCGATCTTCTGAACGTCCCGCTGCCTCCCATTCCAAGCCGAGCCCCTTTTAGCCCGGCCGCTTTTTTACGTAAAATGCCGGGATTTATTTCGGCGAGGGATTGACAGCGAGGCGGCTGTCTGATAAAATGTGGAAAAGACAGAAGCTCTAAAATGAGACTGCGAAAATCAGTTTCCGAAAAACCATCCCCTTACCCGAAAGTTTCAAAATGAAAAAAGAACCTGCCCAAGATCACTCCGTTTCCGAAGTTTCACGCCGTGAATTTTGCGGTTCCATGGCCGGAGGTCTCCTTTTCCTGGCGCTCCCGTTTTCGGCAGTCTGTGCGAACGGCACGGGACCAAATCAATGTACCAATGCGAAAAATGGCGCGGAAAAAGATGCAGAAAGTCCGAATGGATCTCCGTGTTTCAGCGGGATCTACCCTCACCTGGCCAATTTCAACCGTGAGGGCGAATGCGGGACCGGCGCGGTCGTCCCGTGGGCTGGAAAGCTCTGGACGATTTCCTACGCTCCGCACGCGCCGTGGGGTTCGACGGACAAACTCTACGAGATCTCTCCGTCGCTGGAAAAAGTCACGCGTCCCGAATCGATCGGAGGCACGCCCGCAAACCGCATGATCCACCCGGAATCGAATCAGCTTTTCATTGGGCCGTACGTCATCGACGCAAAGGGAAAAGTCCGCGTCATCGACGCAAAAACGATGCCCGGACGTCACACGGGAAACGCGCGGCATTTGACCGACCCGGAGAACAAGATCTACTATGCGACGATGGAAGAGGGATTTTACGAGGTGGACGTCCGCTCGCTCGAAGTGAAGCAGCTTTACTGCGACTCCAACCGGAAGGACAAGACCTACCGCGACATCCTTCCCGGCTACCACGGCAAAGGTTTCTACTCGGCACAGGGGCGCGTCGTTTACTCAAACAACGGGGAGCAGTCCGAAAAAGCGCGCAGGTACCCGGACATCGAATCCGGTGCTTTGGGCCAATGGATGGGGGAAGACTGGGAAGTCGTTCTCCGCAATCAGTTTACCGAAGTGACCGGTCCGGGAGGCATTCTCGGAAGCCATCCGGAACGCGACACGCTCTGGGCCGTTGGATGGGACTACCGTTCTCTGATCCTCATGGTCCTGGATGGCGGAAAGTGGTTCAAATACCGTCTGCCAAAAGGTTCGCACTGCTACGACGGCGCGCACGGCTGGAATACAGAGTGGCCGCGCATCCGCGAGATCGGCGATCCGGAAGACCTTCTCATGACGATGCACGGTCTCTTCTGGCACTTCCCGGCAGCATTCTCCGCGAAAAAGGCCGTCGGGATCCGTCCGCGTGCTGCGTATCTGAAAGTCATTGGCGACTTCTGCCGCTGGAACGATCGCCTCGTTTTCGGGTGTGACGACACGGCAAAGAGCGAATTCCTCAACAAAAGTCCCTTCAAAGGAACTCTGGCGGAACCCGGACAGTCCAACTCCAACCTCTGGTTCCTGGACCCGGAAAAACTCGACACGGAACTCGGACGCCCGCTCGGACGCGGTGCCGTCTGGTTCAATGAGACCGTCGAAGCCGGAACGGTCAGCGATCCGTACCTGTTCGGCGGGTGGGATCTCCGCGGTGCGCACATCCTGCACGATGCCGGAAAGAGCGTGAATTTCCGATTCGAGATCGACCTCAACGGCGACGGGAACTGGACGGAAGCCAAGACCGTCACGGTCTCCAAAGAGGCGTGGGTCGAATTTCCGGAAAACGCAAAGGGCGAGTGGATCCGCGTTTCAACGGACACGAAACTCCCGAAAGCGACCTGCTTTTTCCAGTACGCCATGCGTGAAGAGCGCGGCACGGCACCAAAAGACGCGCGCTTTGAAGGACTGGCGGCTCCCGGCGCGAAAAACTTCTGCGGAAGCACGTTCTGGGTCCGGTCCGACAATCAGCGGCTGGCCGTCGTTTCACAGATGGTCGAAAATGGAAAACCGCAGGCGAAACGCTACTACGAACTGACCGAAGAGAGCACACTCGTGCGCAGCGACCGTGATTTCGGAGGCGGCGAACAGGGAACGATCGAACGGATCCTCAAGATGGTAGAAGTGAAGACGCTCCCGGAAAATGTTTACCGCGTGGACGAAATGAGCGTCGTCTGCACCGTGGAAGGTCAGGAGTATCGGCTCCCTATCGCGTGCGAGGAACTCGTGAAGCCGCAGATCCTTCCAATGCGGCTGGACCGCGAAGCGGCGACGGAGCGCGATCTGTTCCACTGTGCCGGAATGTTCTACGAACTCCCGGCCGTCAATGCGGGCGGTCTCCCGAAAGTCCGGCCTGTGGCGCGTGACGGAAAGCTCATCACCGACTACGCTTCCTACCGCGGTCTGATGGTCCTCGGAGGGATCGATACTGCCGCGATGCTGTTGCCGAACGGTGAGCGAAACCCGCACATCATCGTCTCGGAAGACGGAAAAGCTGCCGTCTGGGCCGGGGCGATCGACGATCTCTGGACCTTCGGAAAACCCGCGGCGAAAGGGTTCTTCTGGAAGAATTCGGCCGTGAAGGCAAACGTGCCCTCCCTGCCGTTCCTGATGACCGGTTTCGACAAAAAGACGCTGACGCTTACGAATCACGGAAAGGCCCCTGTCACCATCCGCCTCGAAACGGACCTGACCGCGACGGGAGTTTGGAGCACGTACCGCACGTTCACCATTCCGGCAGGCGAAACGCTGACGCACGAATTCCCCGCAGCCTTCCAGGCCTACTGGTTCCGCGCGTCGGCCGATTCTGACGCGGCGCTGACCGGCGAAATGGTCTACGCGTAAGTCTCGCAATAAAAAACAAAACGCGGATCTCAAATTTTTTAGAGATCCGCGTCTTTTTCTAAATTCAATCTAAAATCCAATATAGACAAATGGCATTTCACCTTCCGAAACGCCTAGGAAAGGAGGTTTGCTCCCTTTAACCCTAGAACATCTGTCCGGTCATTCCCATATACGCACCGATCGCAGCATTCGCTACAGTCAACATAAGACCGATCACGTTCAATACGATCCCCAATGTATAATGTTTTTTTATTCCCAATACCAGTCCTGTGATGGAAACGGGAAGACCAAACAGGGGAATGAGCCACGCTAAAAAACCAATGATCCCAAGGACCAAGGATGCGGTACTGGTTTCTTTTCTCGTGGGGACCTGGTTAAAATTATTTACTGGACCATTTAAAGTCGGAACAATGATCGAGGCTTTGCAATAAGGGCAAATAACCCCCATGCCCATTTGTCCTTCCATGGACTGAATAACACCTTGACAGTACGGACAACGAAAATGAAACACGCGAAATCTCCCGAATTCAATATTAAATACAGTTGGAAATTGTCACACTTGCATTCAAACCGAACACATCTAATGAAATATTATACTCTGATTTTTTTCTATGTCAAGTCCCTGTTCACAATATTTTATTTTTTTAAAATATCTTTTGTGAAATCTTAGCAGATCCGGATCTTTACCACCAAAAAACCAATTCGACATGCACTTACAGGAATGAGTGCTTTTTTTAAGCAGCTGAAGCTCCTTACATTATCGGTTTTCAAAAAAATCCCGAAAACTCACTCGTTCTCGGGACTTTTTTCATTCCGCGAACCGCAGATCTACACAAAACTTACGGTCTGCGCGCATCCTGGATCGCTTCTGCCGTCTTCGCTAAAGAGAAAAGGGCCGGGATCCAGAAAAAGATGCTGATCATATTCAGATACGGAATAAATAACAAAATAAGTGCCGTCAAAACAAGACCTTCCGGCGCTCGCGGAACCGCGATCTGATACCGTCTTGCATAGCTGTTCAAATCGATCGCGAGGCCGTAATGGGCAACAAAGAACCAGTAAATGTTGAAAAACGGAATAAATAAAAATCCGACCGCTTTTCCGGGAGTCGTGCGTGCGTGACCATCCTGGATCAATCGCCAGCAGCGATACAAAAATTTACAGTAGGAAATGACTCCCAGAATAACAAACGCCAACGTCCCGAAGATTCCGCCCAACACCAAGCAGATTCCAACCTCTTCGGGCACACCACCCTCATCCATAGCAACCGCAGCAACAACCAACGTGATCATACATAAAATAGTAAGAACGACATAAATCAGCCACCCCGTAACGCAGGAACGGAACGCCCCTTTGGGAAGTGTCGGGCAGTAGATCGACAACTGTTCCGGGTACGGAACTACCTGCTGAGCCGAGGAATACGGCACATATGCCCCTTGCTGAGGAACGGAAGCGACCGGTATTCCCTGCTGCGGCGTTCCTTGCTGCGGCACATAGGCCCCTTGCTGAGGTTTCGTGATCGGAGCGCCGCAATTAGGACAAAATTTGACATTTGAACTGAGAGATGTTCCGCAAACAGTACAAAAGCTTGGTGAATAAGACATAGATAGTTCCTTTCGCTAAAAACAGTGAAACATTTTGTATGTATTATCAGTTTTCAAAAAGTCCCAACAACTCACTCGTTCTCGGGACCTTTTTCATTCCGCGAACCGCAGATCTACACAAAACTTACGGTCTGCGCGCATCCTGGATCGCATCTGCCGTCTTCGCTATGGAGAAAAGAGCCGGGATCCAGAAAAAGATGCTGAAAAAATTCACAAACGGAATAAATGTCAAAATAATTGCCGTCAAAACAAGACCTTCCGGCGCTCGCGGAACCGCGATCTGATACCGTCTTGCATAGCTGTTCAAATCGATCGCGAGGCCGTAGTGCACAATAAAGTACCAGTAAATGTTGAAAATCGGAATAAATAAAAATCCGATCGCTTTTCCGGGAGTCGTGCGTGCGTGACCATCCTGGATCAATCGCCAGCAGCGATGCAAAAATTTAATGTTGGAAATGACTCCCAAAATGAGAAACGCCAACATCCCGAATCCGAAGCAAATTCCAACCTCTTCGTTAACATCCGCCATAGCAAGCCCCATGATCATACATAAAAAAGTAAGAACGGCATAAATCAGCCACCTCGTAATGCAGGAACGAAACGCCCCTTTGGGCAGTGTTGGGTAGTAGATCGACAACTGCTCCGGGTGCGGTACGATCTGTTGAGCCGAGGAATACGGAACATAGGCGCCTTGCTGAGGTTTCATGATCGAAGCGCCGCAATTAGGACAAAATTGGACATTGGGACCAAGAGGTGTTCCGCAAACCGTACAAAAGCTTGGTGAATAAGACATAGATAGTTCCTTTCGCTAAAAACAGTGAAACATTTTGCATATATTATCGGTTTTCCAAATAAGAAAATGAAAATATATTTTCAAAAATTACAGAAAAACGGCCAGATCCCTCCGTCCGTTTTTCCGTTTGTGGTATGAAAAATCAAGTTTTGGTATCTCGCGGAGCCCCCATCCCCAAAAGGTCGAAGTCTCCTAGGGTTACAACGACGGATCTTTCGGACTTCACTACGGAATGAGGAAGACCAATGCGGTGGCGACGCCCCCTTCCACGATCGCACCGCGCGTCGAGTACGGGATCGGACTCCACTTCCGCGGAGCACAGCTCCCCGGTCGATAGTAGCCCAGCGCGTACTGGCATTCGTTCGGCGGATCGATGGCCGCGAGCATCGGAAGGTACGGGATCGTCACGAGGAACTGCGCACCGGAGAGTACCGGCTGAAGCGGACCGATCGTGTGTCCGTAGCGTTCCAGGGACGGCTGCTCAAAATAGAGCGGATTGTGGCAAAGGTTCGACGCGGTCCACGTCACGTTCGTGCCGGCAAATTCACGTGCCGGGAACAGTTCATTCGGCGCGGCAAGCGGGCAGGATTTCGGAACGATCTTCGTGTCGTGCAGTTCAATGTCGTTCGTGATCTCCGTGATCCGGTGCATCGGCTCGCTGCTCTCACACGGCATGTCATAGTCGCTTTCATCGACCTGACGCGTCGTGAAAGTCTCCGTCAGTTCCCGATTTTCTTCCGGACCAGGAAGCATCGACGGCACTTCAGGCTGAGACGGTTCCGGCATCCCGCTCGGCACCGTATTCAAAACGTCTGACCCACTGTTCGGCGCGTTCGTATCCTGTTTCAGGCCCCCCTGTCCCAGCGTACTTTCCTCTTCATTTCCAATCGCTCCCGGAATCTGCGCGTCATCAAGTTCAGACATTCCTTCATTCAGCGTCGGCATGCCGTCCAACTCGTCTCCCGGCAACGCCAAAGGTTCCGTTTCGGAACCGCTAAGATCGACTTCCGCCTCCGCGTCCCCAGCCGGCATCATCGGCGACGCATCTTCCGCTTCAGGCAGAAGCTGATCCGCCAGATCTTCACCGTCTGCCGCAGGAACCGCCTCCGACGCCTCCGCGTCCACGGATCCTATTTCCAGCTCATCCAAACTGCCAAGCGAATCCAGATCCAGACCAGCATCGTCTCCCGACGTCAAACGCACTCGCGAGTACCGCGGCATCACCGCCGGGATCGGTGTCACGAGCGTTTCTGTATTCTTCTTTTCCTCTGCAGAGACAGGAACAGCCTGCCCAGAGATACGGATCCCTGACAGCGCAGACGACGAAACTTTCGCAGTCCCCGCATTCGGCACCGCCGCTGAAACGGATCTTCCCTGCATGGAACGTGCTTCTGGCGAATTGACAGAGACCCACTTTAATGAAGAATTAGAAGAGGAGGACGAGACAGTCGAGGAGGTCTCGCTTCCTCCAGAATTTACATTTTCAGACCGGACAGCCGGAGTCGTGTACGAAACCGGAACGACCGAGTTCTGCGTCTCCGCCTGCACAGAATCAATGCGCACTACCGGCACATTTCCCGCAGCAGACGGATCCTGCTGATAGGCGACGGGGCGGACAAAACGAGTATCCGCACCCGCAATACCGGCGGAAAGGACCGCCGAAAACAAAACGGCTGCCCGACAGACATTCTGTCTGCCGAAACATACATGAGGATCAGCCGTTATCCTCTGAATTGTAGTTTGGAGCTTCCTGCGTAATTTTAATGTCATGAGGATGATTCTCCCGAACAGTAGCCGGAGAAATCTGAACAAACCGAGCATCCCTGCGCAGTTCTTCAATATTTCTAGTCCCACAATAACCCATACCAGCTCGAAGCCCCCCTACAAGCTGATACACAAACGGTCCAAGAGTTCCACGGTACGGGACCCGCCCTTCGACGCCTTCCGGCACAAGTTTGTCCGGTCCGGCCTTCGTCTGACGGTAACGCTCGCTCGAGCCGCGAACCATCGCGCCCAGCGAACCCATTCCGCGATATGCCTTGAACTGACGGCCCTGATAGAACACTTTGCTTCCCGGACTCTCTTCCAATCCTGCGAGAAGTCCGCCAAGCATGACCACGTGCGCTCCGGCAGCCAGCGCTTTCGTGATGTCTCCCGAATAGCGGATACCGCCGTCTGCGATGATCGAAACATCGGATCCCGCCGCTGCCTGCGCCACATTGTAGATCGCAGAGATCTGCGGAACACCAACACCCGAAACGACACGCGTCGTGCAGATCGAGCCTGGACCGATACCGACTTTGATGGCGTCTGCGCCGGCGTCAATGAGGTCTTTCGCAGCCTCCGCCGTCGCTATATTGCCCACGATCACATCAATATCCCAATCTTTCTTGATGCGGCGAACCGTTTCCAATACGTTTTTGGAATGACCGTGCGCACTGTCGAGCACCAGAATGTCAACTCCCGTCGATACCAGCGTCTCAACACGTTCGTAATCGTGCACTCCGACCGCGGCGCCAACGCGAAGACGGCCAAGTTCATCTTTGCACGCAAGCGGGTTGCTGCGCTGCATATCGATGTCCTTGATCGTGATCAGTCCCGTCAATATATAATTATCGTCAACCAGGAGGAGTTTCTCCACCTTTTTTTCCATTAAAATTTTCTCAGCTTCCGCAAGCGTTACACTTCCCGTAGCCGTTACAAGGTGATCTTTTGTCATCACTTCACGGACAGAAACGCTCAGATCTTCAAGAAAACGAAGGTCGCGGCGCGTGATGATCCCTTCCAGATGTCCGTTATCCAGAACGACCGGAATGCCGGAAACACGATGCGTATCCATCATCTGACGTGCGTCGGCTGCGGTTGCGTTCGGGTGGAGCGTCGCCGGATTGTTGATGATGCCGTTCGCAGTGCGTTTCACCTTAATGACTTCCGTGACCTGGTCTGCAATGGAAAGATTCTTGTGGATGATACCCAAACCGCCTTCCTGCGCCAAAGCGATCGCCATGGCACTTTCCGTTACGGTATCCATCGGAGAGCTGAGGATCGGAATATTCAAATGGATACGTCTGGTCAGTTTCGTCGTGACGTCGACTTCCGAGGGGACCAGTTCGCTGTAGCGCGGTTCAAGAAGAACATCATCAAATGTGATCCCGCGGTAATGAATTTTATTTTCCATAAAAACTCTCCTTAAATGAAGGCGATCCCGAATAAAAATGGGGTGCGTCAGAAATAGGGCAGTCTCTGCGCACTCTTTAAAGTAGTTCCTTCCAATATTATGCTCAAATAAGAAAAATTTGAAGGGGGGGCGGGGGGATTTTTCCCGTTTTTTTTTCCATTTTTTTAAGAAAAAACCAAAATATCCTAAAGAATTGCGCCAATCAGAAGACCCAACCCACTCAGATCTATTCCATTTTATCATCTGCGCGCCTCTAACGTCAGGGAGAAACTTTGAAAACGTTTCTCCCTCTGACACACGCTTCAAGATCTTTTAATGTTCACATTTTCAGCGGCAGGATCCATGACACCAACTGCGCACAGTGTTGGATGGACTCCCAAAACTTAAACGATCTCCTGCAGGATGCCGTCGACTGTCGAAGGACCGCCAAGAACGGGTGCGAAATCGTTTTCGACGTACTTCTGGATCGATCCAGAGACCGCGCAGCACGCATCCAGCGCCATCCGCGTCTGGTAGCCAAGGTCATAGGCGCTAAACGCAGTCGCCTGGGCGCAGACGTTCGTCAGGAAGCCGGAAATGACCAGATTTTTGATCCCGTTTTCCTGAAGAAGACGGTTCAGATCCGTGTAACTGAAAGCGCTCAGCGCGTGTTTGTTCGCCAGGATCAGCTCCATCGGCAATGGTTTCATCGCATCGATGATCGCCTGTCCCCAGGTCTCCGGCATGAACATCTGATCCTCAAGGATACCGGCCGCGATCCCCGAGCAGGCGTTCGCTTTGACCCATTCCGCATCGAGCACAAACGGGCAATGGATCACGAGGCAGCCTTTTTCGCGTGCGCCGGCAAGGAGACGCTGCGCATTGGCGATCGTGCGGTTCCGTTCCAGTTCCCCTTTGACGGCGTCGTAGAGTTTTCCTCCCGGCGAGCAGAATTCGTTCTGAAACTCGATGAAAATGAAGGCAGTTTCCTTAGCGTTCATAAAAAATCTCTCTTTCTGTTTGGTGGGTTTCCGATCTGTCACCGGCACATTCGCCGTACGGTTCCTGTCCGCTGATCCGTATTCAATTATAGTCGTCCTGTTGCGAAATGTCAAGAACCCGCCCGAAAAAAATTTCCAAAATCCCCGCAAGAACAAAAAAAACGCGCCGCGAACACCACAGATCCGCAGCGCGTGCTCTTACCGTCCGCTAAAAGAACGAAAACTCATTCATTCGGCGTATTGCCGATACGCACAGGCGAACAGCCGTCTTCAACGTACCAGTCCCCGTCTGCGTTCCCGGAGAGCGTATTATTCCGGAACGTTCCGGAGGCGCCTTGTATAATCGCAATTCCCGCCTCTTGATTATTCGTAAATCGGCATTTCTCCACCGTCGGGTTCGTGCCGCTGTCTTGGACCACAATTCCAGACATCGCGTTTCCGCTGGCTTCGCAGTCCGTAAACGTTCCGGAGGCGCCTTGTATAATCGCAATTCCAGCCGACGCGTTTCTGCTGGCTTCGCAGTCCGTAAACGTTCCGGAGGCGCCGTCGTAGACAAAAATTCCACTACCTTTCTTGGAATCCATGAATCGGCATTTCTCCACCGTCGGGTTCGTGCCGCTGTCGCAGACCTCAATTCCAGACAACGCGTTTCCGCTGGATTCGCAGTCCGTAAACGTTCCGGAGGCGCCGGAGCAGACAAAAATTCCGCCACCTTCCTTGGAATCCGTAAATCGGCATTTCTCCACCGTCGGGTTCGTGCCGCTGTCGCGGACATCAATTCCAACCAACGCGTTTCCGCTGGATTCGCAGTCCGTAAACGTTCCGGAGGCGCCGTCGCAGACCCCAATTCCCGCCTGTTGATTATTCGTAAATCGGCATTTCTCCACCGTCGGGTTCGTGCCGCTGTCTTGGACCACAATTCCAGCCAACGCGTTTCCGCTGGATTCGCAGTCCGTAAACGTTCCGGAGGCGCCTAAGCCGACCACAATTCCCGCCTGTTGATTATTCGTGGATCGGCATTTTTCCACCGTCGGGTTCGTGCCGCTGTCGCGGACCGCAATTCCAGAATACGCGTTTCCGCTGGCTTCGCAGTCCGTAAACGTTCCGGAGGCGCCTTGCCAGATATAAATTCCGCAATCTTCCTTGGAATCCGTAAATCGGCATTTCTCCACCGTCGGGTTCGTGCCGCTGTCGCGGACAGTAATTCCAGACAACGCGTTTCCGCTGGATTCGCAGTCCGTAAACGTTCCGGAGGCACCTTGCCAGACCCCAATTCCCGATTTTTGATTATTCGTGGATCGGCATTTCTCCACCGTCGGGTTCGTGCCGCTGTCTCGGACCTCAATTCCAGACATCGCGTTTCCGCTGGCTTCGCAGTCCGTAAACGTTCCGGAGGCGCCTAAGCCGACCCCAATTCCCACCTCTTGATTATTCGTGGATCGGCATTTCTCCACCGTCGGGTTCGTGCCGCTGTCTTGGACCACAATTCCAGACATCGCGTTTCCGCTGGCTTCGCAGTCCGTAAACGTTCCGGAGGCGCCGGAGCAGACCCCAATTCCCGCCTGTTGATTATTCGTAAATCGGCATTTCTCCACCGTCGGGTTCGTGCCGCTGTCGCGGACCTCAATTCCAGACAACGCGTTTCCGCTGGCTTCGCAGTCCATAAACGTTCCGGAGGCACCTTTGCTGACCAGAATTCCACACTTTTTCCCATCCGTAAATCGGCAGTTCTCCACCGTCGGGTTCGTGCCGCTGTCGCGGACCGCAATTCCAGAATACGCGTTTCCGCTGGATTTGCAGTCCGTAAACGTTCCGGAGGCGCCTTGCCAGATATAAATTCCGCAATCTTCCTTGGAATCCGTAAATCGGCATTTCTCCACCGTCGGGTTCGTGCCGCTGTTGCGGACAGCAATTCCAGAATACGCGTTTCCACTGGCTTCGCAGTCCGTAAACGTTCCGGAGGCGCCGTCGCAGACAAGAATTCCCGCCTGTTGATTATTCGTGAATCGGCATTTCTCCACCGTCGGGTTCGTGCCGCTGTCGCGGACCTGAATTCCAGAGTACGCGTTTCCGCTGGCTTCGCAGTCCGTAAACGTTCCGGAGGCGCCGTCGTAGACAAAAATTCCGCCGCCTTCCTTGGAATCCGTAAATCGGCATTTCTCCACCGTCGGGTTCGTGCCGCTGTCGCTGACCTGAATTCCAGCATACGCGTTTCCGCTGGCTTCGCAGTCCGTAAACGTTCCGGAGGCGCCGAAGCCGACCCCAATTCCCACCCCTTGATTATTCGTGAATCGGCATTTCTCCACCGTCGGGTTCGTGTCGCTGTCGCGGACCTCAATTCCAGACAACGCGTTTCCGCTGGATTCGCAGTCCGTAAACGTTCCGGAGGCACCGTTGCAGACAAGAATTCCGCTACCTTCCTTGGAATCCGTAAATCGGCATTTCTCCACCGTCGGGTTCGTGCCGCTGTCGCGGACATCAATTCCAGCCAACGCGTTTCCGCTGGCTTCGCAGTCCGTAAACGTTCCGGAGGCGCCTTGCCAGATATAAATTCCGCTCTGTTTCCCATCCGTAAATCGGCATTTCTCCACCGTCGGGTTCGTGCCGCTGCCTTGGACCACAATTCCAGACATCGCGTTTCCGCTGGTTTCGCAGTCCGTAAACGTTCCGGAGGCGCCTTGCCAGATATAAATTCCGCTCTGTTTCCCATCCGCAAATCGGCATTTCTCCACCGTCGGGTTCGTGCCGCTGTCTTGGACCACAATTCCAGACATCGCGTTTCCGCTGGCTTCGCAGTCCGTAAACGTTCCGCTTGCACCGTAGCAGACCCCAATTCCCGCCTGTTGATTATTCGTAAATCGGCATTTTTCCACCGTCGGGTTCGTGTCGCTGTCGCGGACCTCAATTCCAGACAACGCGTTTCCGCTGGCTTCGCAGTCCTTAAACGTTCCGGAGGCACCTTTGCCGACTAAAATTCCGACCAGTTTCCCATCCATGAATCGGCATTTCTCCACCGTCGGGTCCGTGCCGCTGTCTCGGACCTGAATTCCAGCCAACGCGTTTCCGCTGGCTTCGCAGTCCTTAAACGTTCCGGAGGCACCGTTGCAGACAAGAATTCCGCTACCTTC
Organism: Planctomycetaceae bacterium; assembly: GCA_015062085.1. Next base: position 35,312 of record SUVI01000015.1, read on the forward strand.
CTTGGAATCCGTAAATCGGCATTTCTCCACCGTCGGGTTCGTGCCGCTGTCGCGGACCTCAATTCCAGACAACGCGTTTCCGCTGGCTTCGCAGTCCGTAAACGTTCCGGAGGCGCCTTGCCAGACAAAAATTCCGCTCTGTTTCCCATCCGTAAATCGGCATTTCTCCACCGTCGGGTTCGTGCCGCTGCCTTGGACCACAATTCCAGCCAACGCGTTTCCGCTGGATTCGCAGTCCGTAAACGTTCCGGAGGCGCCTAAGCCGACCCCAATTCCCGCCAGTTGATTATTCGTGGATCGGCATTTTTCCACCGTCGGGTCCGTGCCGCTGTCTCGGACCTCAATTCCAGACATCGCGTTTCCGCTGGCTTCGCAGTCCTTAAACGTTCCGCTTGCGCCGTCGCCGACCGCAATTCCCACCTGTTGATTATTCGTGGATCGGCATTTCTCCACCGTCGGGTTCGTACCGCTGTTGCAGACAGCAATTCCAGCCAACGCGTTTCCGCTGGCTTCGCAGTCCGTAAACGTTCCGGAGGCGCCGGAGCAGACCACAAATCCCGCAGTGCCGCAGTTTTTCGCCGCGCAGCGGGTCACGATCGGGGAAGAGTCTTTCCGGTCAACAAGAAAACCAGCGTGTTTCTCGGAGGTAAACAGGCAGTTTTCAAAGGCACACAGGGGAGCGTGGATACGAACTGCACTGGTTCTATAATCTTGAGAGTCTCCCTCATTTTTGATCGTGAGGTTTTTGATTTCCGCGAAGCCGGTTTCGAGGCGGAGGACGTTTTGCTTGCCGCCATTGAGAACGACTTCATTCCGATCCGTGCCTTCACCGGTGATGGTGATGTTTTTGCGAATGACAAGCGTTTCCGGCACGTCGTGCACGCCGCGAAGGATGGTAAGCGTGCCGTCTTCTGCAGTTTTATCGTACGCTTCCTGAAGCGTCAGACCGTCGGCAGGCCAGCTGACTTCCATCAGCTCATTCTCCGCGGCGCGGGCATTCATTCCGCACAGCAAAAGGCAAAGGAACATCCAATTCCACAAGACAAACGGCTTTTTCATGTTTCTGCTCTCCAATCAGTGAGTACAACTGAAATAAAATGAAAGAAAGAATTTTGAATAAATTCCAAATCACAGATTTTCTATTTTAAAAGAAATGAAAAAAAAAGTCAAGGGGGGGCAATTTTTTTCGCAAAGTTTCTGCCGAAGCCCTGCCCCTTGAACTTTCTCTGCTTTGTGGTAAAATAGTATTTGTTGGATCCGGCATTTTCGCCAAAGCGTGAATTTGCCGAGGTTCCGAGTTGAAAATTTTCTCCGAATAGGGAGGGGGGGATTTTCTGAAATCGGATCCTGTGTATAATATAAAAGATGGAATGAAATGCCAATTGGATCGAGATCCGGTTTTTCAGCACGCACAGTCGGCCTCGTCTCCCGTTTCGATCCACATCAATATAAATTCGGAAAATCGAATGATCGAGAAAAATATAACCCTGTCGGAGGGGCTCCCTCTGACATCCCTGTTTGGATTCCGTGACCGATACCAGCGCCGCGTGAGCGATACGCTCGGCGTCCGGATCTGGGCACGCGGAAATGATATTTATTTCAGCGGCGGCGATCAGGCAGTCGAAATGGCGGTGGAGCTGTTTCGTATAATGAAAGAAAAAATCCTCAAACGCGGCGAGATCACGGACGACGATGTGCAGTGTCTTCTTTCGCAGGTCGTCGAGGAAGAGATCGCGGACACCGTGGGACGCATCCCTCCGTTTGAAGTCATGAATGGACGCCGATTCCGTCCCAGAACAGCTGGACAGGCACGGTATGTCAAGGCGATCATGGAAAATGAAGTCGTTTTCGGCATTGGACCTGCCGGAACGGGGAAGACGTACCTCGCGGTCGCAGCGGCGGTCGCAGCGATGAAGGCGGGCAAGATCAAACGCCTGGTCCTCGTCCGTCCCGCAGTGGAAGCCGGGGAAAATCTCGGTTTCCTTCCCGGTGACTTGAAAGCAAAGATCGACCCGTACCTCCGTCCGATCTTTGACGCGCTGCGCGACATGATGGATCCGCTCCTTCTGCGCAGAATGACGGAGGAAGAAGTCATCGAAATGAGTCCGCTGGCGTACATGCGCGGCCGAACGCTCAACGACGCGTTCATCATTCTGGACGAAGCGCAGAATACGACGGTCTCGCAGATGAAAATGTTTCTCACGCGCATGGGAAACAATTCACGTGTCATCATCTCCGGCGACGTCACGCAGGTCGACCTTCCCCGAAACACACAGAGCGGGCTGGTCGATGCGATCCGGCGCCTTGAAGGGATCCCCAATATCGCGGTCGTGGAAATGGGAGAAATGGATGTCGTGCGGCACGATCTGGTCCAGAAGATCATCCGCGCATATGATGAGCCGGAAAGGATACCGGAAAAACGCGACTCGTACTTTTCATAAACGGAATTTGAGAGAAAAAAAGCATGTCTACCGGAACCACCAGAACCAGATCCCAGCGCATGGCAGCCCTTGCGGCCGGAAGTACGCCGTTTCACCGTGCGCTGCATCGATTGAGACAGAAATCGTTCATTTTCTGCGGTCTGATCTTTGCTCTGGCGTTTATCGCATTCGTCATCTCACTCGGAATCTGGAATCCTCCATTTCCTTACTATGAAGGAATGGCCATCAACCGTGACATCGTCGCGCGTGTCCCGTTCGTGACCATCGACGCTGCAGAAACGGAGAAAGAAAAGCTGCTTGCCGCAAATCGTGTTCCGTATGTTTACGTGCGGAATCGTGCTCCGGAATTGCTCAAGGCAAACATCGATTCCATTTACCGGATCCTGGTCGAAGCTTCTGCCGCGGAATCGTTCGATCAACTTTCACCGGAACTCAAACAGCAATTCCTCGTTCCTGAAGACTCCGAAAATTCCGGAATCGAAACGGGAACTGGAAATATTTGGAAGTTTTTGAGAAAAAATCCTGCACCGGAAGAATCTGTTACCGCCGTTCCGCAGACAAATGCCGCACAAACCGGGCAAACTCCCACGGTACCCTCTGCATTGAATCCATTTTTCCTTTCCAAAGAGGATCCCCAAACGAATGAAAAAGAGGTAAAAAATGAAAATGCACCGCACGCCGGCGAAACTGTAAAAACGGCTGCGAGTGACGCAGAAGAGACTCAAAACGCAGAAGAGACTCAAAACGCAGATGAGACTCAAAACGCAGATGAGACTCAAAACGCAGATGAGACTCAAAACGCAGATGAGACTCAAAACGCAGATGAGACTCAAAACGCAGAT
>SUVI01000204.1 GCA_015062085.1 Planctomycetaceae bacterium
CCAACCGTTCCCGGCCCCTCTTCGTCGAGCGTGAATTTTCCCGTTCCTCCGGTTCAGGATCCGGGCGCATCTGGCGTGAATTTCGCTTCGCCAACCGTTTCCGGCCCCTCTTCGTCGAGCGTGAATTTTCCCGTTCCTCCGGTTCAGGATCCGGGTGCATCTGGCGTGAATTTCCCAACGGCGAGGCTCCCTCTGCCTCCGTCTCCGCCAAATTTTCCGAGTGCGTGTGGGGCTGTTTCCGTTCCGCCGGTTTCGCAGCAGCCTGTACTTCCTCCGATGCCTCCAGTACCTCCGATGCCTCCAGTACCTCCGACGCCTCCGGTACCTCCAACGCCTCCAGTACCTCCGGTTGCGCCGTCTTCTGGTGTGTCTGGAACTCAGACATCGGGCAAAAAGTCTGCTGGACGTACGAAGGTGCCAAAACTGTCGCGAAAGATGATTTTGGGCATCGCGCTCCCTGCGGCGGGGCTTTTGGGCTTGGCGATACTGATGATCGTGCCGCAGGAAAAAAAGACGGATCCGTCCACTTCGGAGAATGCGCAGACTGTGGAAGATCATGAGGATCACTATGATTTTTCGATGGTCGTTGAAGGCCGTGGGCCTGCAATTTCAGACACGTCTTTACCCGACGGAGCAGGCGGTCCTGCTGCGGTCCAGGCTCCTGCGTCATCTTCAACGCCCTCGGGCAGCCCGCCGACGGTAATTCCTGCGGGAAAAAGTCCTGATTTTGCAGCGATCCTGGCTCATTTGAAGAAATGGGACTTTCAGACTGCCGGAAATCAGGTGAAGCAATGGAAAGCGGTTTCGCTTTCAGACGCAGATCAGAAACGTCTTGTGCGAGTCAGTCTGGCGGTGCAGTATGCCGGGAATTACTATCGCGGAGTGCAGAGTGCGCTTAAACGCTACAGTCCCCCCAAGGAACTGTGCGACGGCGAGTGCATTCTCGTGGAAAACGGCGAGAAGCCGGTGATTCGGATCGCTGGCGAGAATCTCCGCTTTTCGTTTCAGCAGCCGAACCAGAAAGGGCATGATCTTTTTGATATCCTTTTCCGGCACAGATATGCGAAGGTCCTTGAAAAAGGCAAAATGGCGCCGGCTTTGGAATACGCAGCTTTTTTGCTAACGGCTCCGTCGGGAGATCGGGCAAGAGCGGCAGAGCTTTTGAAGCAGGTCCAGGAAAAGGGAGATGAGACGGAGCGGGAGCACGCGGCGTTTCTGAAGCTGGAGTTTGGAATTTAAGAAAATTCGCACTCCCCCCCTTGACAAAAAAATGCAATGTGGTAAGATTAAAACACTATGAAAAGATTTTTGATTGCCAAATTCGATAGCCTCCTCCTTACCAGGCCGCTCGGCGGCGGTTGGAATGGTCTTCGTATGGCTTCGTTCGGCGGATGATTTTAAGGTCCCGCTTTTACCGAATCGATACTAAACCGTGAAATCGCTAGCCGAGGTTTCACGGTTTTTTTGTTTTGAGAAAAGGTCCAATTTTTATTACTTTTAATTCCACCAAGGAGAAAACCATGTCTGACAGAAAAATCGTCATTTTCGACACGACGCTGCGCGACGGCGAGCAGTCCCCGGGAGCAAGCATGAACATTCCGGAAAAACTGGAAGTGGCGCAGATGCTCTCCGCGTTGGGAGTGGATGTGATCGAAGCCGGTTTCCCGGTCGTTTCTCCGGGAGATTTTGAGTCGGTCCAGAAAATTGCCGGAGTCGTAAAAGGGAGCAGTGTTTGCGCTCTGGCCCGGTGCAAGGATCGGGACATTGAGGCTGCGTGGGAAGCCATCAAAGGCGCGGAGCGTCCGAGGATCCACGTCTTCCTCGCCACCAGCCCCATTCATCGTGAGTACAAACTCCGCATGACGAAAGAGCAGGTCCTGGAAAACACGGCACACTTCGTGAAAAAGGCCGTTTCACTCTGCCCGGACATTGAATTTTCGGCGGAAGATGCGAGCCGGACCGAGATCGACTTTCTGTGTGAGGTCGTGGAAGTTGCGATCCGAGCCGGCGCCAAAACGGTGAACATTCCGGACACGGTCGGGTATGCGATCCCGAATCAGTTTGCCGAGTACATTCGCGCGCTGAAGACGAACGTTCCGAACATTGAAGAGGCCGTCATTTCCGTGCACTGCCACAATGACTTGGGACTGGCGATGGCGAACTCCATGGCTGCGGTCGAAGCGGGAGCTGGGCAGGTGGAATGCACCATTAACGGATTGGGTGAGCGTGCTGGGAACTGTGCGCTGGAAGAGGTCGTCATGGCTCTGAAAACGCGCCATGAGTACTTCAAGGCGTACACCGACGTCGTGACGCGCCGTTTGGTCCCTGCGAGCTGCCTGGTCTCTGGGATCACTGGTCTGGATGTGCCGCGGAACAAGGCGATCGTCGGACGGAATGCGTTTGCGCACGAATCCGGCATCCACCAGGATGGAATGCTGAAAAACAGCATGACGTACGAGATCATGAGGCCGGAAGACGTCGGTTTCCAGAAAACGGATCTGGTCCTGGGGAAACACAGCGGCCGTGCGGCGTTGAACGATAAGGTCACGACGCTGGGATACTCGCTGGATCAGGATCAGCTGAACAAACTGTTCGAGGAATTCAAGGTCCTGACTGACCGTAAAAAGGAGATCTACGACGCTGACATTCGCGCGCTGGTCCAGCAGATCCTGCTGAAAGAGGTCACGAATGTGAGCTGGACGCTGGAGTCCTACTCGAGCACTTCCGCGACGGGTAAGAAACCGACCACGAGCATCAAGCTGCGCCGCGGCGATTTCGTAGTCGAGACCCAGAGCGAGATGACGACGGGAGACGGACCGGTCGACGGCATTTTCCTGGCGATCTGCAAGCTCACGGGACTGGAGCTGAAATGCAGAGAATACCGCGTGCACAGTGTCTCGGTCGGACATGACGCGCAGGGAAAAGTGGACGTCATGATAGAGTTCAACGGTCAGGAATTCCGCGGTCAGGCCACCTCGACCGACTGCATCGAAGCGAGCATCATGGCGTTCCTGGATGCCGTGAACCGCATCGCTGCGTGACGAAAGTTTTTTAGCAGCCAGCCTCTCCATACGGGGAGGCTGATTTTGAATAGATCGAAATATTTTAAAATCCCCCCCCTTGAATCGTTTTGAAAATCTGCTAAAATTTATACTATGTCTGAAATAAGTTCGTGGTTTTACTTTATTTGGTGAGGTTGGAGTATCCTATGACGCTGTTTGATTCGTTTTTCACAGACTGTGGAACTTTTTATAACAGGAATTTTGATTGGGAGCAGTTTAAGGACCTGGATAGCGGGAACCTGTTCGGGGAATACAAGAATTACCGCCTGAAACAAAAACTTGGCAAGGGCTCGATGGGGCAAACGTGGCTGGCAGAGGAACTTGTAGACGGGAAACCGTCCCGGCAGGTCGTTTTAAAGATTTTGACGAAAGAAATGCGCAGAAATGTAAGCGTACTGAATGAAGTTGGGAGTGTGTTAGACCTCATACAAGATCTGAATCACACGAACATTTGTCCGGCTATTGGCCGGTTCGTCGATCCAATGTTTGGCGAATTTTTTGTCTGGAAATACGCAAACGGCGGAACGCTTGAGAATTGGTTCAAAAATCAGCCGGGACACGAAAACGGTCTGCCGCTTGAGACGCTGCTTTCGGTTTTTACGCCGCTTGCTGCTGCGCTGGATTATTTGCACAGCAACGGTATTATTCACCGTGACATCAAGCCGCAGAACATCATGTTCATGGGAAAAAATCCTGTTCTGATCGATTTTGGTATTGCGGCACAAATTTATTCGAAAGAAGAGAGTGCATGTTCGGAAAACACATGCGATACATTCGTAAATAGTTTAAGCTGTTCCACCTCTGGCACGCCGATGTACATGGCCCCGGAACAGATGGAGGGAGATGTGCAAGATGGACGCACCGACCAGTACGCGTTTGCTCTCTGTCTTTATGCTATGCTGACCGGTTCTTTGCCATTTTCGGGAAATATAGCGCGTATCGCGGTTCAGAAATCAAAATTTTATCTGCAGATCACCGATTTTGAACCGCACATCAATAACGCATTTTCCCGCGCACTTTCCTACGAAGCAAAGGATCGTTTTGCGACTTGCATGGAGTTTGTGAAGGCATTGGCGGCGAAAGTGAGTCCTGATTCCATACGCAAGTGGCTGCAGGATAAAGATGCAGAATAAAGGTTGAAATCATCTATGCGGCTTGCTCGGCTGTGAGAGGGAAACAAATTGAAACGATTTTGGAATTCGTTTCCCTCTCAGACATTCTCTACAGAAACTTCTTGATATTGTGCAGATAGTTGGGTACGCGAACTGCTTCTAGAAGGCGATGCTCGTGCACCACGCAATCTGTGCGGAACTGACCTGCGTGAGTTTTCCCGTCACGGGATGGACGCGGAAGACGTTTACGTTGTGCGTCTTTTTGCACGGCACGAACAGGAAATTCCCCGTTGGATCCAGACCTGCGAAACGCGGGAATTCACCGCCTGCCGGGACGTACTGGATCGGATCCAGTACGACGCCTGCTTCCATTTTCTCGCCGTTTACCGGGTCCGCATCCAGCGCGAAGACCGTGATCAGATTCGCTCCGCGGTTCGTGACGTAAAGGAATCGGCCGTCTTTGGAAATGTCGATCGCCGCTGCTTTGTTTGCCCCGCGGTATCCCGGAGGCAGCATCGGCGCGGACTGCACGAGAGTCAGCGACCCGCTCTGTTCGTCGTACGCGAACGCATCCAGCGTGCAGGAAAGCTCATTCAAAACGTAAACGTACTTTCCATTCGGCGCGAAAGCCAAATGACGCGGTCCCGCTCCCGACGCGGTCCGGGTCTGCGGCCAATCGGCGTTTTCTTTCCAGATGTTTTCTGTTTCGTCAAAGAAATACGACGTGATCTGGTCACCGCCGAGGTCGCAGCAGAGCGTGAATTTTCCGTTCGGATCCGATGCTGCAAAGTGCGCACAGGAAGAACGCTGCCGTGCTTTGTTTGGTCCGCTGCCTTCCAGTTTGAAAACGGCGTTCATTTTTCCGAGCGATCCGTCAGCGTTCAGCTCGATGAAGGAGACCTGACCGCTGCAGT
>SUVI01000205.1 GCA_015062085.1 Planctomycetaceae bacterium
CGATGGAGGTCTTCTGATTCGCGAAATTTGCGACATTGAACGGATTTTCGATCTCCACGCTCTCGATCAAGCGCCTTCCCGCGCTCATATTGATGGCATTGATGAAGCACTTCAGACCATTTTCCGCGCCAGGCGACGAAAATAGATACTGAAAGGCGACGAAAATAGATACTGAAACACGACATCTGCCGTCGGCGGCAGTTCAAACGGAATCTTTTCAGCCATTTTCGCAGCCTCCCCCTTTCACACCAAACACACACTCCAAACGCCCGTCCCACTGTCTTTCTGATTATATCATGAAAATTGGAAAAGTCAAGAAACGTTTCGGAGAAAAATGGAAAGAAAAGTTAAAATCAGCCGCATTTGGTACTTGCCGCGAATATGTCTTGTATTAGGAACTGGCAAAGTCCCGGTCTAACGAACAGAAATCTCATAGAAGGCACACGTGAACAGACGGATCTTCCAAGCAAAACGAAGTCCAATTCCGCAACTAAAAACACAACTAAAGACACAGGAAACTCACGGAGAAACTTGATCATAACACAAAAAAAAGCGAAAGAAACACTCCACACGAAAGTACGTTTTCACGTTTCCCGAAAAATTCGTGTTGAGGACAGTTCATTCGTTTCATATTTTCGTGCAGAGGTTTCGCAGAGTGGAAGTTTTTGAAATTCTCTCTCATTGCGTATCATGTGAAAAGCAAGAATCGTGAAAAACAAGAATATCGTTCAGATCCTAAAGTGCCGCAAAATACAGTACGAAACACATTTTCTTCGGCCCCAAAGAGGATCTGCCTTCCCATTGGTTCTAACCCCATATGGCTGAGACTGGAATTTTTTGATATTTTTTAAAATTGCTCTTGATGTTTTTTAGAAATTTGATAAAATAATAAACATAAATTATGGATCCCTCAAAATGATTAGAGAATTTATCGAAAGAGAGGAACATGAATGAACGAATGTGCGGAAACGCGGTCATTCTGTCTGCTGAATGATCCTTGGATCCCCATCGCGGGACTTGGCGAGGTCAGTCTTACGGAACTCTTCACGCATCCAGAGTACGCGCGTTTGGGCGGTTCGCCGATCGAAAAGGTGGTGATCCTTCGTTTTCTGCTCTGTATCGCTCATGCCAGCACGCCGATCCCGGATGTCGATGCCTGGAGTGCCCTCACGCCGGAAAAGCTCGCCGAAAACGCGCTGGAGTATCTCGAAAAGTGGAAGGACCGATTTGATCTTTACGATGAAAAACGGCCGTTCTTGCAGTTTCCGCAGTTGAGAGGGCAGTGTGAGAAATCGAGTCCGAATGCACTCTCATTGAATGTGGCCAGCGGGAATAAAACGGTTTTAACGCAGTGGAGTGCGGCTAAGGAATGTTCGGATGCGGAGCTGGTTCGTCTGATCCTCTGTGGTTCTGGTTATGGAATGGGCGGTGGAAAATATGATCTTCGCGCAAAAGTTGATCCTAATACGATCAAGCGTAAAAAGGATACAGGAAAAGCCTCCGCTCCGCAGGGGACGCTGACGGGGTATTATGGCTATCTTCATTCTTTTTTGCTCGGCAGTACGATTCTTGAGACGGTCCGGCTGAATATGCTGACGGAGGAGGATCTTCGGGAACTTCGGCCTGATATGCCGCTGGGGCGTCCGTTTTGGGAGGAGATGCCGACGGATGAAGATGGGGTGACGGCGAAACGGTACAGTTCGGGATATTTGGGCATTCTTTTTCCGCTGGATAAATTTTTCTGTCTGGAAGACGGTGCGCTTCTGATGACGCAGGGGATCTCCAATGCACTTTATCCGTCGCACAAGAATGGTCAGTGGGACCCGGGGATCACGCTTTATCTGGACAAAAAAGACATGAAAGCCCGCTGGTGCAGTACGGAACGCACTCCCTGGCGTCAGTTGACCGGTCTGCTGCAGTTTATCGAAACTCAGGAGACGATGCCGGCTTTTGTCGTGCGCGGAACGGAGAAATTTCGGCATGATCCGAAGATCCAGGAGTTTGGACTTTGGGCGGGCGGTGTCGCGGTCAGTACGAATTCGGGGGAACAGTACGTTTCCGGAAAGAACGACTACGTGAATTCCGAATTTCTCATTCCGATGGATTGGGTCCTTCAAAATTCGTGGAGCGTGTATCAGAGGTTGATGAAGGAGATCGAGCGTTACGCATCCATTCTCTGGAAGTCAGTAACGGCGTTCTACAGCAAGCAGATGGTCTCGGAGCCTGGACAGAGAGAGTCGGCCGTCCGGCTTTTCTGGGAGAGGATGGAACCAATGGCGCAAACGGTCATCGAACTGTCTTGCGAAGAAGATCCGGAAGTTGTGGAAAGTGCGAAAAAGAGCTGGCAGAAACTGGCAGTTTCCTGCTATCGGGAATTCTGTCCGTGCGTGACTCCGCGTCAGATGCAGGCGTATGTGCAGTGTATGCCGAATTTCAGCGAAAAGAAGGAGACGAAAGAGAAAAAGAAGAAGGAGGGAAAGAAATGACGGAAACGGTTTCTAAAAGTAAAACGAGGACGGAACTTTTTGTGGATCGGGTCATTTCCCGACTGAAAACGGACAATGGGTTTCGCGCGGCGATGACTCGGGCGGACCATGAGGCTACGGCACCGCAGGCGTGGCGGTTTCTTCTTGAGCTGGGGAATGTGGATCTGGAAAAAGATTGGGAACGGCAGGCTTTCGCTTTGGTCGGTGCGGCTATGGCTCGGGAACGGACAGAGGGGAATGGTACGCAGTCCCTGGGAAGAGCGCTTTTCTGCTGCAAAGCGGATCCGAAAGAGGCAGACGACAGTGTCGAACGCCGTCTGCGCCGTATTTTGGCGTGCGAAAACCGATCGGAACTCATCGCGGTCCTGCGTCAGACGATCCGGTTCATGCAGCGTTCCGATAAAGTGCGCTTGGATTACGAATGGCTTCTGCGTGATATTCTTTTCTTTAATGAGAAAACGAAAGTCCGCTGGGCGCAGGATTACTATGGCCGGCATGAAGACGAAGATGCGAAGGAGGCCGAGTGATGTTTCTTTCCCGTTTGACGCTGACGCTGCAGGATCACCGGGCGTTTCGGATCACGGACGATTACTCGATCCATCGCGTGGTCTACTCTCTCTTTCCGGAAAACGCGGACGCCGGCAGGATCCTTTACGCGGACCGAGGGATGAGGAATGCGTTTCACACGATCCTGATCCTTTCCAAAATCAGGCCGGTCTGTTCGCCGGAAACTCCGCAGAATATCGAAACGAAGGAGATCGAGCCGGGTTTCTTGAAGCATTCCCGCTACGCGTTTGAGATCCTGCTGAATCCGGTACGCAGTAAAAGTCACACGAAGCAATTGGAGCCGATCAAAGGAGAGATCCTACAGTATGAATGGTTCCTGGAAAAAGCGGCCGCGAATGGATTCACGCTCACGCCGGAGGATAAATCCCGGCTGGTCATTCACTCCGAACAGACGCTGACTTTTCGGCAGAAAGATACTCCTGAGCGAAAAGTTACGCACCATCGCGTCCGTTTTTCCGGCACGCTGACGGTCTCCGATCCCGAACTTTTCCAAAAAGCGTTTGAGCAGGGGATCGGCAGAGCCAAGGCTTTCGGTTTCGGAATGCTCCAGCTGGTTCCGGTCTGGGACTGAGCCGTTCTGCGTTCCATTCGTCCAAGATCCACGAAACGATCCAAAAATCCAACATTTTCATAAAAAGGAAAAAATCATGAAAAACAAACTTCAGAATACCCGCATCGAATTCCACATTCTCCAGTCTTTCCCGGTCTCCTGCCTCAACCGCGATGATGTCGGCGCCCCGAAAAGCGCGATGATCGGCGGTACTCTCCGTGCCCGCGTCAGCAGCCAGTGCTGGAAACGCGCGATCCGGATGGCGATGCACGATTACTGCGGCGTGCAGACGGCATGGCGTACCCGTTTGGTCCAGCGTTTCATTGAAGCCGCGTGCATTAACGCAGGAGCCACGCCGGAACAGGCACTTGCCTGTGGTGAAGCGGCAGCGAAAACCTTCACGAAAACCGTGAAAGACGGTGAAAGCGATACGCTTTTCTTCATTTCAAAAGCGGAATCCATAGCGATCGCCGATTTCTTCCAAAAGAATGGTTTCGATGCTTCCAAAGACACCAAAGAGTTGGGGAAACTCCTGAAAACCAACGTCAACACGGTCATGGACGGCGTGGACATCGCGCTCTTCGGACGCATGGCTGCGAGTGCTCCGGAAGTTAATGTTGAAGCCGCCGCGTCAGTCGCGCATGCCATTTCCACGCACAAAGCGGTCTCGGAAGTCGAATTTTTCACCGCGGTGGATGACGTCAAAGTCGATCATGATATTCAGGGTTCCGGGCACATGGGATCTTTGGAGTTCAATTCCGCAACGTACTACCGTTACATTTCGCTCGATCTGGGTCAGCTGCTCGAGAACCTTGGAAACGACGATTCCCTCGACCTTTCTCCCGCGATCGCCGCGTTCACGAAGGCTCTCTATCTTGCCGTCCCGACCGCCCGTCAGACGACCATGACTGCCTCGACGCTCTGGGATTACGCAAAAGTCGTCGTCCGTAAAGGTCAGCGGATCCAGGCGTCGTTTGAAACTGCCGTCACGAAGAAAGACACGCCCTCACTTCTGGAAGCCAGCAAAAAGGAACTCAAAGGCCAGCTGGAACGTGCCGAAAAGCTCTCCGGCTCGCTCTACGGCAAGATCGCTTCGTTCGAATTTGGCGAAAATGAAGATTTCTCCATCGACGCGCTTGCTGACGCTCTGACCGCGGAAGTCCGCAAACTCCAGCTTGGTTAGGAGGCGTCCGATGAAATTCCTTTTACTTTGGCTGGAGGCTCCGCTTCAGTCATGGGGATACGATTCCAGATTTGACCTGCGGCAAACGTTTTCGTTTCCGACCAAATCCGGAGTTTACGGGATCCTCCTGGCATCGAGCGGAGATTCCGGTCCGCAATGCGAACTCCTGCATCGGATGAAAGACGCACCGTTCACGGCCGTTTCGCTGGTTTCCAAAGAGCCGGAAGCACAAACCGGGCAGTCGGACACCCTGTGCGA
>SUVI01000206.1 GCA_015062085.1 Planctomycetaceae bacterium
CGAAAGGCTGTATTCTGGAGCGTCCCAAAGTCATTTATTGTGCCAAAACAAAATCTTTCGTCATGTGGTTCCATCTCGAACTCGGCCAAAACTACTCCTCGGCACGCAGCGGGGTCGCGGTCGCCAAAAACATCACGGGGCCGTACCGTTTCATTGAATCGAAACGCATCAACGCAGGTTTCTGGCCGATGAATGTTTTCGGACGATTCAAGGAACCGCTCCGTCCGGAAGAAAAAGAGTACCTCAGCGGGATCAAAATGCACGGAGGCCCGGTCGACGGCTACCCGCTCGACATGATCTACCGCCGCGACTTCTTCGACGGGCAAATGGCGCGCGACATGACGCTTTTCGTAGACGATGACGGAACGGCATACCATATTTACTCCGCGGAAGAGAACGGTACGCTGCACATCGCGCAGCTTTCCGACGACTACCTGTCGCACACCGGATTCTGGGTCCGTGCCTTCCCGGGAAAATTCAACGAAGCCCCCGCGATCTTTAAAAAAGACGGAAAATACTATCTCTTCTCCTCCGGATGCACCGGCTGGGCACCCAATGCGGCTCGGCTGGCGGTCGCAGATTCCCTGACGGGCGAGTGGACCGAACTTGGAAATCCATGCCGCGGGACCGACGAAGAAAAGTCGCTGACCTTCCGCTCGCAGAGCACGTATGTCCTTCCGGTCGTTGGAAAACCCGGCACATTCATCTTCATGGCAGACCGATGGAATCCGAAAAACGCCATCGACGGCCGATACGTCTGGCTTCCCGTCCTTTTCGACGAAGAGGGAACTCCGTATCTGGAATGGCAGGATGAATGGAAATATTGAACCAGCGGAAGAACCGGATCTGAATCAAAAACGTGAGTTTCTGCCATCGGAAATTCACGTTTTTTCTTCCAAAAGTCTTGAAATATACAAAAAAAATCAAAATTTCATACTTTACTTTAGAAAAAATTAAAAAATTTTTCCAAAATCCTGAATTTCTTCAAAAGGCACCGTATCTCTCTCATCTTTACTTTTATTTTATCTATTTTCATATTTTCTTATTTAAACCCCAGAGAAAAACGTTCCATGACTCTCAAACACCCCCAACAAGAAGCAAAATAGACAAAATACAAAAACTTTTCCAATTTTAACGATTCACAAGAAAAGAAAAACTTTTCCAAATTTTCAAGATTTAACGTCAAACTGGTCGATAAAAGAAGGAGAGAGTTTCCAGAGTGTATGGATCGTGTATATCTATGCGTGGAAAAACCTGGAGACCCCGAATTTTAATTGACTTCCCCATTAAGCTCAATTAGGACAAGGTAAAATGAAACGAATCAATTTTCAAAAACTTTCCGCCCGGCTTTGTGCGGCGGCACTCCTGCTCGGAACACTGATTCCGATGACGGGATGCAATCCGCAGATGCCGCTTTACCTCGGAAAGCACAACGCCCCGCTTCCGGTAGATCCGTACCTTGATATGGCGACCCAGATCGAGTATCCGGACACGGAAACGGAGACGATCGAAGAAGTCAAAGGTGCGCAGGCGCCTCTGACGATCAACAATTCCAAAGGCAAGGAGATCGTGAACATTTCGCTTGAAGAAGCGATCCGCTGCGGTCTCTACAACAGCACAGTCATTCGCAATCTTGGAGGGATCTCCTACGGCGCGAACGGCTCGAGCGGCCAGCCTTCCGCCCTGACGACGAATCCGTCCAGTGCCTCGACGATCTACAATCCGGCCATCACGGAAACCGACGGCCGTTACGGTGTCGAAGCGGTCCTCGCGGATTTCGATGCCCAGTGGTCCAGCTCCTTGACGTTCCAGGACAATCGGTCCGTGGAAAACCTGGCGAGCAACGGACGTCTGGCCCGTCTGAAGACCCGCGGAAGTTCCTTCTCCACTCAGCTGCAGAAAACCAACGCCACGGGCGGTACGTGGACGACCCGTCTCACGTCCGACTACACGTGGTCCAATTCTTCCTCGCTGGCCGTGGACGGATACTATAATGTGGGCCTCGAAACGGAATTCCGTCAGCCTTTGCTTCGCGGAGCAGGTACACAGTTCAACCGCATCGCCGGTCCCGGCGCCCTGCCCGGTTTCTACAACGGCGTGATGATCGCCCGTCTTCGCACGGACCTGTCGCTGGTCGACTTTGAATCCTCCGTCCGCAATCTGGCGGTGGACATCGAACGCGCCTACTGGGAACTGTACTTCGCATACCGTCGTCTCGACTCGGTCGTCGCCGGCCGCAACAAGGCGCTGGAGACCTGGCGTCAGGCGCAGGCGAAATACGAATCCGGCTACCGCGGCGGTTCGGCTCAGGAACGTGCCCAGGCGCAGCAGCAGTACTTCATGTTCAAGGGTTCTGTCGAATCCGCGCTGGATGCCCTCTACAAAGCCGAAGCCAACTTTCGCTACATCATCGGTCTGACGAGTGCCGACGGCCGTCTGTTCCGTCCGAGCGATGAACCGAGTGTCGCGAAGATCACGTTCGACTGGAACGAAGTCCACTGCGAAAGCATGAGCCGCAATATCGAACTGCGCCGTCAGAAGTGGGTCATCAAACAGTCCGAACTGGAACTGCTCGCCTCGAAGAACTTCCTTCTCCCGACCCTTGATCTGGTGGGACGCGGAAGCGTCGGCGGCGCGAATGAACACTACTGGGACATCAACGGCGGAAGCAACAGTGCGATGGGCCAGATGACGAACGACGGTCTCTGGAGCGGTTTGATCGGTGCTGAATTCACCGTCCCGATCGGATTCCGCCGCGAACGCTCTGCCGTACGCAACGCAGAACTGGTCCTGGCCCGCAACCGCGCGCTCCTTCAGGAACAGGAACTGGAAGTCACCCACCGTCTGGCGCACGCCGTCCGTGACCTCGAAGACAATTACGTCCTGGCTCAGACCTACTTCAACCGCCGTGTCGCGGCCCAGAAGGAAGTCGAAGCGACGAGTGCCGCCTACGAAACCGGAAGCATCACGCTGAACATCCTCCTCGACGCCCAGCGCCGTCTGGCCGAGGCCGAGATCGACTTCTTCCGCGCAGTCATCGACTACAATCTGGCGATCGTGGACATCCACACGCAGAAAGGTTCGCTGCTCGAATACGACGGCATCACGCTGACCGAAGGCCCGTGGGCATCCAAAGCATACTTCGACGCTCAGAAACGTGCCCGGATCCGTGAAAAAGGCCGCTACATGAACTACGGCTTCACCCGTCCGAACGTGATCTCCGAAGGCGCCTACCGCCAGCACACCGGTCTGGTCGATCCGGCAGCACTCCGGAAACAGATGGAAGAACACTTCTCCAACGCCGGAACCATCCCGCAGGCGCAGGGAATGCAGCCGCAGGGAACGCTGGAAGTCATCCCGACGCCGGCTCCGAATGGTCAGTCGATCCTCAGCCCGGCACCGGCTGCCTCGATGGAAGTCATCCCGACGCCGGCTCCGCGCCAGGTCACGAGCACCGGGATCACGCAGACCAGCTACATCGATCCGACGAACGTCGCGGTCGGCCCGGTCCCCGGAGAAGTCGGAAGCAAGACCTTCCTGAAACTCAAGAAATAAACCGGATCTGAATCAGATCGGAATCGTACTCTGCCTTGCAGAGCTTAATGGGAGAAAATCCGCCGGAAAACCTTCGGCGGATTTTTTTGTTCATCCAGCAGCCGTGCATCCGTTCCCCTCGCAGATCCTGCCGCTAAAAAAACAAAAACAAAAAGATCAAAAAGTTTTTGAAGGGAGGATCTGAGAGGGAAACGATTTCCAAAATGTTTCCCTCTCACGAGCGTCCATGACATGACGGGCAGCCAGACGGCTCTCGGAGAGTGCCGCCGCGCGTGGGACCTTCCCTGCCGGAGTTCCCGCCGAGGTTTCTGCTGGACAGAGTGCCGGCGCGCGTGGGACCTTCAGCCGAAGATCTCAACCACTGAGAACACAGAATACCAACAGGATCCCCCTTCAAAAGCACTCGATGCTTAAAGGATCTGGCAGACTTCCTTCAGACGGTTCGCCAGCTCATACGCGAGTTTCCGGATCTCCCAGAGGTCCGCGTTCGGATCGTTTCGAAATTTCTCGATCTTCGCGGTCGGCAGGTCGCACATCGGGACCAGCTCGCAGGCTTCCAGAAGATTAGCGGCGACTTCGCAGGCGTCGAGGAGCTTTTTCTTGTCGCTGCGGCGATAGTCAAAAGCGTCCGACGTGTACTCTTTCAGCGCCTCCTCGATCAGCGCGATGGCGCGGTCCGCTTTTCCTTCACGATTCGGATTCGGCGGAACGACGGACTCTCCCCGGTTGCGGAAGCAGCCGAACATCGCCGCGATCGTCCCCGCATCACGGATGGTGCCGTCTTCATAGAAAATACCGTGCTCGTCGATGCAGCGTCCATGGATCATCAGCTCGAACAGGACCCAGCCCATCTGGTACTCATGGCAGTACTGAAGGACCATTTCGTACGGGTTGGCACGCGCGAGACACCCCATTTCCGTATTGATGACAGGCTTTCCGAGCTTTTCGCCCCATTCCACCGCCTTGTCGAAATTGGCGCGGATGCGTTCCCGGCGGTCACTGTAGTCATGGAAGGAAATGACGTCCAGCATCTTCGCCGTCGATTCCTCGATCTCAAACGCCGTCGTGTATCCGACCGTCAAAAGCGCGTCCGGCGCAAGTTTCGCGACCAGCGCGATCTCCCGGCGCAGGAACGCCCACGTCTCGGCTTTCCGGGCTTCACGCTCTTCTTTCGGAGCCTCGCTGATGTACTTATTGCAAAGCGGTTCGTTCATCACATCAAACATCAGAAGTCCCGGTTCGTCCTTCAGCGCATTCACAAACGCCGTCGCGAAAGCATCAGCGGCCGCATACGCTTCCGGTTTGATCGTTGCGGGATCCAGCATATTGCCGTTGAAAAGGATCGGCATCGATTTGTACCCGCACGCATGGCACGTCCGAACAAATTCAACGATCCGCTGAACATACGCATCGCCGTCCTTTTCATACGCCCCGCGGCTGAGCCAAAATCGGACCGTATTCAGCCCAAC
>SUVI01000207.1 GCA_015062085.1 Planctomycetaceae bacterium
CTCGATAAAATTTTGTGCTTCATGTAAATTCATCATATTGTCAAAGATAAATCAGCCTCCAAGGCTTGATTCCTCTTAAGCTCACTTGCGTGTCACTTAAGATGGTGAGTAGTATAGCACATTTCAAATTTCCTTCAAGGGGGGTCTCGGCAATTTTCTCAATTTTTCCCATTCAAAACCACGAACACCCACCGAAAAAAAACCTTTCCACTCCGTATTTTACGTGTCAAAATCAACTTCAAACTTTTTTAAAACTTTTCTCTTTTTTTCGCGTGAACACAGATAAAAAGCGTGGAATCACGCATTTCCGCGTGGTGAATCGTCATTTTGTCTGAGGTAAATGCGGTGATATTTTCAAAATAAAATTTTTTTAGTCCGAATATTTCTTCGCTCTGAATGGTCTAATTGATAAGTATTGCCGATAAAAGATAATGGGTACTTAGACGGCATACGCCATTGCCTTTTTCTGTATATTTCGGGAAATGTCTTTTGAAGCGCGTTTTCGGAAAAGTTCAGGGACAGGTCTGGAGCGTAAGGCAGTTTGCCGAACAGCCGTAATTTATGAGTCAAGATTATTTGTTTGTAACAGTTTGAGGTTTCCTTTAACGTTTCGAGTACTTTTTTAGAGAAAGAACATGATGGAAAGATTTCATTCAAATCCGCTGGATCCATTTGCCGATTCCCGTTTTCCGGAAATTCAGAACGGCGGCGGAGATTATCAGCGTCAGCGTCAAATGACGATTTCGGATCTTCTTCTTGAGAACCGGATTATTTTTCTTCAGGGTCCGCTTGCGGACGCGAACGCGAACGCGATCGTGATGCAGCTTCTTTATCTTCAGAGCGACAATCGCCGGAAGGACATTCATTTTTATATTAACTCTCCGGGCGGCAGCGTAAGCGCGTGCCTCGCGATTTATGACACGATGCGGGTTCTTTCGTGCCCGGTGAATACGTACTGCGTAGGCTTGGCGGCCAGCGCGGCAGCCGTTCTCCTTGGCGGCGGTCAGCATGGCAAACGGTTTATTCTCCCGCACGCGAAAGTGATGATTCACCAGCCATGGGGCCAGGTAGGCGGCCAGGTGTCCGATATTAATATTCAGGCGCAGGAAATACTGAAAACGCGTCAGGTTCTCAATGAGATTCTCGCGGCGGATACGGGCAAAACTGTGGAACAGATAGCCAAAGATACCGACCGGGACTACTATATGTCTGCGGAAGAGGCTGTTGCTTACGGTATCGTGGATTCAGTATTGAAAAAGACGACGGACGACTATAAAAAATAACTAACCAGGAGAGACCCAAAATGCCTTTGATTCCTTTTGTCATCGACAAGAACGGGCGTGAAGAACGCGCCATGGACATTTACAGCCGCCTGCTTCGCGACCGAATCGTCTTCCTCGGGACGGAAGTGACCGACGAATCCGCGAATTCGATTGTGGCGCAGATGCTTTACCTTCAGTCGGAAGATCCGCAGGCCGACATTCATTTCTACATTAACTCGCCTGGCGGCAGCGTGACGGCGGGTATGGCCATTTACGACACGATGAATTTTGTTTCATGCGATGTTCGTACCTATGGAATCGGCCAGTGCGCTTCAATGGGAGCATTTCTTCTCGCGGCAGGCGCTCCCGGCAAACGCTGCGCGCTCCCGAACGCAAGAATCATGATCCACCAGCCGAGCGCGGGGATGGAGGGTACGGCCGAGGAAATTCTCATTCACGCCACGGAGTTTGAAAAGACGAAACAGAAACTGAACCGTCTTCTCCTGAAACACACCGGTCATACCTACGACAAAATCGTCGCGGATACGGATCGGGACAATTTCATGTCAGCCGAGGAAGCCTGCGCGTATCATATTGTGGATCAGGTAATCGAAAAACCTGTTGCGGAGTGATTTTTGGGGGGGATAGAACATATCTTTCCAGGTATTCAGAGCCCTCATGGTTTTCCATGCCGAAAGACACGTGTGAAAACGCGTATCTTGATCGATTCTCAATCAAGACCCGGTCTCTTAAAGCCGCGGAACGGCTGAAGGGGGCCGAGTTTTTTTAGGCAGCGCGATTTTCCGCCGAATGAATTTGAGCGCCGTTTTCTTTTGATCCCTTTTTTTAACACACCGTGAATATCGACAGGATGGGATTCAGGCGAGTTTTTAAATCGAGTATCTCTCTCCATTTTCATTGTGAGCCGACTTTCCTAAAAAAAGAGGTTGATTTTCCCGAAAAATTTAAAAGGAGTACTTGTAAATTGCTTAAATATGGTGTAAAATTACCGCAGATATCGTTCCCCTGATTGTTTTTTTCTATCAGATATCATTTTCCGCTACAAGTCGCGGGTAACCTCCCGCTAGCGGTTTTCGACAGGAACGCGAATGTATGTAAACATTTTCCACCGAATGCGATTTCACCTTTCACCTATCGAGAGTCAATGATCATGAAAAAATTGTTTATTATCGTTTTGGTTTTCACGGCGGTTTTCTTCCCAGCCGTCACCCAGGCCGAACCGACTGCCCGATCGTGCGCAAAAGCGGAGAATCCCAATCTGGCACGCCGTGCAAAAGCATCTGCGTCGTCAGAATACGCGGACTTTCATTCCGCCGCGAAGGCGATCGATGGATGGATCTCGCAGCTGAACAGCGGTGACGCGGGACAGGCGTGGGCCGTCAACGGTGAAACTGCGCAGGGAAAAGCCGACTTTACTCTTACGTGGAAGGAGCCTGTTGACGCCTCGCAGATCATCTATTTCGGCCGTACGGGAGTCCAATTTCCCGACGAATGTTTCCGGGACGTCGAAGTCTTTCTGAACGGTTCCCAAACGCCGATCCTCAAGACGCAGCTCAAACCGACCATGCACGGACAGGCTCTCGAGTTTCCCAAAACGCGGGTGACGTCGATCACGCTGAAGTTCCTCTCGGATTACGGACGGCCCAATTCCGGCGCGGCGGAGATCATGGTCTTTGCCGACCCGCTTTCGCAGGAGGAGATCGAGGACCTTGCACCGCACATTTCCAACCCGAACCTGGCGCGTCAGGCGATGGCAGCAGCGTCGTCGGAGTATTCGGCTGAATATTCCGCCGCCAAGACCGTTGACGGTACGGTCCCCGAGCCTTTCAGCGGAGATGCGGGACTGGCGTGGGCGACAAAAGGCGCCATCGCGAAAGGCAAAGCCGACCTGACGCTGACGTGGAAAAAACCGGTCGATGTTTCTCAGCTCGTCTATTTTGGACGCTCGGGCGCCTCGTACATTGATGAGGGATTCAAGGATGTCGAAGTCTACCTGAATGATTCCCAAACCCCGGTCCTCAAAACGCAGCTCCTGCCGATCCACGGTCCGCAGCGGCTCGATGTGCCCAAAACGTCGGTCACGTCGGTCACGCTGAAGTTCCTCTCGGACTACGGCCGCCTCAACTCCGGTGCGGCGGAGATCATGGCCTTCGCGAAACCCGCCTCCGACGCACACATTCAGGGGGCAGTCCCGCCAAGTCTCGTTGATGAATTTGTGGGAAGTGTCCTGCCGGAAGAGATCATCTTCTGCACGCGCAAACACAATCCGGAACACTGGTACGCCAACTTCGGATACTTTGCCGACAATGTGTACCGCAAACCGTACCACGCGAATTCCGGCGGCGCGCTGTACGCGTACAACGTAAAGACCAAAACCCTGCGGACGATCCTGGAAGACAAAGGCGGCATGATCCGCGACCCAAATGTCCATTACGACGCACAAAAGATCCTCTTTTCCTACTGTCCGAGCGGGCAGGATCACTACCGTCTGTACGAGATCAACATTGACGGAACGGGTCTGAAACAGCTTACCGGCATCGGAGAAGACGCTCCGGAACCGCTCGTTCTCCCGAAAGACGTGCTTCCGAACACATCGCCTGAATGGAGAATGGAAGCGGTCTGCGACCTTCGCGGACGTGATTTTGCACCTCCGGGGTGGGATGACTACGAAGCGGCATACCTTCCGGACGATTCGATTGTCTTCTGTTCGACCCGTGCGAAACGCTACGTCGGCTGCTGGCTGACGCACGTCGGAACGATCTACAAATGCGCTCCGGACGGTTCCAATATCCAGATGCTTTCCTGCAATGTGGAGCAGGACAACACGCCGTGGGTCCTGCCGAACGGACAGATCCTCTACATGCGCTGGGAGTACGTGGACCGGTCGCAGGTACACTACCATCATCTCTGGACGATGAATCAGGACGGCACGCGCCAGATGATCCTTTTCGGAAACCTGAACCCCGGCGGAGTGTTCATCGACGCGAAACCGATCCCCGGCTCACAGAAGATCGTCTGCTCCAACAGTCCAGGACACGGAAGAACGGAACACTACGGCCGGCTTGCGGTCCTGGATCCGGGTGCGGGACCGGATAAACAGGAATCGCTGCGCAACATCACCAGAGATGCGAACCATTCCGACCCGTGGGCGTTTGACGAAGAGCATTTCATGACTGCGTCCGGCGACCGGATCATGCTCATCAACGCGCAGGGACAGCAGTCCGTTCTCTTCCAGCTTCCGAAAGAACTCCGTGAGCAGGGATACAAAGTGAACGAACCGCGTCCGCTCATGAAACGAGAGCGCGAACGCCCGATCATGGATCAGACGGACTACACGAAAGATCACGGCACGCTCGCGATGGTGAATCTCTACAAAGGGCGCAAACTTCAGGGCGTCAAGCCGGGAACGGTCAAGAAACTCCTCATCTACGAGACGCTTCCGAAACCGATCCACTACACGGGCGGAACGGAAATGATGTCGATCTTCGGCACTTTCACGCTGGAACGCCTGCTCGGTTCCGTTCCGGTGAGCGAAGACGGCTCCGCGTACTTCAAACTTCCGGCGAATCGTCCTGTTCTGTTCCTTGCCATGGACGAAAAAGGACACTGTGTGAAGCGGATGCACTCTTTCGTTTCCGTCATGCCGGGCGAGAATACCATCTGCATCGGCTGCCATGAGGAACGGA
>SUVI01000208.1 GCA_015062085.1 Planctomycetaceae bacterium
CTTCCCGCAGTACGGATTCCCGGAAGCCGGCGTCCGTTACGCTCGACTGGCCCGCTACATCGGTCTCGGCGGAATGGAAGATTCCGACCAGGTCATGGTGGCCCGCCTCATCGAAGCGATCCGCGCTTTGGCGAAAGACCTCGACATCCCCGCGTCGATCCAGGAAGCCGGAGTTTCGGAAGAAGCGTTCCTCGCGCAGCTTGACCAGCTTGCAGAAGATGCCTTTGACGATCAGTGCACTGGCGCCAACCCGCGCTACCCGCTGATCCCCGAGATCAAGCAGATGTACCTCAACGCCTTCTACGGCGACCAGAAGAACGTCTGAGCCGGACTGGATCGGACTTAGTCCAGCATGACCGGGATCCCGGTCTCATAAAAAAACGGTTCCTGCAGGCTGCCTCCGAGTCAGCAGGAACCCCCAAAACCCAAAAGGTCCTGATCCTTTTGGCCGGTACGTTTTCTCCAGCGTACCGGCTTTTTTTTGCAGCGCATCTGAAAACGCGTTTTTGCAGTAAAACTTTCCGATACGGCAAAAAAAGCGGTGAACTCCGAGACCGTCTCAAAACTCCGTCTCTCCCCCAAAACACAGCCGGCCGGAAACTTTCAGACCATCTCCGATAATGTTTAAAAGGCTCTTCCGGAAAGTGCGTATCGATCCAGGTTCCGATCTCACCACTGAGTACACAGAAGAGACTCAGATTCACACTGAAAAGAAAGAGGAAAAAGGGAGTGAACGTGCCCTGACACGAATTTCACGGAAAACACGAAAAGATGCAAATGAATTTTTAAAAATTCAAAATTTGTTCGAGCTGTCTGTTTTTTACTGCTTTTTGTGTTAAGATCCGTGTTTCTCTGTGCGTTTTCCGTGTCTTCAGTGGTGAAACCGGTACGCAGTTTCCGGATGGACCTTTTAAATATTTTTTAAGATCCATTTTGTCTGTTTCCGTGTTTTTTGTGAGATCTGTGAAATTCGTAAGATCTGTGAAATTCGTGAGATCTGTGAGATCCGTGAAATTCGCGTCAGGACACGTTTCCCGCTTCCTTTTTCTTTTCTCTGTACCACTGCGAAACATAAAACGACGTTTCGTACCGATTGGGATAAAATTTCACCTCAGGGAAAATAGACAGTTTGAAATCTTTTTAGTATTTATGGCAAATACACGGTCAGAATTGGAAAAATTTCCAATTTAATGTCAAAAAATTGAAAAAAGTAGTTGACTTTTGAGGCGATTTTGACAATAATTTAGGAAGAAGACGAAGTACATATTTCCCTTCAGCACCGAATCCGTTTGTTTCGGTGAAAATTTTTTGAAAAACCGTTCCGGCCGCGTGTTGCCTGGACCGCTAAAAGCAGTTAGTTTAAACAGGAAATTCATCATGGCAGAAAAATACCTGAGCGTCGAAGATGTCGCAAAAGAACTGAATATCACGATCGAGGACGTCATTGCGGCCACTACTCAGCGTCAGTTAAACGGACTTAAGGACGGTACGTCTTGGAAGTTCCGCCGTGACGAAGTGAACCGCTACAAGCAGGAGCTTCAGGACGCCAGCGGCGCGGATGATGATTTCGGTTACGGTGACGACTACGAGCTGGATGATGATGTGCTGGATCTTGGCGGCGCGTCGGACATCAACAATACGCTGGACAATGACGTCACCTTCTCGCCGGAAGAATCCGGTCTGGCGCTTTCGGACTACGTAGATGACGACGACGATCTGGTCCTCGGTGAAGACCCGGATCTGACGGGCAGTCAGATCGGCGGCAGTGCTCTGGGGCTGAGTGAACAGAGCGGCATCTCGCTGATGAGCGCAACGGACTCGGGGATCTCTCTGGATGATGACGAATCGGGCGAAGTTCTCGAACTTGGTGAAGATGACCTGACGCTCGGAAGCTCTCTCCTTTCGGGAAGTCTTGCCACTTCGCTTTCCGTGGAATCGGACGATTTCGCACTGACGACGGACGACGCGGAAGACAGCAATGATGAAGACAGCGGCTCGCAGGTCATCATGGTCGACGACATCGATGAAGACGGAGGTTTCGGGATGGACGAACTCGGCGATTCGATGGAAGAAGGTACGGAAGGCGACGCTTTTGCGATGGAAGGAGGAGACGGCGGAGATTCTATGGAGCCGATCACGCAGATGGTCCCGCAGATCATTCCGATGGACATGCCGGAGAAACCGTACTCGATCTGGACGGTCTTGGGCCTGCTCGTCTGCTTCGCGTTCCTCACGACGACGCTCCTCTTCACTGTGGACCTCATTCGAAATATCTGGAGCTGGGACAAAACGCCGTTCTCCAGTGCTCTGATGGATTGGGTCATCGACACGTTCATCAACAAATAGAATCGATCCGAATGATGCGTTTTTGAAGACACACGATGTTCCCTCTGAATGTACGGGGGAGCATTTTTTTATGGAGATCTGCGGCTCTTCAAACCTTCGGGAGGCAAACCAATGCGGCAGTTTTTCAACGACACCATCCGTTTTCTGTTTTTTACTGCTTTTTTCATTCTGCAGACCGCAGCGGCATTTCCGGAAACGACAATGGCGCAGACGCAGAAATTCACGTTTCAGGATTCCGGCAAAGCACTTCAGAACCCCATGATGGGCTGGACGATGCACTTTTACTCCAACGTACCGGCGAATTACGGCAGTCAACTCGCGCCATCCGATACACTGGAGTGGTTTGAGGGCTGCTCAACGGTCTATCTCCGCATTCCGTGGGCATTCATCGAGCCGGAAGAGGGTAAATTCAACTGGGCGCTCCTCGACACTCCGGCACAGAGGTGGATCGCGAAAGGGAAAAAAGTCGCGTTCCGTTTTACGACTTCCGAAAGCTGGCTCGAGTACGCCACGCCGAAATGGGTCTTTGATGCCGGAGCAAAGTCCCTCCGCTACTCTTTTGGGGAAGGTCCTGATCTGGACGGCAAGCTGTGCGACCCGATCTTCGATGACCCCGTTTACCTTGAAAAACTGCGTAATTTCCTGTGTGCGGCTGGAAAACGATACGACGGCGATCCAAACGTTGCGTTCATTGATGTCGGAACGTTCGGAATGTGGGGCGAGGGCCACACGGGATTCAGCAGCCGACTTGGGCAGGAGGAGACTCTGCGCGTGACGAAGATCCACATCGATCTGCATCTGGAAGCCTTTCCCGGGACGCTTTTGTGCATCAGCGACGACGTGGATGGGCCACAGAATACATCAGGAAACTACCCGGCGACCGACTATGCCCGCTCGAAAGGAGTGACACTGCGCGATGACAGCATTCTCGTTCAGCCCGCTCCCAAAATGTGGTTCCACGCGGACATGGCAGACCGGTTTTGGCGTGAGATGCCGGTGATCCTCGAGCATGAGCACTTCGGAAGTTCCAAGCACAAAAATGCCTGGGACGACGCACTGCTTCTCCGTTCGGTGGAAGAGTACCATGCCGCGTACATGTCGATCCACTGCTGGCCGCAAGTGGAATGGGACGCCTGCCGGGAAACGATACGCAAGATCAACCAGCGGCTCGGATACCGGATCCAACTCCGTGAATTGGAGATCCCGACGACCGCCGAGATCGGGAAACCGTTCACCGTCAGAACACTCTGGGCAAACGCAGGCGTTTCACCGTGCTATCCGGGTGGATTCCTGACTCTGACGCTCAAAGATGCGGACGGGGGCATCGTCGCGGTCCTTTCGGATGAAACGCTCGACATGCGAACGCTGGAGGTCGGCCCTCCGGATGCGATCCCTGTCCGGGAACACAAAAGCACTTTCTGTGCCGGGCTGGTCGCTCCAACGACACGGCCGGGAACGTACGACGTTTTCATCTCGGTCGGCAAACGCGACGGAACTCCGATCCTAGAGCTTCCGCTGGATGGAGACGACGGCCAGCATCGGTACTGTGTCGGCAAAATAGAACTGAAATAGTTAAAAAAACAAATATCTCAATTAAAAAACGAGAACTCAATGGAAGATGGGAGGCAAAAATGGCACGATTTTACGCAATGAGTGAATTGCCGGACGAGCCGGTCTTCATTCCCTTTCCGAAAAATCAGATCCCGCTGGATGCCGATGCGTTAAGCGCGGAAGACTGGCGGGAACGGTATGCCGCCATGAGGCAGGAATTCCAGAAGTACCTCTGGGCCTACTCGCCAGTCTGTTCCAAACGGAAAAAAATGGTAGACCTTCTACGGCATCTATGCGTTTGTGCACTTGAGATGCAGGACCATCCCCAAAAAAATGCGCCTCTGGAACGGGTCCGAGACATGGATCTGCTTCTCGGTCTCATTTCGCAGGAAGAATACGATCAGGATGTGCAGCACGAAAACGCAGAAGAGCTAAAATTTGCTCTCCGCGACCAGCACGCAAATCAGACTCTGGACGACATTTGCGGCGAGATCCTTCGCAATGCTGGGGATGCTGACGGTTTTTTCCCCGAGAATCTTCACGAAAAATAACAAATTCGATAAAATTTTGTCTTTTTCCGGGGAGGGGGGGCTTGAAAAAATCCGATTTCTGTGTTTCAATATAGGGAAATTTTTTTAGTGTGGCCCGCAGAAGGTCATGGAATTCAACGTTTTTCCCTAAGGAGATCAAGATGAGTGAACACGCTCACGCCGGCGATCCGAGCAAATCCTATCGTCTGGCTGCCCTTTCGATCGCAGTGATCATCGCTGCGTACATCGTTGCACTGGTCCTTGGCTGGCCGCAGAAAGCAACCGACCTGACTCTTGAAGCAAGCGGTTCCCACGCAGAACCCGCTGCGGCAGTTGAAGAAGCTGCTCCGGCAGTTGAAGAAGCTGCTCCGGCAGTTGAAGAAGCTGCTCCGGCAGTCGAAGAAGCCGCTCCGGCAGTCGAAGAAGCCGCTCCGGCAGTTGAAGAAGCTGCTCCGGCAGTCGAAGAAGCCGCTCCGGCAGTCGAAGAAGCCGCTCCGGCAGTTGAAGAAGCCGCTCCGGCAGT
>SUVI01000209.1 GCA_015062085.1 Planctomycetaceae bacterium
ACGAAAACCAGAATCGGATCCCCTCGCTCTCCATGAGAGCACTGGACCAGCGGTCCTCCGGGTCCTCCGGAATCTTCGCGTTCAGGATCTCAGCAGGAAAGCTCAAAAATGCACGGAAAATCTTCAGAAGGACGGCTTCCCGGTCCTCCATCCGGAAAAACTGACGCGCCAAGATCTCCGAGAAAAACCGACTGTGCCGCAGCAGTGGCCCGTTTTCCTGACTTAATGCGGAGTTTGACGCAGAATTCAACTCTGCATTGGACGCAGGATCGGCCGCTCTGTTTTTCCGGGACGTTTTCCTCGTTTTTTTGTCGGAATTTTCCCCAACCCCATCCAGCCAGCTCTGGGATCCTGGGCCATAGAAGAGGGCCAGACGTTTTCGTTCCTTTGGCGAAACATTCTGCAGCGCAAGGAGCGTCTGTGCCGAGAGGATCTCCAGCGGCGTGAATCTTTCTGCCGCAAAGAACGAGTCCCAAAGCTCCGGAACAGTACGCTCTGCTGATCGCGGATTTGTGCAGAGCATCCGGAATTTACACTGATCCGCATACGCCATGAGCGTCCGCATCTCGCCGCCTCTCTCGTCGTCCTCCGCGTACCAAAACTCCAAATCGCGATTCTCCCACAAAAGGGCATTCAGTTTGCGGAGAAGCTCTTTCGCACGTTCAAGGCACTTCGGCAGAAAAACGTCCGGACGAAATTCCGGATCAAATTTACTCAATTCATTCGGAGGCTGCCAATACCTCCGGCCCGGCACAAAGAGTCCCAGACCATTTTCGAGCGTCCATTTTGCGGTTCCGCTGATCGATCCCCCAACCGACTCACCTTCTGCTCCGTCAGCCGTCTCGTCTACTGTTTCTCCTACCGGATCCAGTTCCTTCGCTGCCCGCATTTTCTCAAAATTTCCGCTTTCCCGCAGACGTTTCGCCGACGCCTTCGCGCTCCCGTTTCTGCGCAGTGCATCAAGAACCGCAATACGGACCTTCACCGCCTTCAGACGCAGAAGGTCCTCCAGCTGAAGAATTTCCGATTCCGTCAGGTCCTCAAAAAGCCGAATCGTCTCCGCCGCCCATTCGCGAACCGACACACTGCGGTCACGGAGCATCGCGAAAAGTGCCTCACGCTGCTTCGGCGTCCTCGGAAAGGTCCTGTGTCTCTCTAGAGTCTCTTCCCACAGCCAATGCCTTTCTCTCTTGCTTTTTTCTCCCAGATCTCTCGGCATGAGGGGGTGAAAATGAAGCACATACCGCACGAAAAACTCCCGCAGAAACGCAGACATCCGGCCCGTCAGGAGAAGCAGGTCGTCGATCTCCTCCGCCGTCCACAGAAATTGCGCACACTCAAGCATCTTCCAGAAAAGATCCTGCCGGGAAATGGTCAGCGTCAGCCACGGGAAAACGGGATGGACCGCCGTCTTTTCCTTCTCCGGAAAAAACTCCAAAAGCTCACGGAGTTTCCAGTAAAGTGTACGGCACTCCGCAAAATCATTCTCTAAGGCATCCGTCCGCATCGCATACGAAAAACGCGGCAGAAGTTTCAGCAAAAGCGACGCAATGACCGGACTTTCATGGAATTTCCCAAGCATTTCCAGCGTCCAGCAGACCGGGATCCCGGCATCCGCCTCCGCAAGAAAATACGCAGCCGCCGACTTGACCGGGAACTCCGTCTCCGGATCCTCCAGAAGTCTCTGAGCCTGCGAAACAGCGGTCCGGACCTCCTGCGCAGCCAAAATCGTCAGCGAGAAGAAATGCGCAAGCGGGCTTTTCGCCTCTTTTTCCGTCAGTTCGCCGCCCCGTTCCAGAATATCTGCAAACTCCCCAAACAGACGCCGCCATTTCGCCGTTTCTTCCGGATCCACCTCCATCCCGATCCACGTTCCGAATGCGCGAAGCACCGACGAAAACCGGATCAGACCGTTTTCCTGCACGACTCGGACCATAAATCGAAACGACTCAAAGGTTCCCTGGTCCATCTTCTCGCAGATCGACTGCCGAAGGCCTTCCTGATTCTTCGCTGCCAGCAGAAGGTCACGCATCCACTCCCGACACTCCGGATCTTCCGTCCGAAAACAGGCAAAAATGACCGCCTGGCTCAACGCTCCATTCGCTTCATAAACGGCATCCCGCACCATTTTCCGAACCAGCTCGTCTTTCCGGTCCAGCGCATCAGTCAGCCAACACACAAACGAACGCCCTAGAACGCAGTCCGTAATGTACGTGCGCTCCTCCTCAAAGAATTTCCGATTTCGCAGATACTCCGGCACGATCTCACAGAACGGGATCTCAAACTTCCAGAGATCCAAAACTTCCTCAAGAAGCCAACCGACTTGCGTGCAGTGAGCTCCAGCCTCCTGCGTACGAAACATTCGGCGTGCCGGACCATTCTGCCATGGGATGCGCATCAGGATCCGGACCGATCTCGCCATCGGCGCACGGTAGTCTTCCGGGTAGATCTTCCAGTACGGGCACTCTTCCTCCATCAGTGCCTCCAAAACGCCGGGACGTTTCAGGATCGCTTCCGGTTCCGCTTTCTCCGAAATACCGGCCTCCGCCAGTGCTTTTTCAAAATCTTTCCGCTCCTGAATATACTCGCCCTCCGACTGTGCGATGGAATCAAGAAGATCCTGCCAGACGCCCGGCGAAAGCAGTTTCCGACGCTCAAAATACGCCTCAAAATCACTCAGATCTTTTCTCATGCTCCGTTCCTTTTCTCAAAGCCGTCCCTTTCTCTCCGTACCCCTTTTTCTCACCTTCCTCACCCACAGTCCATGGATCTCTCAAAAAAGACTGCCCGCCAGAAACGTCAGACGCACGAAAGTCAGCGTCTCGCCGTCAAAAACAGAAAGCGGCCCATCCAGTTCCGTCAACTCGCCGCGCGGCCCAAAGACGCGAAAAAGCCCGTCCTCAAAAGCCGAAACCGCCGTCCTGACCGCCTCCTCTTCATCCGGGATCTCATGAACATCGCGGCAACTATCGGTCATCCCGAATCCTGCACGCCCTGTCTGGTGAAGCTCCTCGCGGATCTGCGCCTCCTCCCGGATCAGAACGCCGGAAAAAGTCTCCCCGTTTTCTACCCCGTTTTCGAAACGAGATGCCGCTTCCACACGTTCCCGAAAAAGACGTAATTCCTGCTGCACGAGCGACGCAAGAAGCTCGCGGAGCGTCTGGGGAGGCGGTTCAAAAAAGTACGCGCGGTCCGCCAGAAACGCCTTTTTTCTTCCAGGATGCCGTACCGTAAAGTTGAGTTTCATCTCCGCGCACACACCCTCAAAATTTCACCGAAACGCCCGAATTTCATTTCAAAATATCCGTTTTCCCAACTCAGTAAAGCAGATCCAGCGTCAGGAACGCGTACGCCACCGGTGCCGCGATCAGGAGAGAGTCCAGAATATCCAGCACACCGCCAAACCCGGGAACCAGCGAGCCGGCGTCCTTGATCTCCGCATCACGCTTCAAAAGCGACTCGGCAAGGTCTCCCAACATTCCGAGCAAACAGAGGACCACACCATAAACGACCCACCAGACGACCTTTTCCGGCGCAGCATCGATTCCGATCAGCGGCAGGATGGAATAGAAGAACGTCAGTGCCGTCAGCACCGAAAACAGGATCGCTCCAAACGCACCTTCGATCGTCTTTCCGGGACTTAAAGTCGGCGCCATTTTGTTTCGGCCGAAAAGTTTCCCGACCGTGAATGCACCAACATCTCCCATCTTCACGATCGCGATGAACGCCGCGAGCATCGGCAGCCCATGGCAGAGGCGGATCTGCGCAATGTACGTCAGCAAAAGCCCAACGTACACGATCGTGAAGACCGTGTAGCTGATCCGGATATTGACGGCCGCTCCAGGACGCACGAAAGTCCACATTTCCTGCAAAAAGACGAAAATCACCGAAAGCGCAAACGTAGAAAGCGCCCAGTTTCCAGGCGTCAGATGCTCCAACTTCTCTAAAAGTTTTCGATTCGTCCGATGACGGATCTCGTGTTCGGCCGCAGCTCCATCCCCCACTGTGCTCACTGCGCTCACTGTATCTGCGAGGCCTGCGGTGCCCGCACTGTTCTTCACGCCTTCCGCGGCAGGTCCAACGGGAACGGAAACAGACTCCGGTCCACCACCAGCAGCGGGAACGGCAGCGGGAACGGAGGCAGAAGCACCTGACACAGAAACCGGCACAGGCGAAAGTTCCTCAGATGAGGACGTGTGCTGAAAAACGAAAGTGGCCCACGCACTGACCGCAATGAGTCCGCACCCAAGATACGTCACGTACGGCACAGGAAACACATGATTTCGGTTGGCCAAATGCAGCATTTCCCGAACACCAAGATAGATGAGGAGGATCAGAAGCGGGAAGAGTGCGATTCCGGGAATATTCGTCAGGTTTTCCAGATAAATATCAAGAAAGCACAACCCCAAAATGGAAAATGCGATCGAAAATCCAAGCAGTAAACGTAAACGAAGCATAATCTTTTCCTCTAATCCGCAGTTCGGCCGTCCCTGACCCAAATCAGGATCCAAAACCAAAATAAAACCACAGAAAACGCACAGGATCTCAGTCCATGAAAGCCTGCGTGCCGTCTGTGGTTCCCAGGACCCGTTCCGGAGGGCGGATCCTCAATGCAGCACGGCATCCAGCTCTGAAAGCGTCTCCAGGATCGGCTGATCCTCTTCACGTTTTTCCAAACGGGCTTTCCATGCCTTTAAAACATCCTCCGGCATCACCGACATCAGTGCCGCCGCAGTGACCACACGACGAGCAAAATCCCTGGCCTGTGCGTCATCGAACCCCAACGATTTCGCTTCCAAAATGACCTGCGCATAATGCATCATGTCCAATTTTCCCCTTT
>SUVI01000016.1 GCA_015062085.1 Planctomycetaceae bacterium
GAGGCCGTGTGTGGGGAAGGTACGGGAAACGGTACGGGAAACGGTACGGGAAACGGTACGGGAAACGGTACGGGAAACGGTACGGGAAACGGTACGGGAAACGGTACGCAAAACGGTACGCAAAACGGTACGCAAAACGGTACGCAAAACAGCATCGCAAAACGATGCTGCGATAGTGTCACGGTTCAACGGCGGTCTTTGAAACGCTGACTGGCACTGCGCAGCTGTTCCAGTTCCTGCGGCGTGAGGCTCTGCATGCCGAATTGCGAGATCTTCCTCAGGAGTCTGTCGACCTCTTCCTCTAGTTTTCTGTTTTCTTCTTCCAGACGCAGTTCCTCCGCAGTTTTGGAGGCCGGCGCGTAGCCGTAGGAGTCGTCTTCGTAATCATCTTCGTAGTCGAATCTGTGGTCGGAGTATGCGTCTCCTCTTTTGTTGGAGAAGATCTGCTCGTAATGCCGGACTTTGGGAGTTCCGTGACCGAAAACGGAACAGAATCGAATCTTGAAAATGTAGTAAATGAGGGCGAAAGCGGCACCCGCCAAGTGAACGCTGTGCGCAATGTTCGTGTTCTGATTTTGTGCGCCGGCAACATCCATCACGATGATCAGGATACCGAGTACAAAAGCCGGCATGGGGATCAGACCCCAGATCAGAATGATGACGCGCGGAAAATTCAGCGCGAACAGGATCGTGACTGCGGAAACTGCGCCGGACGCTCCCACTACGGATGAGAGGCTGGCATAACGGAATTCCGGCTGCGTCAGTTGATCCCGCACACTTTCGAGCGCCCAGTAGTTAGAACCTGACCAGTAGATCCCGCCAAGAACGGTCGCGAACAGGTAGAAAAAGAGGAATTCACGTCCTCCGTATCGGCTTTCGACGGAGCGGCCCAGGAAATAGAGGGTAAACATATTTCCCAGAATGTGCCAAACACCTGCAGAATGGCAGAATCCGTACGTCAGGAACCGATACCATTGCGTTGGATGCACAAAATCACCCGTCCGAAGAGCGAACAGCTCCGTCAGATGGCCTTTTAGCAACGTGAAGTCAAGTACCCAGATGATGACGTTCGTCATGATCAGGTAAAAAATGATGGAGTGAGGCTGACTTTGGTTTTGTCTGCCAAATGTCGACTCACGATAGTAGTCTCTATCTTGAAATCCCATGATGGTAAATTCCTTTTTGGGGTTGGTCAGAGTTCAAGTCCCTGAGGATGAAAAGACGATCAAACGCTTTACCTATTCTACACGAAATTCCCCATTTGTGCAAGACGGGCCCTCGAAATTTTTTGAAGGTTTTCCGGATTTTCAGGACTTTTTCTTGATGAGGAAAAGAAATTCCTGGTTTTTTCCGTCACTTTCGCGGAGCCACTCGTGCGTCCATTTCATTTCCGCCATGACGTTTCGGCGATAGTCCAGCTTCAGAAACTGACGCAGGGTCCCGACCGAATGAAGCGCGTCCATTAGCTCTTCTGCCGTCGCACGGCCTCCGGAACTGTACGAAAGCAGGATCCACTGCGTCTGCGTTTCCGCAAGAAGTCGCCGAATGGCCTCTACTGCAAGAAAACGGCCGGACTGCGGATCTTTTCGAAACTCTTCAAAAATCGATGCCGAGCGCGGATCAGATGTGTCTTCGCGGCGTGACGCTTTGCCGAAAAGTGCGGGCCGATCGTTGAGGATCAGGGTCGTCCAGAAGTGATAGTACGCCGCGTATCGGACGCGTGACGGAGGCATCTTCTCATTATTTGAGCCGTACGGCGGGTCAAAATACGCAAGGTCCGCCTGTATTTGGGGCGTCAGAGAAAAAATGTCGCCTCGGTGAACTTCATTTTCCAGCGAGTTGACCCAAAGATGC
This sequence comes from Planctomycetaceae bacterium, assembly GCA_015062085.1. The sequence continues at coordinate 1,855 of SUVI01000016.1, forward strand.
GGGAGTTCCAGCTTCAGATCACGGAAAGAGCGCCGAGACCACTGCCGCAGGTAGGACGAAAAATGCCCCAGCGTACTGTCCACTCGGTCCAGCGCGAGGATCAGCGACGTAAGCGCCACGGCACGAGTGACTGGATCCAGCTGCAGACGGTCGAGCTCTTCACGGATCGCGTCCGCTTTTTGTGTGTTTTTCCGCTGAAACGGCTTTTTAAGGGCATTTGGCTGCGGCTGTATTTCCGGATCACCGCCGTAATGTTCCGTAAACCAGCCGTCGCGCGGCGGCACGGCATTCAGATGCGAGATGAGTTCCCCGTACTCTTCCGGTTTCCGGCGATTCAGGAGCCAGCACTGCGCGAAGATCTCCGACCACACGGAAAGATCGCTGGAGAGCGTGCGAAACCCCATCTGCGCAAAAGCCTGCGAAACGCGCGTCGTACCGGAAAATCCATCCCAAACGGACCGTGCCCCCGTAGACTTCGCGAGGGAAAGTATCTGCGGAAGCAGCCGATTTTTAGAGCCTGCGTATTTGATCCCTTGCGTCTGGATGTCCATCTCCGTTTTCAAACCGACCCCGCCATTTTTTCCCAGGAAAGACGGACGAGTTCCTCCGGCGTGTGCGTTTCGCAGAGTTTCTGATTGAAGATCTCAAGCGAAAATGTGCCGCGGTAGCCGATCTCCTCCAAAATTTCGCAGACTCGGCGGATCGGGGCTGCGCCGTCGCCAGGGAAAACGCGGTCACCGTCGTTCAGCTTCTCACGCTCGATGCCGGCAGGCCAGTCGTTCCAGTGAAAATTGGTCATCTGAGCGCCGTTGAGCTGACGCAGGGACGCGAAATCGTTTCCGCCGCGGTACAGATGGTAGACGTCCAGCAGCAGCGATGCCTTCGGATGCCCCGTCTCTGTCGTGATCCAGACCGCATCGGAAAGTTTCGAGAGCGTTCGGCCAGGACCCCAGATCTCCAGCTGCGGGTAAACTCCGTACTCGTCGCCGAGCTCGAGGATCGCACGGTACCGCTCTGCAAGTTCTGCGAGCGAAATATCCTCCCGTGTGTGGATCCCTGCCGGAGATGCCGCGAAGTGCGTGCAGCCAAGAGTCTTCATCTGTTCCATTCCACGCCGCATTTCTTCCAGTGCTTGTTTCCGCTTCTCGTCGGCCGGAGTCCCCCACGCCCAAAAGTTGATCCCGCCGACGATCTTCATCCCCAGATCATCCAGCCGGCTGCGCAGGTCGGTGAGTTTGCCGCCTTCTGCCAGAAATCGCTCCAGATCACGGAACCAGATCTCGAGATTCCGGAAACCGGCCGCGTGTGTGATGCGGATCTGCTCAAGAAGCGGAAGATCGTACCGAAGGATCGTCGCGGTGTTGAACGCGAGCCGGCGCAGACGCTCTTCGGAAACCGGCGGTTTGGCGTTTTCCTGTGCGGAAAGTCCCGTTTCCAAAATGCAGGTACCCGCCAGACCAGCAAGTGCCAGAGAGGATGATTTCAGGAAGTTTCGTCGATTTTTCATAAAATTTGCCCCTGCGGTGAGGTTTGGCGGAAGGGAAAGACGCCCCGTTGACTTTTCAGGCCGCTTTCTGATCCTATTTTCAATCCATTATGCTCCAGTTTAGCACAAAACGCCCGGTTTGCCTAGTCCCCCCGTGGAAAAAATGGTCGATAAGAAACGGTTTGAGGATCTTCATCACAGTTTTGGCCAAGAGGAACGGCCCTACAAATATGGAGTGCAGCAGCCGCAAACCGCGGCGGGCAATGGCGCTTCCGCGCGAAGGCATAGAAACCGCGGCTCGTTGGCCGCTTCGTTTTTAGAGTGCGCATCCGCGCTTTCACCAAAAGTTGGCGCGGATCTCAGGAAAAGCGGCGAATGGCCTGACGGCCTGTATCGCAGCACGCCAAACTCGCAGCCTCTCTTTTAACGGCACGTCATCGCAGCGCGTTTCGCAGATCGAAAAGGAAGCTCAGGAACGGCTCAGGATGGCGCAGGTAGCCTCCGTTGAAGAGTTCGCGCAAAAGGAGTCCCGGATGTGAAACGGACGCTCTGCGGGCCTCAAAATGCCGTTTATGGCGCTTGAGTGTATTCAAGAAACGCTCCAGACGCATCGAGTGTCCGCCCTCTTTTGCCGCGAGATCGTGCAATTCTCGCCCGGCAAATTCCTCAAGCGCTCCGATGAGTGTCGGATGCTGCGTGTCGAGCGTCTCCAAAAAAGCGTTAAAGTACCGCCACCGCGACGGATTGCGGCGCAAGTACTCGACGGTCGGCGCGGTGGAATGATTCTGTCCATGAAGACGGTACGAGATGAGCGGCTCCGAAATGAACCGGAGCTCCGAGATCAGCGCGAGCGTTAGGTAAAACCAAACGTCATGACACGCGATCCCCTCCGGTATCGGCAGGATGCGCGGAAGAAACGAACGCCGGATCGCCATCGTGCAGCCCGTCCAAAGTTCCATCTTCACGTCCTCCGGAAAGAAAAAACGCCAGAAATCGTGCAGGTGCATCCTCTCGACAAACTCGCGCAGACGCATCCCCTGCTCTCTTCCCTCCGCATCGATGAGCTCAGCATCCGAAGAAACCAGTCCCAGTGCCGGATCCTGCGTAAAATGCTCCCGGATCACTTCTACCCTATCCTGTCTCCAAAGGTCGTCATGATCAGCCAGAAGGATGACGTCCTGAGTGCATAAAGAAACTGCCCGTTCGAAGTTTTTCGTGTACCCGAGATTCACCGTATTTTGGAAGATCTTCACCTCAAACGGTACGGAACGCTTCCAGTTCTCCAAGATCTCCAGCGTCTCATCCTGTGAGCCGTCATCGCAAACGACGACCTCATCCGGCAGGACAGTCTGCCCGGCGATCGTCTCCAGCTCCATTGGCAGAAAACGCGCACTGTTGAAAGTACAGACTGCCGCAGAAACCCCCAGTTTCCGGGAAATGTTTTTTTCAGAATCGTACATATTCACGCATCATCCTGACTGGCATACGCTTTTTTTCAAGAAATACCAAAAGGTTCAGTGCCCACGACACGGCACTGAACTCACAGCAGACCTGCATTCCTTTCATCAGGCCTTAAAGCGCCGGATACCTCACGGCGGAAAGGGAAATTCAGTTGGGCGCGATCATGCAGGAAATGCGTTTTCCCTGCTTCGTCGGTTTTCCGTCCGTTTTTCCATACGGAGCAAGGAGATCGATGACCTGCTTCATCATGCGCTCGCCTTCCTGAATGTGGGCCATTTCACGGCCGCGAAAAAGGATGGAGACCAAGACTTTGTCTTTCTTTTCCAGGAAACCTTTTGCTGCATTCACCTTCACCATGACGTCATTATCGCCGGTTCCGGGACGGAGACGGATCTCCTTGACCTTGACGACGTGCGGAGTCGATTTACTCTGCTTCTTCGCCATCTGGTATTTGTATTTTCCGTAATCCATGATCCGGCAAACGGGCGCTTTCTCGTTCTGCGCGACCTCGACCAGATCCAGTCCGGCTTCCTGCGCGAACTCAAGCGCCTTGCGAATGCCCATGATCCCCAACTGTTCACCCGCTTCATTAATGACACGCACCTCACGTGCACGGATCTGTTCATTGATGCGCTGCTGATTTTTGTTTTCCGCGGGATTTTTCCGTAAATTCATTCGTTAAAATTCTCCTTGTCGTGTTTGCATTTGGAGGCACCGCCGCCTCACAAAAAATACTGTCTTCATAGTATTTCCTCTTTTCGTCTTTTCGTCAAGCCCCGGGGGAGCAAAAATTCTCAAAAAAAAGGAAATTTTTCAAAATATTTTCCCGAAATTACGATATTTTTTACATTTTCGCCTGATTTTTTCACAAACTCCCCGATTTTCAGAGAGTTTACCTGAAACCAGATTCAAATTCAGACGCGTTCCAGTTCGATCTGGAGTTCCGGCAAATTCAGGATCGCGACAGACGGCGCCATGGTCCGATGGAGTGCTCCTGGATTCAAAAGCCGCGTTTCTCCTTGGATCATCCAGTGAAATTCGTGCGTGTGGCCGGTACAGATCAGATCAAAACGTTCCGACGTGAGAAGTTCGTCAAACGTGCGCCAATCGTGACCATGCAGGAATGCGATCTTCTTTCCCTCGCGCTCAAGTGTCCCAAGGTATTCCCAGCAGGTCTGCCCTGCATCCAGAACGGCTCGGCGGATCGTTCCTGGCGAGTCCGTGTTTCCGAAAACAAAATGGCAGGGAATTTCAGCCAAGAGCTTCACGACTTCTGCACTTCCAACGTCACCGCAGTGAATGAGTTCCGAAACTCCGTGAAGCCGAAACAGCTCCATCGCACGTTTCGTATTTTCCAGATTTCCGTGCGTGTCGCTCAGAACGCCGATCTTCACGTTCCTTCCTCCCGTTTTTTTCTAAAGGCTTCATTTTCAAAAATAAAAAAGAGAGACAGACCGATGTCCATCTCTCTTTTTTACGATAGGAAGAACTAGTTCGATCCGAGTCCGCTCATGCCGCTTCCCTGATCGTAGGAGTTTCCTTCACCCGTCACGTAGTTGAAGACGGTGACCTTTCCGATGCTGGAGAAGGACGGAGCGACCGAGATGCGGACGTAACGGCGGTCAGCTGACACGACGCCCGTCGCGCCGTAAGTGGCACCTGGTTTCAGGGTCCAGATGACCGGCATGTAACCGACCGCATCGTTCTGGAGGAATCCCCAAGGGTTCGAGGAATCTGAGGAACTGTAGCTCGCCATGGCGTGCTGGTCGATATTCTGGAAGAGTTTCTGTGCGACGACGGTATCACGTGCTTCCGCAACTGCGTTCTGGAGCTCCGCCTGTTCGAGGGATTCAGTACGGCGTCCTTCGTCAAGCGCGAATTCCACGCAGCAGACGTCGTTTTCGAGCGGCACAGCCATTTTAATGGTTTTTGCTTCGCCGGTCCCGTAGTGGATCGTACCTTCAACGATGACTTTGTTTCCGGTCACATCGCCCCAGATACGCTTCGCGAAAACGCGGTAGGTGCCGGGGAAACCTTCAGAGCAGATGTAGGATTCTTCAGCTTTGCTGGAAGCATCACGTCCTTCGGCTTTCGTGAATCCGTCAGCAGCGATGAAACCGCCTCCGGCACTGCGCTGATTCCGCATCGAGCAGAGCGAGCCGTTCGGTTCTTCAACGAACAGATCGACGTCAGCTTCACCCGTCCAGGAGACTTTTACGACACAGTCACGCTGGAGAGCTTTTTCCATTGCCAGAGCAAACGCGTTGGCTTCCTCGGTTTTACCTTCGGCTTCGAGACGCACTTTGACGGCTTTCGCACACAGGAGAGCGTTTTCCCAATCCGGTTTACGTTCCGCGGGAACTTCCAGTTTCAGCAGACCGAGAGAGGCCCACTTGACCATTTCCACATTGTCCACATCGGGACGGCGGGCGAGGTTCAGCGCAAAGACGAACGGAGCCGGTTCATTCGGGAAAAGGCTTCCGAGCTGCTGGAAAATATCCAGAGCGCGCTGCGTGTAGCCGAGGTCCTGCATGAAGGTCCCGATGAGGAGCATCTGGTTGGGGTCTTCGCAGAATTCCAGTGCGGAAAGGTACGCACGTTCGACTTCAGCTTCGGAACGGCCGTCCATCACCATCGCGATGGCAAGGGTTTCATACATCCAAGGCTGGATCTGATTATTCAGGATCGCGGCCTGAAGCACAGTGATGATCTCGCTGTAGCGTTTCTCTTTTTTGAGCAGACGCACGACTTCACGGACCATTGCCTGACTTTCTTCGATCTTGGCCTGATCTTCGACTTCGGCCATTTTCTTGAAGTAGCGATTCCATTTTTCCGGAGAGGCTTTCTTCACGGATTTTTTGGGGGAAGCAGCTTTTTGAGCCGGACGAACTTCTTCTTTTGCGTTGAAGAATGCACCGCCAGTCGCTCTGTCGATGGCAGCAGCGCGTTTGAGGGCTTCTCCGGAGTTCATGAAGCCGCCCATACCGCCGCCCATGCCTCCCATGCCGCCCATGCCGCCCATGCCCATACCCATTCCGGCGCCGGCATTACCCATCATGCCGCCAAAGCCGCTGCCCATGCTCGAGTTATTTCCGAGCATTCCGCCGCCCATACCGCCGTTCATCGGAGGCAGGTTCTGGATCGGGATGACAAGGTCGGCGACCGGATAGACGCGGGTAGACTGACTTTCTTCCGCACGGGACTGGGTGGTGATCTTGAGGACTTCGTCTTCAACGACGAACATCATGCCGTTGCTCGAGAGCATCAGACGCAGTGCTGCGCCGAGGGAGATGCCATGCACATCCAGCGTGATCGGGAGTTCCGGGTCAAGACCTTCTTCTTCAAGGGCGGCCACGTCGAGCTGGATCTCGATATTGTGCTGCTGCTTGAGTTTTTCGATGACTTCCGGCAGCGGCGTTTCGATTTCGCTGATCTGTGTAGATTCTTTCACCGCTTCCATCAGCTGTTTTTCGACTGGGCTGCGCTGAGCAAGGTCCATGGAGGAGTACTTCGCGACACGGCGTTCGGTCAGGCGCTTCCAGACTTCGGAATCGGGGTAGACGATCGGCGGGTCATCCGGGAACGGAATGTTGCCGATCTCAGCCTGATGCAGAGCATCAACGAAACCTTTCTGACGGAGAACGGCGATCTGTCGATTGCGTTCCACGTATCCGCGATGGCGAGCCGACATCGTACCGGCGATCGCTGCGATGTTTTCCGGATCCTTTTCGAGGACTGCGGCAGCTGCGGATTCTTCGGCCTGACGATACTTGCCTTCATCCATGAGCGCGTCGAAACGGCGCATCATTTTCTTCATGTTTTCTTCGTCGGTCTTTGCATTATCCAGAGCGATCTGGCGTTCACGCATTTCCGTTAGACGGGCGCGGTCTTCAGCCTTTTTGATGCTCTGTTCTTCTTTGCGGGCTTTGGCTTCGCGGATCGAAGACTGGATCTGCTTGGTCAACGTATCCTGCACTTCTGCCGGGAGACCGACGGATTCGATCGTTGCGAGCTGGACCATAAGGATCTCGATGGCGGAGTCCGGATTGTCGGACATCATCTGCCGGGCGTTGGAGATCGCTTCCTGGACCATGATGCGCTGACGCTGCGTGTTCACGTCTTCCGCACGGCCTTCGTCTGCGAGAGTCGGTCCTGCATCCTGGTAGGTGATCTCTCCGCCTTCCAGTTTTTCCGCGACCTGTTCGCAGAGACCGGCGATGTACTGCACGTTCGGATGGTTCGGGGCAAGGACTTTCGCCTTTTCGACCATCTGGACTGCATTTTTCATATTTTCTTCAAATGCTTTACGCTGTTCGTCCGTCATGTTGGTCATGTCGCTTTCTTCGAGCGTCCTGAGCAGTTCGCTCGCAGCGGCAAGCATGAAATCCACGTTCTGATTCACGTTGAACATGACGTTTTCAACGTCGGACCATTTTTCCAGCGGGAGCCAGCGATTGGACTTTTCGACATCCTGGACCATGTCTGCGATGGTCGTTCCGGGGATCGTTTCCGGAGCGAATTCGACATCCACTTCCGTTCCGTCGCTGATGGTGAATTTAATGGAAGCCGACGCCATCCCTTTTTTCGCTTTTCCGATCATGATGGATTCGCGGTCCGAACGCATCGGAGGAACGGTTTTGGGGTAAAGGGAGTCGAAATTATGTTCGGGATCGCCCGTGACCCAACCGACTTTCCGACGGATCATGGCGGGAAGTTCTGCGAAGCTGCTGTCGCCGGTCGTGACGACATTTCCGCCGGTTTTCGCAGCGAGTGTCTTCAGGACGACCATATCGACATCCGGACCAACAGCCACGGAGTGGACCGAGATGTGGTCTTTCGCGAACTGGTCAGCCATTCTGGTAAAGGATTCCAGCGACATGAGTTTCGCTCGGCTGCGTCCCTGTCCGATGAAGACGATGACGCGTTCGGAATCTGCCGTCGTGTCAAAACTTCCGGAGGCGGCGGTCAGGACGCGTTCCAGATCCACAGCGCCCAGCGGTGTGTAGGTCTGAAGTTTCGCGACAGCCTGAGCGACATCTTCCGTACCGGGTGCGGAGAATGCATTCGTGAGGCGGACGGCCTGCGTATCGACTGCGAAAATGCTTACGCGGTCTGACGGGCTGAGGCTTTCAAGAAGCGTCGAAACCGCCATGACCTGATCGTCGCGGAAACTGCCGTTCATGGAGGCAGAAGTGTCGCACAGGATGACGAGATCCACACTCGCAGCCTGTTTTTCCATAATCGGAGGAATCGACAGTGCGAAATAATCCGCGTCCTCGCTGGAGTTTACCTGTAGTTTCGGTTCTGCAGCGTTACCGACCGCAACGTCCTGCACGATGACTTCTCCAACCACCGCTATATCGCTGACCGGGCCCACGAGCGGTGCATTTTGTGCATTCGCAAGGCCCCACGCATTCACCAGCAAGGTGCCGAGAACCAGTGAAAAAATCTGTTTTGTCATAGTTTACTCTCCAAAGAAAGCAACAGTCCTCTGAATTATGGTCTCCAAAAATCCTTCACTCCAGGAAATTCGGGCAAGCCACTGTTTCGTTTCTGTTTTGGTTTCTTTACTGTGTACCTTTGCCGACGCGATGATCTGTCTGTCTTCGCAACAGAAGCCTGGAACTGGATCTGACCGCGCGGCTGCGGTACATTTTCTCTTTCGCAAGGGGCGGTCTTACAGGAAGCCCCTGCATACCGTCAAAATTCCCTGCTGTACCATCAAAAATCTATCCTGCATCTTTCGCACAGGCTGGATCGACGGCATTTTCTCGCGAAATCTGAAAATAAAATGATTCCATTCGACAAAATCGGTCTTTTCGCGAAACAATCTGACAAAATTTATTGATTCTGTCATAATCCGCACGAACCGCACAATCGGACATGTGTTTCGGTTCAGGATCGAAAATAAAAATTTGCCGTTCACCGTTCACCGTTCACTGTTCAGCGTTCACCGTTCAGCGGGCAGGTCGCCAGCGTCGTGTAGGAGGAACCGGACCGTGCCATATGACTGGCGAAGACCGTGACGTGACGGATGAATGATTTGCCGAGGTCGATCTTCTCGTATTGCGTCAGCAGCGCGCTGAGGTCTGCGAGTGCGGCGTTAGCGCGTTTCAGGCGTCCAAGGGTAACGTGCGGAGAAAACGGTTTCAGTTCCCGCGGAAAACCGGCGGCCTGCATCGCTTCATCGACGCGGCGTGCAAGTTCTGTGATCTCCTCCCGGCCTTCATTTACGCCGACCCAGACCGTTCGGGGTTTTTCGATGGACGGAAACGCTCCTGCTCCGCAAAGTCCGAGCGTGAACGGCGGAAGATCGCGGACTGCCCGCTGAACGCGCAGGCAAATGTCGTTGACTTCTTCGTTTGGGATCTCATCCAGGAACTTCAGCGTCACGTGAAATTTGTGCGGCTGCTCCCATTTGACATCTGCGCCGGGTTCCATTAGTTTACGGGCAAAATTTCCGGTTTGAGCGCGTGATTTATCGCCGATCTCGACGCCGATGAATGTGCGAATTTTAAAATCCATGTCTTTTTGTGTTTTTCGATGCGTTTTGTTTTGGGGTTTGGGTTTTCGATCCGAGCTTTTGGATCGGGTCTGACGGCACGCTTTCCCAACTCAAAAACTCTCGTATTTCCCTCCGCGAAAGTTTCCTCGTCCGCACAAAACGCATTTCTGGCACTTTTGACAGATAAAATCGGAGAAAATTTCGATTTTTTTCGGAAAATTTTGCTTTTTTACCGGCAGGGTCACTGGGAAAAAATCGCATTTCCGGCTATACTGTCAGGAAGTGGTCCATGCGCTGTGGCGGAATCGGCTGCCGCCTTGAATCAACTTTCCCATTAGTGTCGCATTTTTTTCGCTTTGCGTCAACGGGGTGGGAGCCTTTCCGGCGCAATTTTTCGCAAAAAAATGGGGAAATTTCCAAATTTGCAGATTTTTCCAATTTTTCATTCGCGAAAATTTCCTTTTCACCCGGTTTCAAACGCATTCACCTTTTTATTTTCAGGAACATCCAATGGCCATCATCGTTACGTGCCCCGGCTGCCATAAAAGTTTCAGTGTTCGGGATGAATTTGGAGGACGCAAAGGTCCCTGCCCGAAATGCAAGACCATCATCACGATCCCCATGCCTGAGGGAAAAGTCAAGGTCCACGGCGGCGAAGCGTTCAGTTCCGGAGGGACCAGTGCGACGGGACAGCTCGTCCTTAAACCGCTCAAACGGCGCGAGAACATTTTCAAGCCCAAAACCGCCGCCCTCATCGCGGGATGTACGCTGACGGTCTTCCTTTTGGCGTGGCTTTTGGGAGGGATCTTCCGTACAAGCGGCATCGCTGCGTTCGTCGGACTCGTTCTCGTGACACCTCCTTTGGTCTACGCGCCGTGGTTTTTCCTTCGCGATTCGGAAGCGATCGAAGACCTCAGCCGTTCGGAACTCATCATGCGTACGGTGATCTGTTCCGGAGTTTATCTTGCGTTCTGGACGGCGTACATTTTTTTCGCTCCGGCACTCGCGGATGCGTTCGGCAGTATGTTCTCATACATGACGTGGCCGTTCGCCGCCATTCCGCTTTTGATCGCCGGCGGTCTGATCGCTTCGTTCCTTTTCGACCTGGAATATTCGGACGGCTTCATCCACATCGCATTTTACGCCATGCTGACGGGCCTGCTCTTCTGGACGGCGGGGCTTTCGCTCTCTCCGGAGGATGCCGTTTCTGCGCAGACTCCTGTTTCGGCAGATGCTTCTGCTTCGATGAACGCGGCCGGAAACGAGAACGCCGACGCTGAAAATGCTGACTCGGACAAAAAATCGAAAAACGACAAAAAGAGCAAGAAAAACAAAAAAGGCAAGAAGGATGAACCCGCAGCCCCGCCGATCCCCATGAAGGACGGCAAGCCGATCGATCCGCGTATGAAGTAAATACCGTTTTCCCGGTCCGTTTTCCAACGCAGCCTCACCCCAAAAAATACGGAGTTTTTTATGCAGAAGAAACTGCAGCAGAAACCGCTGAAAGCAGTGATCTTTGATTTTGACGGCACGCTCGGCGACACGCTGGCGCTCTGTCTTGAGGCTGCGCATCGGACGGCCGAGCCGCTTTTAGGACGGAAAGTCACCGACGCGGAGATCCTTGCGACGTTCGGGCCAAGCGAAGAAGGGGCGTTTCGGAAACTCGTTCCGCCGGAGCTTTACGAAACGGCTCTGGAAGCGTACATTGCGAAATGCCGGGAACTTCTCGCGGAGTATCCGTCCCTTTTCCCGGGGATCCGCGAAATACTCGACGACCTGAAGCGCAGCGGCATGATCCTGGGTCTGGTGACCGGCCGGGGAAAGCGCACGTGCGACGATGCGCTGAAATTTTACGGAATCTTCGACCTTTTCGACCAGATCGAACCCGGCATCGAATCTGGACCGAGCAAACCGCAGGGACTGACGCGGATCCTGGAGCATTTCGGACTTTCACCGGAGGAAGCCGTCTACGTCGGCGACGCCCCTTCCGACGTGACGGCATGCCGGGAAGTCGGCATTCCGATCCTGGGTGCCGCATGGGCTTCCACTGCCGAAACAGACGACATTTCCGTCTGGAACCCCAACGCCGTCCTTCACAGCGTCGCGGAACTCCGTGCATGGCTCACCGCACGCGGGGCGTTTAGAAATGCCGTCGATCTGCCCTTCGAAACAAACAAAAAGCTAGGATAAAAGATTTGATCAAGGGCAAGAATGCCCGATGTCCGTTCAAAAATCTTGGCATTTATCAAAAAAAGTTTTAATTTTGACATGCACTTCTTGATTTTAAATAAACATGTTGTATAATGAAATTGAGATTAGGTGAAATTTCTTTGTGGAAAATTTTGCCAACGAAATAATTCTCAATCGTTTGTCACCATTATTGTATTTGTTAAATAGGAGAAATTTTTATGAAAAAACTTCTGACTCTGTTTTTGGCATTCATCCCTGCTTTTGTTATGGCTAGCGACGAGACTGTTCAGTCATCGGCAACTATGCAAAACGGTAAAAACACAGCCGCAGGCAAAACCGTCGTCCAGAATTGGCTCTCTCTGGATTCCTTGGGGATCATCCATGATGCAAGAGTCTCGGAGTACATGCTTCAAGAATATGGGTTTGAGAGTAAGGCTACATTTAATGCCGTAACACTCACGAAATATACCGGTACAGCCGAGGGCGTCCGGATCCCTCGCGTAAAGCGAATTGGCGATTACTCATTCGCGGATTCCAATACAATCAAAGCTGTTGTTATTTCAGACGGCACGACTTCCATTGGAGAAGGAGCCTTTAGAGGATGCGCGTATCTTGCATCTATCGTGATTCCCAATAGCGTTATTGACATTGGTAATTACGCATTCTGTCGATCCGGACTTACCTCTGTGACCATTCCCAAGGGTGTACTCAGCATTGGAGAGGGAACGTTTGCGGATTGTTTTAAGCTGATGACCGTAACGATTTTAGATGGGGTAATAAGTATTGGAGATGGAGCATTTTCTGATTGCAATTCCCTTTTGGCTGTGACGTTCCCCGAAAGCATAAGGAGCATTGGAGGTCTGGCATTTTACGAATGTGAAAGCCTCACTTCCGTGACCATTCCTGCTAACGTAACGCATATCGGTATTGGTGCCTTTGGTGAATGCACACATGTAACGGAATTCTGTGTCTCTGAAGACAATACTCATTTCAAAAGCATTAATGGTGTCCTCTTTACTGCGGATGGCCAGGTACTCATTCAATTTCCGCTTGGCTCCTCTATCACAGAATACACGGTTCCAGACGGTGTGAAGTGTATTGGATTTGCTGCGTTCTGTCGTTCTGAGAACCTTAGATCCGTGACGATCCCTGAGAGTGTTACGGTATTTGGAGATGAGGCGTTTGACGGTTGCGAAAACTTCACGATTTATGGGGCACCCGGCTCGAAAGCTGAGAAATATGCAAGGGAACATGGTATTGATTTTCAGGAAGCTTCAGAATCGTTTCCTGCTTTCGAGTAATACGATTCCAATAGCGCCACTGATAAAAATTGGGCCATTGCACTTCTTTATCAGTGAAAATCGTGCTAATTTGTTCAAATATTTTTATTTGTAAATTTTTGAGATTTTTTCAGAAGGTGCGTGCCGTTAAAGTAAGGTTACAGAAGGAGCGCACCATTTTTTCAGAAAGGATCGATCATGAGATCATTCATTTTGTCGGCAGTCTTCACGCTTTTGCTCACTGGTGCAGCACTGGCGGAAGAGGGTTTCACTTCACTCTTTAACGGCAAAGACCTGACCGGGTGGACCGTGAAGGGCGGTTTCGCTTCGTATGCGGTCGAAGATGGCGTCATCGTCGGAAAATGCGCTCCCGGCACTCCCGGAAACACGTTCCTCTGCACGGAAAAAGAGTACTCCAACTTCATCCTGCGTCTGGAAGTCCGCTACGTCGTGATGGGCAATTCGGGCGTGCAGGTCCGAAGTCATGCGCGTCCGCGCGGTGAGCGGGAAAGCGTCTACGGCTACCAGTGCGAGATCGCCGACCGGGTCGCCGTCGGACAGATCTACGATGAAGGACGCCGTGCGTGGGGCTACAGTTCCAAATTCCGCGGTCTGAAACGTCCGGACGACTGGTTCTCCGCCGATGCTCCGTGGGCATTCCGGAAAGATGAATGGAATCTGGTCGAGATCCAGTGTCTTGGTCCCTCCATTCGCACGTGGATCAACGGAGTTCCCTGCGCGAACATGATCGACGTTCTGGATGAAAGCGGATTCATCGGACTCCAAGTCCACGCAGGCAGTGCGGGAACGCTCCAGTGGCGGGATCTTGAGATCCGCGAACTTTCTGCGCCGGAATGGAAGAAGATCGACTCTGGAATCGAGAAACTTGGCGATTTCGTCCTCCGAGCCAAAGTATCCAAAGAGACCGCCTTGGCACTCTGCGGCAGCGAGGAAGAAAAGAAATTCGTGAAAGACGGCGAGAATTTCTGCGTCCTCGCATTGATCGGCAGCCGGTGCGTCTTGAATTTCAATGACCGTGAAGTCCGCGACGTGAACGACTCCACCGCTGTCGCCGCCATGCGCGAAACGCTCGCGAAAGTCAGTGCCAACATTTCCGGTGAAGTCATGGAGATCGACGCGGAAATGAAAGCACAGCTGGAACGCTGACCTAGGTCCCAATTGGGATCTGAACTCCAGACCCGAGCTTAGATCCGGAGACTCCAGACCGATCTGAAATAAAAGTTTTTCCCGCGTTTTGGAGAGGCCTTTCCTCTCCTTTCGCCGTTTTTGCCCGGTCCATTCAGCTCCGGAGTTTTTTCCATTTTCTTCCCATTTTTCGCGAGCATTTCCCATGAAGAGACCAACGCATTCCCGTTTCCGTTTTTTCCGGACGTTCCATTCATCCGTTCAGCGCCATTCGTGCCATTCGTTCCTTTTGCTCTTCCTGCTCGCAGTCCACACCTTTTCGGAATGGCTCCCGACGGTCAGCGCCTCAGAATTCCGCGTCATTTCACCACGCCATGAAGTCCGGCTGGCCGAGCGGCAGGAGATCGCGCTTCCGGCGGAACTCTTTTTTTCCGGCCGGTATTCCAAGCAGAACGAAACGGTTTTCGAGCTGCGTCTTGAAGTCCAAAACGAACATTGCGGCTGGACGCTCATCGACCCGCGCAGTGTTTACCTGACAGACGGTACGCAAAAGCTCTTTCCGGAACCGTACTGCGACATGGAAAAGGGGAACTGCGGCAGGATCGCGCCGGAAGAGGAACTCCTTCTGCGTTTCCGCGTGCCGAAAGAGCAGAAGGAAATGCTGCGGAAAGACGGTCCATTGCATCTGGTCCTCGCGACCGGGATCACGAGCTGGGAAACGCCTTCCGGTCCGTTTTTTCTGGAAGTTTGGACGGGTGAGAAAATGCGCGTGAATGCCGAAACGGACACGTGCGATCGGATCTGCCGAGTGAGCGAAACGGGCCTCTCGAACGTAAAAAAGGCAGTCTTGAAACTCTCGACCGGTGAAAAAATGGAGTCGGAAACGCCGCAGTTCCGGTTTCGCTTTCCGCTCCTTCCGGCAGGTGAAGATTCCTTTGATGCCCTCCTGACGCTTGAGCTGACCGATGGCACTCAGCGTACGCAGACCATCACGTTCACCGCCCGTCCGCTTCCCAAATGCGCACCGATGGAACGCGGCGAGATCCTCGTCGGAACGTGCTTTTACCCGGCGATCCCGGACGGAAAAACAGACACTCCGGAAAAAAAAGCTGTCGACCGAACCATCACGGCCTGGGACGCTCCGAAACTCCCCAACTCGCGGTACTGCCATGAATTCGTCGATGATTTTCTTGCCGACCCGTGGGGAAATCTGGCGGTCTTCTGGCCGCTGACTCCCGGTCCATCGGCAGAAAGTCCAGACGTTTCGGAAGAGTACACGCGGAAACTGGCAGATGCGGGGATCTACTCTATGAGCATTTACCAGCACGTTTCGCGCGAGAAAGCACGCCGGCTTGCCGAAGCGGGAAAAGACCGATTTTTCCTTCAGAACAATATCGGGGAGTACGCCGGTTACCTTTACCAGGGGATCGGATCTGCGAGAGCTTGCGGAGTCCCGAAAGCCGGAGACCTGAAAGATGCCCGTTCCTTTTTCGTGGACGACTACATTCGGCGCGGTGTGCGTCGGTACGAAACGAGCTACCCGTACATTTTTTCGACCTCCGGGTCCACGCTGGCAAACTACGAACTGGAAGGCGGGATCCATTTCATCTGCTCGGAACTTTACGCCATCGGCGCCCAAAACCTTGCGTGGGCCAGCTCCGAGATGCGGGCAGCTGCACGAAAATGGAAGCCGGAATACTGGGGCGGTTGGCTCGCTCACGAATGGCAGACGGGTGCGATCCCATACCAGACAGAGCAGAAATTCCTGCTTCTTCGTGCCGGACTTTTCCAGCAGTACCTTCTCGGCAGCTCGCTGATGATCCTAGAATCGGGAAGCCAGACAACGCAGGCGGGATACTACACAGCCGACTCCGGCAAACGAAACTACGGATACGAAGAAACCCCGCCGCAGCGATACCGTGAAGAAATGCGCCGTTTCTGGAACTTTGTCCGAACGTCTCCCCAAAGGAAGGGAACTCCGGAAACGCGGATCGCGGCCGTCTTGGGGAATTGTGACGCATACGTGGGACTTTACCTTCCCGGAATGCCGGTCTGGGCACAGCATGAAAAAGCGGAAGAAGACTCGCGCTGGCGGTACGGCGATGCACAGAAAAGCTCAAAACTGCTTCAGGACATTTTTTTCCCGCTCGCACAAGGCGCCCTCGCACCGTACCCGAACAGCTGGCTGGCCGGGAATCCCTACGGACAGACCGACGTCGTGGGGATCGACGACTTGACCCGCATTCAGGATCTGGAACGCTACCAGCTTTTGATCTACGGCGGCTGGAATTCCATGACTCCGCACATTTGGAAACTTCTGGAGGAGTACGTGCGTCAGGGAGGCACCCTGATCCTTGCCGTGCCGCATCTCTCAACGCGGACAGACTGCGAAGGAAAGGATCACACCGTCCAGGATCTGATCTGCGGCGGGAAACTTGAGGGACTTTTGAACATCGAGATTACCGGCAAAACGCAGCTCGCGTCTCCTGAATTCGGTCCGGTTCACGAATACGCGGCTGAATTTCGTTTTCTGGATGAAAAGGCGAGACCGGAGATCCTCCAGACCATCGGCGGGAAACCGATCTGGCTCCGGCAAACGCATGGGAAAGGCGCCGTTCTTCTCTTTTTGGGGTGGGAGTACCCGGGAAAAGACACACTCGCACCATACTATGCGCCGCAGATCCGGGAAACGGCAGAACGCATGAAGGGGGAGATCTTCATCGAAACCGAGGCAGAAGAAGACCGCGCGTACTTCTCGTGGGCCGTCTATGAAGACTGTGTTTACGTGCTGAATCTGCACTGTCTGGAAGCCAAAGAATGCACCGTCCGACTGCAAGACCGCTCCGTCCCGCTCCGTCTTGGACCGGCAGAGATGCGGCGGATCGAACGGTGAGGCAAAAGACCGTCAATGCGGACGAACGCTCAGAGTCCGTAGGCCTGTGCGAGGATCCGGATGGGGTGAAGGACGGATTTCGTGTTTTTGTGCATCATCTGGATCCGGCAGGCACTGCACTCCGTCGCCCCCAGCTGGATCGTCGGGTCACGCATCCACGCTTGAAGCGGACGGCCGATCTTGAGACTCGCGGAGTAATTTTTCGCCAGCATTCCGTAAAAACCGCCCATCCCGCAGCATCCGTGAGGCGACTGGATCAGTTCAAGCCCCGGAATGAGACGAAGCAAATGCGTGGACGGCGCGCCGATCTTCAGTGCCCGGAGTCGGCATGACGCATGGTATCCGACGCGGAGTTCCCTGCGCAGTTTCGGTATCTTGAGCAGTTGATCCACGTGCAGTTTGTAGAGGTACTCGCTGACCTCAAAACAATGCCGAGCGACCAGCTCAATGTCTTCGTTTTCAGGGTAAGTCTGCGGAAATTCCCACCGAAATGCCAGCGCGGCTGCTGGTTCCGAGACGACAACGTCGTATCCCTGCCGCACATAGTCCGCCAAAATTGCAGCATTTCGATAGACCTGCGTCTTGACGTAGTCGCTTCTTCCCAGCATGACTGCAGTGATCCCGCTGCCGTCCTGATGCTGAGGCACGACCAACGGCACATTATTGTGCTGAAAGACCTGCAGAACGGACCGCGCAACGGAAGAATCAAAATGATTCGCGTAAGTATCGACAAAATAGACGGCTTTTCCCTGAATCCCCGTCGTATTGTCCAGAAAAACAGGATGCTCCGAAACGGGCGTTTCAAACGGATTGGGAGCCAAGAGCGTCGGATTTTTCTGAAGTTTTTCCAAAAAAGACCGCGTTTCCAGCTTTGGGATCGTTCGCTCTCTGGAAATGCCGAAACTTTTCTCGATCAGCCAGCGCAGCCATCCGGTAGAAAACGCAAGATTCGCGAGGTACGGGAATCGATGAAAGCGTTTTACCCAGAGATCCAGCCGAACGAGTGACGTCTCGTAAAAGTCGAGTCCATGCGCTTTTGCCCAGGATTCTTTTGCACAGCGAACGAGGTAGGGAACGTCGACGCCGGACGCACACTCGATCCGGCAGGAATGGCACTGGATGCACTGATTCATGATGAACCGAAACGCATCGTCGCCCAGTTCCGTTACGTCAAGCGTTTCGCTCACGAGACCGGCCATGAGATTTGCCTTGGCTCGCGGGGATGAAAATTCACTGCAGTCGTAGCGAAAGACCGGGCAGGCACGGCAAGAACTCTCCGTTCCGCGGCATTTCGCGCAGCCGCTGCATCGCTCTGTGATTTTTTGGATCTTCTCCGGACGCCAAGCCAGCCCAATGTGGGTCAGAGGCTCCATTTTCTCGCACTCATCCCCATTTTTTTCACATTCAGAGGCCCGCGAAACACCATCCTTCACGTAGGTTTCATCTGCCAGATCGTCGAACGCATCGCCAAGGATCTCTCGAACTTTTTCCATCACCAGAATGGAAGATTCCCGTCCGCAGAAGGAACTGGAATCCGCATTCATGACCACGGCATCATCCAGAACATTTGAGGAGCCTGCAGTATCGCGGCGCGTTTCCGGTTCCGATTTCAGCTGCGGTTCCGGTTTCAGCTGCTCGCTGGACGCATTTCCCGCGGTTTCCCGACGCTTTTTGGCCAGCGCAGCCGACTCGAGGATCTCACCATTTGGGAAGTGTTCCGACTTTCGAAAACTCTCAGCGAAAACGCGTTTCTCCGTCTCCGTTTCGACCGCGGAAACGCACTCTGGATCCCGCTCCAGCTCTTTCCGCTCCAGCTCTTTCCGCTCCAGCTCTTTCCGCTCCAGCTCTTTCCGCTCCAGCGAAAACGCAGCGGCAGGCCGGATCGCGCGGCGCCAGAGGAGCTCCATTGGCGCGGGAAACTCTTTTTTGTCGATCTCCGACCCCATTTTTCCCGGCTGAAAAAGAAGAAACGGATCAAAAATCTTCTTGATGGCACACGTGATCTCGTATTTCGGATGGTCGAAAAGCGGCATCCAGTACTTCCAGCCAAGTCCAAGACCATTTTCCGTTCCGATCGTTCCGTTCATTTCGTGTACGAGACGGTAGTATTCATGGGCAAAACGCAGGAGCTTGGCACCTTCTTCTTCACGAAAGAGATCGACGAGGGGCTGAAGGCGCACCTGCCCTTGGATCGCATGCGAAAAAAATGCCGCCGTCAGTTCATGCTTCCGAAGCAGTTCCTGGATCCTGAGAAAAAATTCATGCAGCCGCGCCGGCATGACAGCCGCATCCTCGACGAACGTGTTTCGGACCGGCTTTCCCTTTCCAAACTGCACAGAAGGTTCAAATGTCCGTGCGAGTTCCCAGAAAAAGGAAGCCTCCGTATCGTCAGCCGAAACGAGCATCTGAAACGCCAGCTCCTTCTGCCGGATCAGTTTTTCCGAAAGAGAGCGCAGCCGATTTAGGAGACTGAACTGAGCAGAATCGGTCAGCTCGACCAAAAGAGCCGCCTCTGTTTTTTCCGGAAACATCGTGTCGAAACGAACGTCCCGTTCTGCTGCAAGATGCAGATACCGCCGGTCGATCAACTCACACGCATCCGGATGAAACGGCAGGAGAAGCTGTACGGACTGCATTGCTTTCTCCATGCTGTCAAAAAACAAAAGCAGAGTTTTCCGCACCGCCGGGATCTCCGGAAGGCGGAGTTTGACGGCAGAAATGACTCCAAGCGTACCTTCCGCCCCCGCGATCAGACGCGCTATATTCAGGCGGTTTCCGTTCTGTATGTTCGTCCAGTACGCCATTTTGTCGATGACTCGCGGCGTACGCAGTGTCCCCTGCTGAACGTTGAATTCATTCAAGACGTGCGTAATGGAATTCAGGATCCACTTTTTCTCTTCCTGCGGCGTAAAAAACGGCTCCGGCTCTGCCAGTTTTTCCGGATTAAAGATCTCTTCGCTCTCTCCGTTGACGGAAGGAAATGCGAAATTCGGCGCAGAAGTACGTTCCGCCGATGCGGTCTCTTCGTCCCCGTTTGGAAAACTTCCTGAATGCTCCGGAACATCAAAAAGCTCCTGACTGGAAAACTTCACGATGTTACCGTTTGCCGTGACCATTTCCAGCTCAAGGATCCAGTCGGACGGACGTCCAAAAGAGAGCCATCGGCTTCCGTACCCGTCCAGAGAAAGCAGTCCGCCGATCGTATTTGGCCAGGAATGACCTGCGCCGGGAAGAAACTGGCGACGATGCGGCCGAAGGATCTCATTCAGGCGTGAGCACTGCATCCCAGCCTGCACTTCCAGCACATTCGACTCCGCGTCGTAACGCAGAAGACGCCGCATATAGCGCGACATATCGAGCACGATCCCGTCTCCGAGAGCTGCGCCGACGCAATTGCTCCCCGAGCCGCGGGGATGAACGCTCAAACCGTTTCTCCGTGCGTAGCGGATGACCGAAACGATGTCCATCGTCGTGCGCGGGAAAACGACACACGCCGGCTGGATCTCGTAAAGTCCCGCATCTGTCGCGTACGCCTGCGTACTGACCGAATCTGCAAAAACGTCTCCGTCGATCAGACCGCGCAGATCATCCTGGATCCGTTCGCCCTTGGGGTCCAGCATCGCCATCTCTCCATGAAATCAGATCCCGTCAGAAAAAGCCGAAAACCGAAAGCCGCACTCAACAGTATCCTGCCCGCGACACAGAAAGCCGGCTCTCTGACAAAACCGGTTTTCTGAAAAGACCTACACACGCCGGGCCGTCAGACGTTCCAGTGACGCCCCGTAAAAAACACACCGTCCGACGACATTTCAGACTGCTTCATGAAATTACTTCATGAAATTACTTCATGAAATTACTTCATGAAATTACTTCATGAAATTACTCCATGAAATTACTCCATGAAATTACTCCATGAAATTACTCCATGAAATTACTCCATGAAATTACTCCATGAAACTGATCGTCGGAGTATTTCTTCCGCTGACTAAAGTCATGAATTCGGCACGCGTCCGCGCGTCCTTCAGGAACGTTCCGCGCATGGCGGAAGTGACGCACGTCGCACCGGGTTTTTTGATCCCTCGGATCGCCATGCAGGTGTGCAGCGCCTCAATGACGACTCCGACACCGCTGGCATCCAGCTCATTCATGAGCAGATCTGCGATGGTCGCCGTCATGCGTTCCTGGACCTGCGGACGCTGAGAGACGACCTCAACGACACGCGCCAATTTGCTCAGCCCAAGGATCTTTCCGTTCGGCAGGTAACCGATGTGGACCTTTCCCATGAACGGAAGAAAATGATGCTCGCACATGCTGTTGAACGAAATATCGCGCACCAAAACGATCTCACTGTAATCCTCGGTAAAGTATTTGTGCAGGTGGATCTTCGGATCGACACGGAGTCCCTGAAACATTTCCGCGTACATTTTCGCGACCCGTTTCGGCGTTTCCTGAAGTCCTTCACGATCCGGATCTTCACCGACCGCGATGAGGATCTCACGAAACGCACGCTCAATACGCGGCAGGTCGACCGATCTTCCCATTTCTGCTTCCGACATGAAATTCACTCCTTCCCGTTTTCCTGTTTATGTGCAGAGGATCTTTCTATTTATTTTCGTCAATGATCCCCTGAAGTTTTGCCTTAGACTGCACCCCCACAAGCTGATCGATGAGATCGCCGTTTTTGAAGACCATGATCGTGGGGATCGTCGTGATGCCGTAGTGGTTGGCGACGTCGTCCGATTCCGAAATATCGACTTTCACCACTTTTGCGACACCGTCATTCGCGTCCGCGACCGCATCCAGAACTGGTGCCAGCGCACGGCACGGAGCACAGCCGGGGCCCCAGAAATCGACGAGAACGATGCCCGGGAATTCCAGTACTTCTGCGATAAAATTATCCGAATTGACCTGAAGCGCTTTGCCCATTTTTCACCTTTCACTTCCTGAGTATCTTTTTTCAAAATGAAACGGGCAGTCCGACTGGTCTGCAATTTCTGCTGCGGGCTGCACTGCGTTCATTGGGTTCTTCAAATTTTCTACTTCCAGTTTTCTTCTGCTTGTGTTCTGCCTGCATTTTGAAGAAAACCTTTTCCTTATTTTACTCGAGAATCTAAAAAAGTCAAGGCCCCAAACGATTCTCTTGCAAATTTCGGGGTGTGGGAGTTGAAATGAATTCGATTTTATGGTAAAATAGGAACGTATCATTTACGCAAGGAGAAAAAAATGAAAAAAGATTCCCGTTCCGTTCACCGTTCCGGATCCGCGGCACCTTGCTTCCTCATTTTTGGAGACGCAGACCGTCAGGAATTCCGGCTCTGGCGGGAAGCCCTTCCCGAAAATGTCCGTGAACGCGTGATTTGTGCCGAAAGCTGCCCAAGTCTCAATGCCGACTCTTTCACCGACGCAAACGAGATGCCGACTCCCGACTTTCTCGTTCTTCTGTGCTCCTGGTCGGGAGAGTTTCAGGACAGTTGGGTACTGGAACTCCAAAAAAAGTTTCCCCTCACTCCGATCCTCGCGATCCTCGGAAGCTGGTGCGAGGGGGAGGCGCGGACTGGGACGCCGATCAAGGGTGTGCATCCGGTCCTCTGGTACGACTTTGCGGTAATGGCGCCGCTGGAATGTTTCGCTTTCGAGAAAGGCTGGGCGTCTATCTGGTCGCTTCCCGTCACGGTACTGCCCGAAGAACGTGTACTTTTCGAGCTGAAACGGGAAGAAAAATGGAAACTCTTCCGAGTTCCAGCCCTGAATACCGTAAATGCTGAAACAGTTTCGGATCGCCGTCCTCTGCGTTTCCTGATCGAAAGTGACGATTTCGACCAGTTCATCTTCCTGCGCGATCTGTGTTTGCGGTCGGACTGGAATGGCAGGCCGGTCGAGTTTTTCAGCTCGTGGCTCGGTAAAAAGGGAGATGCTTCGGAAAACGCAAACGCAAACGCAGACGCAGACGCAAATGTGGACTTTCTTCTTTTTGATCTCCCTGATCTCTCTGAAGCGACCGCCGCACGATTCCGCGCTCTTAAGGCTCAAAATCCGGAAGCCGTTCCGATCGCGTTCACAGAATTTCCCCGTCCGGACGAATGGGAGCTTCTTCGGAAAGAGAACGTCCAGATCTTTCCGAAACCATTCCGCCTCGCCGACTTCCTTTTCTTTTGTCTAGAGCGTCTTTCATGTTCTTTTGTCTAGAGCGTCTTTCATGCAGCATCACTGCCGACTGTGCCAAATGAACCTCAGGAAGTATGAGCAGACGTTCCGAAACAGAAGTTCCCGCAGCCTCGCGGAAACGCACGGAATGGGATCTTATGATCGGTTTTGAAAAACATTAAAATTCTGTTTGTCCCGGGTTTTTCCAGCCAAGATCCTTGACAGTCATATTTCCTTGTGCTATAATTTCACGTGTCGCGGCGGCAGCTTTTGTCTGAAAACCGGCGTTTTTAGAGGTTGCCGATCCGTTTTCAGTGAAAGTTCAGGTGAAGTGTATGAAATACTTTCGGGATCCCATCCTATTTCTTTTTCTTTTAGCGTACGTTCTAGTTTTTGCATCTGTTCAGACGATGGAGGCCCAGGAGTTTCCTGATGCCCCAGAGCCTCGATCGGAAGCCGGGGCAGGAGCACGGATGGTAAAGACGGTCGACGGGATCGAGTATGCTTTCCGATGGTGTCCGGCAGGAACGTTCATGATGGGGAGTCCTGAAGGCGAATCGGGCCGGTGTCCGGATGAGATCATGCACGAAGTCACGCTCTCGGGCGGTTTCTGGATGCTCGAGACGGAAGTGACGCAGGAAATGTGGAAAAGCGTGATGGGAAACGAACCAAGTGTATTTCGCGGCGAAAATCTCCCGGTGGAGCAGGTCGGCTGGGTCGATTGCATCGAATTTTGCCGAAGACTCTCCGAAAAACTCAGGCTTCCAGTCACGCTTCCGACGGAGGCTCAGTGGGAGTACGCCTGCCGTGCAGGAACTGCGGGACCGTTTGCAGGTGATATTGAAAAAATGGCTTGGTTCGGTCCAAACAGTGAAAACAGAACGCAGCCGGTCGGACAGAAAAAAACGAATGCCTGGGGACTTCACGATATGCACGGTAATGTGTGGGAATGGTGTCTGGACTGGTATGCGGAAGACTCGTATGCAGGATCACCGATGACGGACCCGCAGGGCCCCTCCAGCGGCGTAAACCGTGTCTATCGCGGCGGCGGCTGGTACGGTGATGCGCGATTCTGCCGTTCCGCGTATCGAAACTACTACGCACCGAATTTTCGCAGTTACGGCCACGGATTCCGCATCATTTTAAAATGAAAGAAACAAAATATTTAAGGACCTTCCTCCAATAAAAGCGTTTTTTTAGGGAAGGTCCTTAAATTTCTTTCGGGCACCGGCGTTTCTTTCGTGAAATTCAAGTTTTGACGGCGCTTGCGGGTTTCATGGTAAAATCATTCTGTGATCTCGATACG
Organism: Planctomycetaceae bacterium; assembly: GCA_015062085.1. The sequence goes on from SUVI01000016.1 coordinate 26,266, forward strand.
GCTCCAGTATCCTGCTTCCCAAGCCCAGGCATTGGGGAAGTTTTCGAGTTCGAGCTGGATGGTATTTCCGGCAAACGGCGTCAGGTCGAAGTCGATGTCCTGCCATTGGTCACCCTCGATGGTCTTTTCAAACTGCACGGAGCCGTTGACGCGGATCTTCAGGACCCAGTCATGGCCGGGGTGGTTCGTGACTGTGAGACACAGGAACGTCTTTTTTCCCTCTTTCACCGCATACGAACGCGAAAGAAGGCAGGGTGTGTTCCGGTCCAGCGGGTGCGAGAGAAGCACGTTTTCCTTGCCGCGTTCCTTCTCCCGGAATCCCGGGTCCATATCCGGCCCGCACTGCGAAATTTTCCAGCCGGGGAAGAATTTATCGACGCCGACCTGCAAATTATTCAGCCCATAGTTTCGGAAGAGGATCTTTTCCATCTCTTCGTCCGTGAATCGGCATTCCTGCGGCGGTTTCGGATCCCACGAAAGCTCAAGCGGCATCGGCTGCGCTTTCTGTTTCGGGATGACGAAATACTCGACACCGTTGACTGTTTCCATGCGTCCGCCGGCCTTCACGACCGACTGACGTGCAAGTTTCTCGCAGACGTCAAGAAGTGCCGGGAAATTGTACTCAGTGTACGAGAATTTCGACACGTGATCCAGTTTTTCGGAAAATCGTGCCGGGAGGTTTTGGAAGCCGAGCTGCGTAAAGAGCACCCCTGCCGCGCTTGACGGATTGCAGTCGGAATCGTACCCTGCCCGCATGGAGATCAGGATCGTCTGGTCAAGATCGCCGTTTCCGTAAAGGAGACCGAGCAGGATGCACGCACCGTTGATCTTCACGTCGATCGCGCCGTTGCTCGCTTTCTGGTACTCCGGGTCCAGTCGGTACTTTTCGAGGCATTTGTTCCACGCGGAAGTCCAGTCGTTCGGGTCTTCTCTATGCCAGGCACGCAGATCCCGCACCATTTCAGCGTACTGCGAGTCTGCAGGAATTGCCGCAAGACCTGCGTCGATCATCGTGTTCAGGTCGTCGGTGAAAAAGGCCTCCGAGTACATTGCGCCCATGAAAACTCCGCCGTAGATACCGTCTCCGTAGTTCATCAACCGCCCGAATTTCTCTCCGAGCGCAATGACCTGATTCGGCAAACCTGGCGAGATGAGACCGGAATAGTCCGCTTCGATCTGGTAATCGATGTCGTTGGGGCAGCGATTGAACTTCGGGTGTCCGGAATCCGGCGGAGCGATCCCGCTGCGCAGATTGTTTCGTCCCGCTTTGTTCGCGCACCAGAGAGCGTACTTGCTGTTCGCGAAATCGATCCCCGCCTGCCGAATGGAGCAGTCCAGACCATACACTTCCATCGTACGGAGGAACGTCATTTCGACGTAAAGGTCATCCTGTCCGAACGCGCGGTTGATCATCCCCGGCGTCCAGACCGGCACCTGATCCTCCGGAATGATCCGGTCCACGAATTTGAATTCCGTCGGCGCACCCCAGCAGACTCCGGCGATCTGTCCGACCCAGCCGGCTTTCATTTTGTCGCGGTACTCTTCGACGGATAGACGGCGAAACTCCACCTTCTCCCTACCGTTTCCTGACGCGTACGTCCCCGAAATGCAGACGGCGCAGCTCCAAAAAAATCCCAAAACGCACAAGTATTTCAGAACTCGTTTCATTTTTCCTCCTAATTCAGCAAAAAACGGAATTCGGCACTAAACGGCAGGTCAATGCAAACATTTTTTTCGATTTTATCCTCTTTCATGATTTTCTGCAAGGGGGAGGCAAGATCCATTTTGTGTATTTTTGAGCTTGGGATGAAATTCATCTCGCGGATCGATCCCTGCTCTTCTCTTTAAAACTCTCATTTTCAAGTTAAAACTCTCATTTTCAAGGCATGCGCCGGCGGTAGAAGGTCCGCATGAAATTTTAAAGAAAAAAGAAAAAAGGGAGTGAACGTGCCCTGACACGAATTTCACGGAAAACACGAAAAGACGCGAAAGATTTAAAATATTTTTTAGTCTTTTAGTGAATTTCGCATCTTTTCGAGTTTTTCGTGTTTCCTTTCAGTGTCTTTCTGTGAACTCTTCAGTGGATTCAGTGTCTTTCTGTGAACTCTTCAGTGGATTCAGTGGATTCAGTGGTAAAACGGATACGCAGTTCCCGGATAGACCAGAAAAAATCATCCCAACGACGCAAAAGCCGTTTTCAGAACGTCTCTTTTCAGAAAAGGCAGCCGTCAGAACTGCATAGTTTTCCGAATATACCGGCACAGGGAAGGGTGGATTCAAGATGTTTGGGGAAATTTTCGATATTCAGGAAATCAGGTCTATCGGCAGTTCACTAACAAAGGGAGATTTTCATGGGTTTGAATCCTGCACAGGCAGAAGCGGTCCATACGCTTCGGGGTCCGCTGCTCGTTTTGGCCGGAGCCGGTTCCGGAAAAACGCGCGTGGTGACCATGCGCATTGCGGAACTCATCCGAAGCGGCATCGCTCCGGATCGGATCCTTGCAGTGACTTTCACGAACAAAGCCGCCGCCGAAATGCGAGAGCGCGTTCTTCAGATCCTCTTCCCCAACTCACGTCCGCCGAAAGACATGCCGGTCCCGCTCGTCGCGACGTTCCACTCCCTCTGCGTTCAGATCCTCCGCCGGCACATCACGAAGCTCGGTTACCCAGAGCAGTTTGCCATTTACGACCGAAACGATCAGGAAAGCCTCGCAAAACGGGTCCTGAACGACATTGCGACGAATCTTGCCAATTTACACCCCGGCGATTTCATCAACATCATCAGCCGCTGGAAGACGCAGGGCATCCGGCCTCACGAAGCGGATCGGCACGCGGAGAATGACCGGGAGTACCTCGCCGCCAGTATCTACCGAAGATACCAGACCGCCCTGAAAGCGTGCGGTGCGGTGGACTTCGACGATATTCTGCTTCTTGTGGAAGATCTCCTGCGTGATTTCCCGGACGTTCTTGAAGCGGAAAGAGGACTTTTCGACCACATTCTCGTGGACGAGTACCAGGACACGAACCAGACGCAGTACCGGATCATTCGTGCTTTGGCGCTCGAGCACAGAAACCTGTGTGTCGTGGGAGACGACGATCAGTCGATCTATGCCTGGCGCGGTGCGGAAGTGACGCACATTTTGCGTTTTCAGCGAGACTGGACGGACGCAAAGGTCGTGAAGCTGGAAACGAACTACCGCTCCACGCACGAGATCATCCAGTGGGCCAACCGTGTCGTGGCGTTCAATCGTCAGCGTCACCCTAAGACTCTCCGCGCCACGGTCTCCGGCGAAACTCCGCGCGTGCTCCAGTGTCCCGACCCGGATGAGGAAGCGCAGATCGTCGTCTCGGAGATCCGCCGACGTCTCCAGCTCCGGATCCGTCAGCCGAACGACATCGCGGTCCTTTTCCGCACGAATGAACAGTCGCGGCTTTTTGAAGTGGAATTCAAACGTCAGAACGTACCGTACACGCTCATCGGCAGCATGTCGTTTTTTGACCGGAAAGAAGTGCGCGACCTGCTCGCCTACCTGCGCGTGATCTTGAATCCGCGGGATGAAGTCTCGCTGCTGCGTGCCGTCAACACACCGCCGCGCGGGATCGGTCAGACGACGATGATCCGGTGCATGGAAACTGCACTGGCCGAGAAAAAGACGCTGTGGGAGACGCTTGGAAATGCGGAAATGCTCCAAAACGCCAAGGTCCCCGCAAAGGCCGTCACCGCCATCGGCGAGTTCCGCCAAATGATCCGGAAACTTCAGCTCCATGCCCAGCAGCAGCCCGTTGACGAATTGATCCGGACGCTCCTCGACACCATCCAGTACCGCACGGAGATCGACCGACTGAACGAAAAGCCGAATGACCGCGAGATGCGGTGGAATCTTGTGGAAGAATTTGTGAACTCGGCCGCGTCTTTTGTGCAGAAAGAAGAAAGACCGCGTCTTTCATCGTTCGTTCAGCAGCTTTCGCTCATGGACCGGGACGACTCGGGAAGCGAAAAAGAAGAGCAGCTCAAAAACGGCGCCGTCATCCTCATGACGCTCCACGCGGCAAAAGGTCTGGAATTCCCCGAAGTGTACATGGTGGGGATGGAAGAGGGGTTTCTTCCGCATCGAAAATCGATCTCCGACCCATTCCGCGACAATGTGGCAGAAGAACGGCGGCTCTGTTACGTCGGCATGACGCGCGCAAAGGAACGGCTCACGCTTTCGCTGGCGCTCCACCGAATGAAATGGGGAAAAAAACGCGACACGATTCCCAGCCGATTCCTTTTCGAGATGACCGGCCGCGCAGATAATCCAGCCTACGCCAAAGTTCTGCGTGACTCCGGAAACACGTTCTCCGGCCGAGAATGACTTTTGCGTTTCGCATCGCGGATCTGCTTTCGACATTTGATTTTCAGCTGCAGATTTTCAGCCGCTGATTTCATGGAGTTGGACTGTATGTATCCAGCTCGCGGAGGATCAGCTCGCGGAGGATCAGCTCGCGGAGCATTCCCGGGCGTTCGTTTTCCGTGATCCGGCAGAGCATCTCACGCTGATTCCGGATCCTTCGTTCCTGGATCTTGGCCACGATCCAGAGAGCCGCTTCCACGCCGAAACTCACGACCAAAACCACGCATTCAACGGCGGCTGTGATCGGATCGGGAACCAGAATGGCTACTGTGCCGATCGTACCGACCACCATTTGCACGGAACCGATCAGGAGTTTGAGCTGGGCCAGATCGCGATCCAGATTTCCGGCGTAATACTCCGAGTGCGTTGAGTAAATGATCTGCTCGCCGCGAACGACGTCAAAAACGGCAAGCGGTTTGGCCAAGCCATCCAGAACCGCCGGCGATTTTACGAACAGAACTTTCCCGCCGCGGAGTTTCGGGAGTCCTTTTGAATGAAAGTTTTCACGCCATTGCTGACGCAGCTGTCTTTGACTCCATCGTAAAGTTTTTCCGCTGGTTGGAGCCTGGATCCCTTGGACAGAGTCCGTGAGTCGGCCTTCCGCGAGAACGACATTTCCGTAGTCTGTCAAAACATCGATCGAAAGAAGCTCCGCGTCTTTCTTCAGAATCGAAAACTCATAGTCGCTCGGATCCGAAACGGAATCCATGGTCAAAAACTTTTCTGAGGCCCAGGTCCGCGCGATCCGGTCCTTTTTCGTTCCGTTGTGCGAGCAGATCTCAAAATAGGGAAGGAGGGGAGGTTTCAATGAGACGTCATATTTTTCTACTTTGAAATAGATCGCGTCGTCTTCCTAAATGTCCTTGCTGGAAAATGTCTCTGTTTCTGCAAAGCAGAAGAACGGACCGAGGAATAAGGGCATCAAAAAAATGCAAATGAAATTGCGAATCTCATATTGACTCCTTTTGGTTGGATCCTGAAGGTCTGTTGTAGACCAAACGATAGGGGTATAGCTGTCTACTACATATCGAGTAGAGTGTTATCAAAAATTCCCCCAATTTTAAATTATTTGAGGAAAATTTTCCCAAAACACTTTCTGTTTTGAGGATCTTGATCAAAAAAGAAAAAATACGCAGTGTGCAGGGGGGAGTATTCTGCAAGTCCTTGAGCATACAGCCTCCGGGAGGTCGGAGGCTGTATTTCGTGTGTCTCTACCATCGTGAGTCATTCGTTGCTGCAGTGCTGATGAAAATGTTCCGGTAGTAGGATCTCGCAGGGCCTCCGGAGTGGATCTGAAGCCCGATCAGGCCGGTCTGCACGAGGGTTTCGTCTGTTTCCGTGTAGTTCACCGTCTCAACTCCGTTGAGGAAAAGCCGCACGGTCCGTCCTTGGCAGAGGATCTCGTAGCGATTCCAGTCGTTCGGTTTCCAAATCTTCTTCACGAGTTCGGGATCCGGAGTCTGGAGCATCCGGCGTCGGCGCGATTCATCGTAAAGGTGTCCCCAATAGCTTCCGTCAGACGTCATGTCTGCCTGGTATCCGATCATTTCGTGGCTGTTCGGAATGCGTTCCGAGCGGATCTGGATCCCTGCGTTTCCGTCTTTCCGCACATTCTCCGGAGCGTCGATGATCTTGCATTCGAGCCGCAGGTAAAAGTCGCCGAAACGCTCCGTCGTGGTGAGGAACTGATTCCGGTCCACGCCTTTCTCGAAATTTCCGCCGACGATCGCACCGTCTTCGATCCGGAAAACGTCCGCGATCATCTCCCAGCCGGTGAAGTCTTTTCCGTTGAAGAGCGTTCTTTCTGGGAACTGTTTTTCAAACTGCGGAATGATCGCCGCGAAACGCTCCCTTTCCTCGGGTCTTCCTTCCGTCAGGGCGAGCGCGTTGCTGAGCATTCGGCGTTTTTCGAGCGGCGCCATCCCCATTTGACGCAGGATCCGCAGGTAACCGCGAAGGGCGCGGGTCTTGAATTTCCCCTCCGGAAGCGTGACGGCCAAGCGTCCCAGAACGTTCCCCGCATCGGCAGAGGGCCATTTTCCGAGCATTTCCGTCGCCTCATCCACTACAGCAATACCGGTCTCCGAGCCGTCCTGTGCGTACATTTCCGCGTACTTTCCGAGCAGTTCTGCACTCTGTTTCCCGCCGACGGCGCTGACCCGGCGAACGAGCGTGACGGGGTCGTCCGGGTAGAGTTTCACGAGACACTCGATCGTTTCCGATTTGGCGGCCGATCTTCGGCAAAGATTCGCCATTGCGGACTCAAAGACCTCTTTCGGGTAGCGTTCCTGGACTTCAAACACCGTCGCAAACTCCGCAATGTCGCCTGGCGTCGGAGTGATGATCTGCGAGTAGACTTCCATGGCCGACGCGGTGATTTTCGGGCTGGGAGAGTCCGTCATGAGGAGTTTTACCTGCGGAAGAAGTGCCGTCAGACGCTGTTTCTGTACGATCTCAAGCGCCGCGAGCTGTTCTGTTTCCTGTGCCGAGCCGTTTTGAAGGATCTTTCCTACCGCTTCCTGGATCTCTTCCGGTTTCAGACCGCAAAGGCCGCGGACCGCCGTATTTCGGAGCGTTTCGTCTTCGGAATTCAGTGTTCGTACCAGCGTGTCGAGTGCCCGAACGTCTTTCAGTTCCCCAAGTGCCGCGAGCAGTGCCGCCTGCGGAACGGCGTCGTTTCCGTGAAGTGCGAGCAATGCCGGCGTAAGGTCCGTGCGCTCGGTGACCGCAAGTGCTGCGAGGATCTTTTCCTGCCGTTCTTCCGGAAGGTCCGTGAGTGTCTGGAGTGCTGTTCGGAAAAGCGCGTCCGAGTTGGTTTGCGTCAAAACGGTTTGGGCTGTGCGGAGATCCGCGTCGTCCGGAGAGCGCAGGAGATTTTGGAAAAGGCTGGCGTCGCCGGTCAGGAGAAGTTCATTTTGAAGCGCGATCCGAGTCGTTGGACCGTCGATCTTCGCGCTGCGGACGCTTCGAAAATACTCGGCGGCCGTTTCCATGTCGGATCGCCTGTTTGATCCTGCGAGTTTTGCTGCCGCGGTGAAGAGACCGTCTGCGGCTGCACGCTGGAGCGCGGGATCCTCATCACACAGCGCGTTTTGAAGGACGAGGAGACCTTCCGCCGCACCGATCCTGCCGAGTGCCCGAAGTGCCGCTGTCCGGATCCGGATCGAGTGGCAGTCACACGATGCGAATTCTGCGAGACGGGAGACGGACTCGGCATCTTCCATCATTCCGAGCGACGTGATCGCGCCTGCTGCGCACTCTTCATGCGGCGAGCCGAGCCCTTTTCGAAGCGTCGGGATCCCCGCCCGGTCTGGAAGATTTTCAAGTGCGGTACGCGCAGCGGTACAGAGCCGCGGGTCGAGGAGCATCTTCTCCAGTTCCGCGAGCCTAGACGCATCGCCCGTCCGGACGGTCTCGAACGCACGCTGAACGGAATCGTGCATAACACGCTGCGTTTCGGGAGAAAATTCCTGCCCGCAGATCAGAGCAGGGGCCAACATCAGAGAAAACGCAAACGGAAGGATGGTTTTGGGACGCATAATGGGACTCCATTTGAGGAAATTTTGGCGGGATGATCAACACACGCTTTCAGTATACTACAATTCTGCGAAAATTTCCAGAGGGGAAAAACCGTAAAATAGAAAAAAAGTTTTCTTTCATGATCCATTTTTTTAGTCCACATCCCCCTTGAATATTTTTGAAAATTGGATAAAATGGCCAAGAATATACCTTAAATTTTCCTATAGAGTGAGGTTTTTCATGCCAGGTACTATTTTATCTTCGGATCCAGGAAATTCCATCCCAGATCCCAACAATGCTCCGAATCATCCGAAGCCGTTATCCCCGGGAACTAAAATTGGAGAGCATGGGGAATACTGTCTTGTAAAGGAACTCGGCAAGGGCGGGTTCGGAGTCACGTGGCAAGCGGAGAAAACTTCCGGCGGTGTGAAACAGATCGTAGTCTGCAAGCTGCTCAAGGAAGAACATCGCAATAATAAAAAAGCGACCGAAGAAGTTCGGCGTGTTTTCAAGCTGACAAATAGTTTAAATCACCAGTATATCTGCCCGCTTATCGGAATCGAAACGGATCCGGTTTACGGCATTTTTCTCGTCATGGAGTATGCTGAGGGTAAAACGCTCCGCGAGTGGTTCAATGCACAACCAAACCATCAAAACGGACTCCTGCTCTCCGAGATCCTCCCGATCCTCAAGAAAGTCGCAGATGCGCTGGACGTGATCCACTACGCAAAGGTCTTTCATCGGGACGTGAAACCGGAAAACATCATTTTCCGCAAACAGAACGAGATCACACATCCTTGGCTCATCGATTTCGGTATCGCGGCGCAGATCCATACGGAAGGAGCGGAAACGGTAACAGAACATGGTCAGGCTCGTAATGGAACTCCCGCGTATATGGCGCCCGAACAGTTTGATGCCAAACTGCAGGATGGACGTACGGACCAATACGCACTTGCGGTTATTGCCTACGAATTCCTTACGGGACAACGTCCGTTTCGCGGAGGCAATGCAACTACGATCGCCAAGGCCCAAATGCTGTCGCTTCCCAAACATCAAAACTTAGGCAATGCGACCTACAACGTTCTCTGTAGAGCCTTGAATAAGGAAAAGTGGAAACGCTTTAAGACTTGTGGAGAGTTTCTTGCGGAGTTGGAAAATCCGACATCGCTCGAGACCGAAGAAATCCCGTTTGATGACTTCTTGGAGGAGATCCGCCAGGAAATTTCCAAAAGAGAGGAATTGGAAAAAAACATTATCGCTATGTTCAAGGACTATTTCGAGGCGATCGAGGGGGTTATTGACGAGCAGAAGAATGTGAAGGAGGAAAATCTGCGCAATGGCAAGTGGGAAAATAGCCAGGAGATTCAGGATATCGAGAGAGAGATCAAGGAATGTCGGGACCGAATGCTTGATTTCAGCAGCAAAGAACTGCCTAAAACTCCTGAGAATTGGGAGAGGGTTCTAAATTGGGAAGATGTGAGTAAAGGAACGGCGGCCTTTCAAACTTTTGCTGCCAGTATCGATGCTCCTGTCAAAAGCGCGGCTCCTCATAGTAAGAAAAAACAAGGAGCGGGGCCGATCGGCGCCTGGTTCGTCGGCTGCTGGTTCGCTTTTCTATTACTGATCGTTGCTGTGTTTGTTGGGTGGCACAAAAAAGGGGATGCGTCCCAATGGCTGTCGGATATGATCCGAAATGGTACAACAGCTATAACAGATTTTGTAAAGGAAATAGGAACGGAGCCTGAAACGGAAACGGAAACGAAAACGGAAACGAAAACGGAAACGAAAACGGAAACGAAAACGGAAACGAAAACGGAAACGAAAACGGAAACGAAAACGGAAACGGATCCTGGAACTGAGACGGTTTTACCGCCTTCTGATCCTTACGCAGAACTCAAAACCGAGTTGGACGGCTTGGGATTGAAGTATTCCATCAATCCCGGGTTAAAAATGGTCACGGTCACTGGATATGCCGGCGAGGCTGAAACTTTAACGATCCCCGACGGAGTAACGCACATTGAAGAGAATGCGTTCGCGTTCGAAGGCAATACGTCATTCCGATCCGTGACGATCCCTGCCAGTGTAACGAGCATCGGAAAATGGGCATTTAGAGAGACGGCTGACCTGAAAGAGTTTGTCGTTTCAGCGGAAAACAAGAATTATAAGAGTGTGGACGGGATCCTGTTTTCCAAGGACGGGAGTTGGCTCATACAAGTGCCCGCAGGCAGCGAACGCACCGTTTATATTATCCCTGATGGCGTGAAGAAGATCGGCAGCAGCGCGTTTTACAAGTGTACCGCCCTCACGTCTGTTCGGATCTCCTTTACCGTAGACGAGATTCGAGAATTTGCATTTTTCGGATGCACGGAGCTCGAAGAAGTGACGCTTCCTGCCAGTGTGAAGAGCATCGGCAACAGTGCGTTTGCCGAGTGTGCTAAGCTCAAAGACCTGAGGATCCCCTCCAGCGTAACGAGTCTTGGCGACAGTGCGTTTGAAGGATGTACGAGCCTCTTGTCCGTACAGATCCCCTCTAGCGTGACGAGTATCGGCGACAGTGCGTTTGAAGGATGTACGAACCTCTTGTCCGTACAGATCCCCTCTAGCGTGACGAGT
>SUVI01000210.1 GCA_015062085.1 Planctomycetaceae bacterium
AAGGCCGTAACGAAAAGGGTGTTCCGATCCTCAACAAGATCCCGTTCATCAACCGTCTGTTCAAGAACACCGGTATTGGACGCGAAACCACCAGCCTGATGATGATGGTCACGCCTCGAATCATCATTCAGGAAGAAGAGGAAGAGCAGCTGGGGGTTCCCTCCACTTAGTGAAACCATAAGCTGTTCCTGATTCGGAGCCGACAGTAGAAGGATCTGCTGTCGGCTTTTTTATTTTCCGCAGCAGGGCCCCCTTGATTTTTTGAGGGGCTGCGGATAAAATGAGATCGATCCGCGAATGCGGGTCTTTTCGGTCTGTCGGGAATTTGAGACAGATCCCTGCCGTTTTGCTGTTTTACCGATTTACTGTTTGGTTAAAAAAGGATCGTTTTCATGAAAAAATGGGATCATGCTGCTGTTTTGTGTTTTTTATTGACGTTTTGGGCCTCTTTTTCCCTCTGTTTGCCAAGTCGGGCGGACGAAAAGAAGAAAGAGCCGGTCTGGATCCTGAATCACGGAAGCGACTTTGCCCGAGCGGTCGTGAATCAGGGAGATCTCTCGCAGCAGCTGGGGTTGACGATGCTTCGGACGACGGGGACCGACACGACGTTCACCATTCCGATGGATCTGGAGGAGCAATTTTGTGCGGAAGAGCGGCCGTTTTGGGCGTTTCGCTATCGTATGAAGACGCAGCAGAAGATCGGCGGTCTGTTTTTCACGACAGATACGCTCCAAACGCTTTCGGACGAGAGCTTTACGCCGTTTCCTGTGCAGGGTGACGGACAATGGCACGACCTGATCTTCGATATGCGGACAGCAAAACACGGAAATTGGAAGGGGACCGTCACGTCATTCCGTCTGGACCCCATCAATCCGAGCGATCTGAATGCCCAGCTCGAGATCTCACGGCTGGGATTCTTTTCTTCCGAGGAAGCTGCGAAAAAGTTTCTTGCCGACGCGCGCGATCTGCCTGACTATGCACGAGAGACGATCCTGTACCGTCATGGGATCCGATGCCTGATCCCGGGCGGCACGCTTTCAGAGGGCTGGCGGGAAGCGGATCTTCTTTTTGAGCGGACTCCGGAGCTCGTGAAAGCCGCGCGCAGCGGGACGGCACTGACAGTCTGCTGCGATGGGAAACCGGTCCCGTCGTGCGTCAATCAGCGCGGTTTTATCTGGTACATTGCGGAAAAAGCGGGACGGTACACACTGGAAGAAGTCACGCAGGAACGTCCAGCCATTCCGCTTCCCGCGGACATCGCCGACCGTTTTGGATGCCGCATTTCGAGTCCTTTCCCGCCGGAGTACTTCACGCGCGAGCGCATCCGGATCGGAGGCTGGGGAAGTTTCAATGCGCAGTATTTTGATGAACGGCAGCTCCAGGATTTTCGAGACTGCGGGTTTGACCTGCTCATCGCGACGAACGGAGCGGCTGCGTCGCAGCACCGCGGAATGCTCTTCCGGGAGTGCGATCGGCTTGGGATCGAGGTCTACATCAATGACGGAGGCTGGCATCAGCCCGAGACTGCCGGGGAAGAGTACTTCGACCATCCCTCTTTCTGCGGACACTACATTACCGACGAGCCGGGAACGGATTCCTATCCGCGTTTCGGAAAGATCTGCGAAGATTACGCCAAAGCGACCGGCAAGATCCCCTACATCAATCTCCTGCCTATGTACGCGAATGCCGCACAGCTGAAATTCGGTGCCCACGCCGCAGCGATCGAATACTACGATCCGGATCCGGAACTTTACCGAAAGTACTGCGAGAGCTACTGTGACCTCGTGCCGACGGACTACATCTGCACGGACATTTACCCGCTGAACTGGCGGAATGGTCTGCGGTACACGTACACGGACTACATTGAGTCGATCAACGTCATCGCGTCGGTCGCGCGGGAAAGAAAAAAGGAATTCTGGTGCTGCATCCAGACTTTCGGCTGGATCCCGTCGAAACGGACGCCGAACGCCGCAGAATTCCGCTGGCAGTGCTACTCTCTCCTTTCATTTGGAGCCCGCGGGATCCTCTGCTGGACCTACGGCCGGCCAAGCCCGGAGCGCACGTCGCTTCTGGACTATCGCGGAAACCGAATGCCTGCGTGGTTTGACGCACGGACAGTTTTTCAGGAGATCCGAAACATTTCCGACGTCTTCTGCCAGTACCGGAATCTGGGAGCGTTTACGCACAATGCGTCGGAGGAGGTCCCGTACCTGCGCATGACGAATGAGTACCGCAATTTCAAAACGATCCGCGAGCTCTCCTGTCCGGATCCACTTCTGATCGGCTGTTTCGCGAAAGAGGAAGACGAAAAAGATCCGCACGGGACGGCATTCACGCTCGTGAACATGACGGAACTTGAAGCGGCGCAGAGCACTCTCGTGAAACTGCGTCTGAATGCGAAAAAAGTAACCTCGTGGCGCAAGGGGATCCCGGAAGTGCAGGAGCCGGACAAAGACGGCTTTTACGTATTTCCGCTCGAAACGGGAGAAGGGGTTTTCGTGACCTGCGAGTAAAAGGCTGGTCCATCCGGCAGCGGTCTGCCCGTTTACCGTGCGTTTTCACCTCTAAAACACGAAAAAGAAGAAAGGGAGCGTCTCCAGAAACGTTCCCTTTCATTTCGTCTGTTTCAGCGTCTCAGACGTTTCGTTTCATTTCGTCTTTCACGACCTGCCGATGCGCTTCCGGAATGTTGATCTTCTGCGGGCAGCGATTCAGGCACTGCTTGCATGAAACGCACGTTTTGGCCTGTTCGAGCATCTTGAGTTCCATTTGGCGGATCCCCGGAAACCGCGGGCGAATGTCGATGGTCCTTTTGAACTGATTGTAGATCGTGAAGACGGAGGGAATGTCGATCTCCAGCGGACACGGAAGGCAGTATTTGCAGTCGGTACACGGAATGGAACCAGTCGATCCGAACGCTTCAAGGGCGGCCGTGATGACTTTTTTCTCTGCGTCAGTGATGGGTTTGAAATTGGAGAAAGTCTGAATGTTTTCCGTCAGATGCTCCATGCAGTCCATGCCGCTTAAGACGGTGAAGACGCCGGGAAGAGACGCGGCGTAGCGGAATGCCCAGGACGCCACGGTCGCATTCGGATCGGCATTTTTGAAGACGGCGTTTCCCTTTTCCCCCAGATCCGCCAGCAGGCCGCCGCGAAGCGGTTCCATGACGCAGATCGGAATGTTTCGTTTGCGCAGGACCTCATACTGCTCGCCGCTGCGGTAGGGGATCCAGTCGAAATAGTTGAGCTGGATGAGCGCGAAATCCCACGGATGGAAATCGGCGATCTCGGCCAGAAGTTCCGGCGTGTCGTGGAACGAGAAGCCGAGATTCCGGATCTTTCCTTCCTCTTTTTTCTTCTGGAGGAATTCGACCATGCCGACTCTTTTCGCGTGTGCCCACGAATTGACCTGCAGATTGTGGCAGAGGTAGAAATCGAAGTACTCGACGCGGCTTTTTTTAAGCTGGTCGTCAAAGATCCGGGTGAGGTCCGCCGGCGTGTTTCCGGGATTCATCGGCGGCATTTTCGTGGCAAAAAAGTAACTTTCCCGCGGATATTTGGCCAGAAGCCGAGCGCAGAGATCCTCTGCTTTTCCTCCGAGGTACGTGTATGCCGTGTCGAAATAGTTGATCCCGGACGCCATGGCGGTGTCGACGAGCTTTTGCGAGATGTTCGTATCCATCGGCATTCGGAAAACGCCGAAACCAAGCGACGGAAGCGAAAGACCGCCCTTGAACGGATTCCGAAAGACCTGCGGCGGAGCGTCCGGGGAAGTTCCTGACGGACTCATTGAACCAGCGTTTTCCGGAGTCGCCAGGGCACCGTCTGCCGGGCCAGCACCTGACGGAGTCGGCACGGGCGCGTTTTCGGAGGCCGAGACCAGATTTACGGAAGAGGCGGCAGAAACCGCGGCCGCTGTCTGCAGAAAGTCACGTCGATTCATGCGTTTTCTCCTTCTTTTTCTTCTGATTTTGTTTCGGTTTCCGTGATCTCAAGGACCGTCTGTTCCACAGCCGGGATCACGCGCATGACGTTTTTCGGGCAGACCAGCTGACACGCGCCGCAGCCGGTACAAAGATCGTCGTTGAATTTCGGGATCTTGCGTCCGCGGAACTCGACCATGGAGATCGCCTTCTGCGGGCAGGCCTGCTCGCACTTCGCACACGGATGCGTTCCGAGAAACGCACGGCAGCCCAGCGGATCGTAGCTTCCGATGCCGAGGCGGAGTTTCTTCTTGACCTCAAGCCCCAGATCTTCCAGCGCGCCGGTCGGACAGATCTTCATGCAGGCGTCGCAGTCGGGGAGGCATTTTCCCTGCTCGAAATTCAGGAACGGCTGAAGCGTGCCGTAAAGTCCGTGCTGTCCCATGGAAAGTGAAATGACGTTTCCTTGGCAGACACCAACACACAGCCCACAGCCAACGCAGCGTGTGCGGAATTTTTCGTAGGACCACGCGCCCGGCGGGAGGACCTGACGCTCGGTGTCCGCTTTCAGTTCATCCGGTTTTCGGACATTGCGCAGGTTCAGAAAATGCCCAACTCCAGCTCCGGCAGCCGTCGCAGAAGAGATGAGGAGCGCACGGCGGATCAGATCCGGCCCCTGGGCTGAGGCGGAAGGTGAATGGACGGTCTCGACAGTTTCTTTTTCAGGAACGTCTTTTTCAGGTACGTCTTTTTCAGGTACGTCTTTTTCAGGTACGTCTTTTTCAGGAACGTCTTTTTCAGGTACGTCTTTTTCAGGTACGTCTTGGGTCGGTGCGTCTTGGGTCGGTGCGTCTTGGGTCGGTGCGTCTTGGGTCGGTGCGTCTTGGGTCGGTGCGT
>SUVI01000211.1 GCA_015062085.1 Planctomycetaceae bacterium
ATCCGGCCCCCCCATCCGAAACGCGTCTTCCAGCTGGTCCATCGCGCGGGCAAGCACAGAATGGGGGGCACCGATGTTCATGCGGAAGAATCCGGGACCGCCGGCTCCGAAAAGTACGCCGGGGTAAAGCCAGAGTTTCGCCTTCTCCGTGAAGAACGCGTCGAGTTTTCCGGAACTCATCCCCAGACTGCGGCAGTCGAGCCACATGAGGTACGTGCCGTCATGCGTGACGGGCTGAATGCCGGAGTTCATCTCCGCAAGACGCCGAGTGACCAGACGCACGTTTTCCTCAAGGTACACACACAGCGCATCGAGCCATTCTTCCCCATGACGGTACGCCGCCGCGGAAGCCGTCAGCGCCATCGCGTTGATCCCGAACCAGAAGGAACGCTGGCATTCTTTCACCACCGCCGCACGAATTTCCGGATCCGGGATCCACATATTCGCGGTCTGAAGGCCCATCAGGTTGAACGTCTTGCTCGGCGAGGTACACAAAACGCAGTTCCGCGCAAGCTCTTCACCCAGCGTCGGAAAGAGGATCTGCCGGTTTCCGAAGAGCGCAAAATCCGCGTGGATCTCGTCCGAAATGATCCGGACGCCGTATTTCAGGCAGAGTTCTCCCATTCGGCGCAGTTCCGCTTCCGTCCAGATACGCGCGACCGGATTGTGCGGCGAGCAAAGTAGAAAGACCCGTACATTTTCCCGAATGATCTGACGCTCGAACGCCTCAAAATCGATCTCGTACCGGCCGTCCTTCAAGACCAGCTCATTCACGGCAAGTTTCCGGCGATTTGACGCAATGATCTCCTGAAACGGCGGATAGACCGGCTGTTGGATGAGGACGGTCTCCCCCTCTTTCGTCAGTGCGCGAATGGCGGCCGCGACACCAAACATGACGCCGGGGATCGTCTGGTCCCACTCCGGATCCGGACACCAGCCAAATCTGCGCTCCATCCACCCGCCAACGGCTTCATGGTATTCCGGAAGTGCGTAAGTATATCCAAAGACACCGTCCTTTGCGTACCGGGTCAATGCCTCGTGAACTTCCGGCGGAGACTGGAAATCCATGTCCGCGACCCACAGCGGGATCACATCCTGCGGTTTCCCGTACGTTTCATGAAATCCATACTTGATGGACCCGGTACCGTACCGGTCAATTTCCCGATCAAAATCAAACGCACTCACCGTGTGTACCTCCATTTTCAAACATGAAAAAACGAAACGGCAGGGAAACGCTGACTCAGGCCCCCTGCCGAGAATTTCATCTGCGCGGAAGGTCAAACGCCGACCACGCTGGCAGTCTATCTTTACTCTTTCGTCCCGACGATGAATTTCGACTGGATCGGAGCAAGTTCCAGACCGGAGATCTTCACGAAACCGGCTTCACGAGTCACCATCGACTCCGGCACGGCCGTCATTTCGCCGGTCATGGGGTCCCAGAACTCCAGCGTCCGGAACGTTCCGCGCAGCGAGACGTCGAGAGATACGCCGGAATCCGAGGAGTTGGCGATAAAATAGAAATCGCGTCCGTCCTTCACTTTGTGAATGTACTGGACCATTCCGTCGTAGTCGTAGTGTCCGCGCGGCGCAATGTCTACCGTCGGAAGCCGTTTACCGTCATGTGAAACGATCCGGACGTCCGGAACCGCAATGAGCGCGTCGAGAGCGCCGCGCAATGCATCCGGAGTCGGCTTCGGAAGGAAGATCGCACGCTCGCGGCGGATCTCTGAAAGTGCCCGCGTCTCGCCCCCCGGATACTGCATGACGTACTGGCCGTAGGCGTTCTGCTCCCGATACGCACGGAAACTCGCCGGGCGCACGATGTCTTCCTGACCGGAAAGCTGTGCCTCGACCTGTCCCTGGACCCGCGGATCCACGCCAAAAAGTTCCTCGATCATCGCGCAGATCTCCGCGTCAAATTCCGGCCCTTCTGACGCTCGGTCTGGAAGGCGGGTCGTCGCGAGAACTTTTCCGCCCGCACGATGGAATTCAAGCACCGAGCGGAGCGTTTCACGCGAAATCACTTCGGAACCCGTCAGGATGAGGACTTCGTAATCCTGCGGATTCTTCTCGTTTTTCAGCTGGTAGACTGTCCGCCCGTCTGCCGTCTTGCCGACCGAGCAGCGTGACGCCATCGTATCCGGATGAAGGTACGTGAAGTCTCGATAAATACGCGACGTCAGGTCGCTCCCGACCGCGAGATAGTCCGTTTCCGACGGAATGTAGAGTCCGTACGGATACTCTCCCGGCGGGAAGTTTTTGTGGAAGTAAAAAAAAGCCTTCAAATTGTCGATCGGGTAAACGATCCCAATGTCCGCGACGTGCTGACTGTGACGGAGGATCAAACTGATCCGGCTCACCCACTCACCATACTGCGGAAGAGTGCCCTTCAAATTCGCGTTACGCCATGAAATATCCGGCGGAATGTACATTTTCCCGGGGTCCGTCCAGATCCCGTGCGGGAGAAGAACGTTTCCGCCCCGGCAGAAGATCTCCATACCGCTGCGGTAAAGCATCCGGTCATCAAATTCCGGTTTTCCATTCCGAACACCGTCTCGATAGTTGCCGTAGATCTCCACAAGACAGAGCGGTTTGTCAAACGTGACCGCCGCAGATGTCGGGACCTTGAATCCATCCCGTCCGTGACCATAGTAGTGGATCGAGTCGAAAAGAGGCGCATCGCTCGATCGGTGCGTCAGCATTTCATCTCCGCACATATTGTTCGGCTGGATCGTATACGGGCCCTGCGGATGACCGCTCGACATCAGCCCGTGCGCAGCGCACCAGTCGTGGACCACCTTCGGGTAACCGTCCGCGAAAAGTTCGTTTCTCGTCGTCCAAATACGCACGCGCGCCGAGGCCGTTTCCGGACCGATCGACATGAAGATCGCCGGGTAGTCGAGGGCCGGAGAGCGCCCGTAAAGCTCCTCGTACTTCGCATTGAAGACGCGAGTCCAGTTCCGTCCGCCTTTCGTCTGCGTAATGGTCACGTCATCAAAGAACGAAACCGGGATCGTCGTTCCAAAATGCTCAGGGAAGCGCTCATAGTATTTCTCGTACGTCAGAGAAAGGAATTTCTTCATCGCTTCCGGATCCATATTGTCCACTTTGTTCCCGTCCGTCACCGCGTAAAAGACCATGACTTTCCACTCGCCGTCCGGCACGTTCCAGACGATCTGGGTATCGGAAATGTCCGCAGACGCATCCTTCGTCAGGTCGATCCGCTTCCACGTTTTCAGATCCATCGCGACGACTGCCTGGATCATCCCGTCTTTCCAGTTCTGGTTCAGTTTCCGGGAAAAACGAAATTCCGATCTCTCTTGCGGACCCGTGACGGTCCACTCTTCCATATCGAGACGCTTCGTAATGTCGTCCGGGTAAAGCTCTAGCATCTTTCCGCCGGCAGTTCCCGACGGGAAGTCCACGTCATCGTAAAACACGATCTTCTGTCCGCGTTTTTTCGCTTCTTCGAGGATCTTTCCGAAATACTCAAAGTATCCGTCCGTCAAATACTTCGGCTCAGTCGGAACATGGCGTCCAAGCGGCAGGAATGTGTACCCGCCAAAGCCATTCTCAGTCCCCTTCTCAAAAAACTCGCGGATCAGCTCATCCGTCAGCGGTCCGTTCGTGTGCCAGAGCGGAAGAGGCTTGAGCGAAATGGACTCACCCGGAAGAATGAGCGGAGCCGAGCGAAAATTCTCCTCAAGAGACGGTTTCGCAGTCTCATTCACCGTTTGCGCCGAAATGTTTCCAGCCCCCAAAAGGAGAGAGACCGCGCACGCACCTCCGCACAAAAACGCGCACCAAAAAGACAGGAATTTTTTCATGATCTGAACTTTCTAAAAAATGAAAGGCTGGATAAAAATGAAATCTTGTATTTTTTGTATTTTACCATAAAAAACGCCCCGCGTCAAGTGGAAAAGGAAAATTTGTGGCTCATCCGGCAGCCGCAGATCGGATCATATCGGGATCTCGACTGTACTCCCACCCCGCGAGACACTGATCAGAAACGCACAAAACGTACGAAAAGAGCTTCACACTCTGGAAATTTTTCATGAAAAAACGAGCCGTCTATTCGCACTGTCCCCAATCGAAAAAGCCTCCCGCACGATGGGAGGCCTTCATGAAAATGGACGTTTTTTCTGCGTTACCAAGCCGTCTTGCGGCATCTCACCCTGCAGAGACCTAAGAAACCGAGTGCCGTAACGAGAAGCGTAAACGTCGAGGGTTCCGGCACGGAGGACGAAGGAGTTCCTCCCTCTCCAACCAGCGCGATCCAAAGATCTCCCGTCTGTGCATCATATCCGGAGTTCCACACTCCAACAGCATCGGCCAGTTCAAGACTCACAGCCAACAGCTGGCCGTCCGGCGTTTGGACGTTCATCACACTGTATTTTTCGTCTTCCGTGAATAAATCAAGGACACTCGCGTCAGCGATAAGTTCCAGCACAAGCGTGTCGTCGTCTGCGGAAAGCGATCCCGTAACCTCCAGCAGACCACTATTCAGCACCTGTTCCAGGACATCCGCCTGAGTGAGATCCACGAGGTAAGTTCCTCCGTCAAAACTCAAATTTCCGTCAATGGTCCCAGTTCCCATGAGGAATGCCCTCTCCTGAACGGATATGTCCGAGGTGATGGAGCCGGTGAGGTCAAGGATCCCGTCTTTCACGGCTGTCTTTCCCGTGTAAGTGTTTGTCCCGGCGAGAGTCCACGTTCCGCTTCCGGTTTTATCCAAATGC
>SUVI01000017.1 GCA_015062085.1 Planctomycetaceae bacterium
GCATCGAATGGCTGAAGTTCGAAGACGACGCACCGTTCCCGGAATGCATCCGCAAGCGTCCGCACGTGGCGTTCAAAGTCGCGAATTTCGACGAAGTCGTCAAAAAATTCAAGATCATCGTCCCGGTCAGCAATCCGCGTCCGTGGATGAAGACTTGCTTTATTGAACACAAGGGGATCGGAGTCGAATTCATTAGCAAATGAATCCGGTCTCCAGTTGGAGTTTAGGAAAATGTCAGGAGGGTTTAGGAGGCATTTCCTGAACTCATTCCTAAAATTTTCCTAAAATTTTTCCTAAAATTTTTCCCGTCCGTTCCCCATGCGGGACTGGCGGGCATTTTCTTTAACCAGTTGATTTCATGGAATGGAGGTCCATCATGCTTGCAGTCCGCGGCGGAAAGATCCACGATGCAGTTCACAAAGTCCCGTACATTGGCGAGATCCGGATCGAAAACGGGAAGATCCTGAAAGTCCTTCGCGAGGAGGAGCTTTCACAGTGTGAGCCGCTTCCATCATCAGCGGAGATCCTGGATGCTTCCGGGCTGGACATCTGGCCGGGATTCGTGGACGCACACTGCCATCTGGGGCTTTACGGATCCGGGATCGGTTACGAAGGGCAGGACGGAAACGAACTGAACGACTTTCTGACTCCCCATCTTCGCGCGGTCGACGGTTTCAATCCGCTGGATCCTTCCATCAAAAAAGCGCTGGAAGGCGGCGTCACGACCGTCGGAACGGGACCGGGGAGCGCAAATGTCCTTGGCGGGACGTTCATGGCGGTGAAGACCTTTGGAAAACGCGTCGATTCCATGATCCTGAAGGAAACCGTCGCAATGAAGTGCGCATTCGGCGAGAATCCCCGGCGCGTCTACCAGTCGAAAAGCATTTCATCGCGAATGACCATTTCCGCCATTTTCCGCGAGATCCTCTTTCGTGCCTCAGAGTACCGCGAAAAACTGGAAGCGGCCGGCGACGATCTCTCTAAACGTCCTGCATTCGACATTCGGCTTGAATCGCTCCTCCCGGTCCTTCGACGCGAGATTCCGCTCAAGGCGCATGCGCACCAGACGAACGACCTCTTTAACGCACTGCGCATTGCGAAGGAATTCAATTTGCGCATCACGCTGGAGCATGTGACGGAGGGGCATCTCATTGCAGAAGAACTCGCGTCCGAGAACGTTCCGCTTGCCGTAGGGCCGACGCTTGGCCATCCTACGAAATTCGAGCTCCAGCACAAATCCTTTGAGACCGCTGCGATCCTCTCGCAGGCAGGCTGCCCCGTCTCGATCATTACCGACTCGCCGGTCATTCCGCAGGATATGCTTTCGCTTTGTGCCGGCTTGGCGATCCGTGCAGGAATGGACCCCTTTGAGGCTCTGCGCGCCATCACGATCCGCCCGGCGGAGCATCTCGGCATCGCGGACCGCGTCGGCTCACTGGAAGCTGGAAAAGACGCGGACTTCGTCTTGACGTCCGGCTCGCCGTTTGAGCTGGACTCCAGGATCTGCGGTGTCTACATCGAGGGCGTACGCCGCGCATAAAAGGGAATACCCTGTGTACGATTTTCGCAAATTTCGGTAAAGAAAAAACACAAACGTGCCGAAATCGTGAAAAGTACGTTTGCGTTTTCTGAAATTGGGTTTAGGGGAAGTTCCTTGAAGTTTCCTTAAGATCCCCTTCATATTTTACGCAATAGTAATAGTAATAGTAATAGAAACAGAAATAGAAATAGAAATAGAAACAGAATTGGAGTCAAGATCCTATGGAGAAACGGAAATTTGGCAGATCCGGCGAAGAAATTTCGCTTTTGGGGTTCGGTACGATGCGTCTTCCGGTCGTGAAAGCAGATTCGCAGGAGATCGATGAAATAAAGGCGTTCGAAATGTTCGATCATGCGCTCGCGCACGGCATCAACTATTTCGACACCGCCTATGGATACCATGACGGACAGTCGGAGATCGTCGTTGGAAAAGCACTTGCACGTCATCCGCGCGAATCGTTTTTTCTCGCCGACAAAATGCCCTCTTGGCTCGTTCAGACCGAGTCTGATACGGAGCGAATTTTTCATGAACAGCTGAAAAAATGCCAAGTCGAATACTTCGATTTTTACCTTGCACACAACATGACGGCCGGCAAGATCGATCGGCTTGAAGATTTGAAGATCTACGAGTTTCTCGTTAAAATGCGCGATGCAGGCAAGATCCGCCATCTCGGTTTCTCTTTCCACGACTCGCCCGCAGTGCTTGCGAAGTGTCTAAAACGTTTCGATTGGGAATTCGGCCAGATCCAGCTGAACTATATCGACTGGACGGAACAGGATGCGCAGGGACAGTACGAGCTTCTGCGTGATGCGGGTTTGTCTGTTTCCATCATGGAACCGATCCGCGGCGGCGCGCTGGCGGCTCCAGCACTTCCGGAAGAGGTCGCCAAAGTTTTCAGTGATGCCGCTCCGGAGCTTTCACCGATCCAGTGGGCACTCTATTTTGCGGGTGCGCCGGAGAACGTCTACACGGTACTGAGCGGAATGTCGTCAATGGACCAGCTCCGCGAAAATATCGAGTTCATGTCCAATTTCCGAACGCTGACGGACACAGAAAACGCAGTCATTCCGGACGCTCTTCTCGCGTGGAAAATGGGGTCTCCCATTCCGTGCACCGGCTGCCGTTACTGCATGCCCTGCCCGATGGGTGTGGACATTCCGAAATCGCTCTCCATCCTGAATAATTACCGACGCAAGAAGGCCTCGTGGACATTTCTGCAGGAAATGAACATGCTCGATCCGTCAAAGCTCCCGCACTACTGTGTCGGCTGCCGGCGTTGTGAGTCGGTCTGTCCGCAGAAGATCGAGGTCTCCAGTCACATGGAAGAAATGACGGAAATGCTCAGCACGTTTGAGAAACCGCAGTGGCTTTAGTTTTTTCAGCTTTTAGCTTTTTTGAGCCAACAGCCAAAGGTTAAAGGCCAACAGCTAAAGGCTAAAAGAAAGGGAAATTTGATGAAATTTTTTGGAAAAAGAACGATTTTTGAGCGAATGGTGTTCCGGACGCTTCAGTTTTCGGGAGCTCTCCTTTTCTTTTGGTCTGTGCTCTCCGTCTGTTTTGCAGAAATGGCGGTGCCGTTGGCTGAAAGTTCAGAAAATGCGCCAAAAGAAGATACGCGTCCTCTGGCGGCGATCATCGTCAGCGACGATCACTACCATGCCGACACGCTTTTCCCGGAGCTTGCCGAGTGGCTGGAATCGAACTATCCGATCCGAACGGTAGTCATCCACGGACACGGAGGCGCAGATTTCACCAATATGCAGGAACTGCGTCAGGCGGATGTCGTGCTGCTTTACATTCGGCGCATCGCACTGAAAAACGAGGACATGAAAGAGTTTCAGGATTTCCTGAAACAGGGAAAGCCGCTCATGGCATTCCGGACGGCAAGTCATGCGTTTTCGCTCTCTTTTGACGGCAAAAAAAAGCCGACGGAGGGGTTCTGCGAATGGCGTGAGTTTGACGCGCAGGTCCTTGGAGGCAACTATCATAATCACGGACCGAATGACCGCGGAACGCGCGTTTCAACGCTGGAGATCGCCAAAACGCACCCGATTTTTGACGGCGTTGATACGCAGCCGTGGCATTCTGCCGGGTCGCTCTATTTCACGCTCCCGATCGCCGAAAATGCACAGCTTTTTCAAGTCGGAACGGTCATGGGACGTACAGAACCATTGACGTGGCTTCGAAAAAATGAGTGGGGCGGCGAAGTCTTTTACACCGCGTTGGGACATTGGGAAGATTTCGAGGAAGAGCGATTCCGCAAAATGACGGCAAACGTGATCCTTTACCTTTGCCGGGACAAACAGGAACGCGAGTGAGGCACCTGAAAGACGGTCAGTACTCGAAGATCGGCAAGTAGGAATTTTCCGCGAAAAGTACGATCAGCGCACACGCCGTCGCGTAATCCGAACTGACCGGAGAATTCCACGACCCGTCCGGTCTCTGAAGTTTCCGGAGTTTCGCGCAGAGGACAGCATGCTCCTCACGCCACGCCTCGCGTTGATTTTCGGGAACCGTAAGTCGAAAAGCCTGGACTGCGTAGTAGAGCGCGTAGTGAAAGTACGCGTCTTCAGGATCGAGTCCATTTTCGGAAGTTTTCGGCGTCTGATTTGCCCGCATCCACACAAGTGCCTGCCGGATCTCCGGTGAATCGTACACTCCCGCAGCGCACAATCCCGTGACGGCGGCCGCAGTCCTCGGCCAGGCACCCGGACCGGGAGGAAGACGGTAGCGGAAACTTCCGTCCGGATTCTGGCAAAGAAGAACGAATGCGATTCCTTTTTCGATCGTCTCGGCAGGAACTGGGATCCCGGCATTTCGGCACGCACGCAGCGCGGTGAGAAAACAGGCCGTCACGGAAACATCTTCCTCACCCGGCTGA
Organism: Planctomycetaceae bacterium; assembly: GCA_015062085.1. Next base: position 4,422 of record SUVI01000017.1, read on the forward strand.
AAAGAGTACCGCCAGCCGCCGTTTGGTCCTTGAGCTTTCACGATTTGAAGAACGCTTTTTTCAAGCACTCGCCGAAGCTCTTCATCTTGGTCGCTCATTCCTATGCACTCTGCCAAAAAAGTTACCGCGAACCCATGTGCGTAGACCGTCCCCTGCTGCGAAGCGCGCGGCGGTGCGAGGATTCCGGAACTTTGTGCGTTTTTCAGGATCAGCTCCAAACAGAGGCGTACATACTTGGCATCCGGTCCCTCCAGCGGAGTACTTCCCGATGCAAGAAACGCCATTCCCGCCAAAGCCGTGATCCCGGTATCGTTTCGAAACGCCCCGTCACCCGGCATCACTCCAGCATCCAGACGCCTGCGGAAATACGCAAGTCCGCGCTCGCCGACCTGGGAAATTTCCGTACTGCGGGAAGTGGCTTCTGCTGTGCCGGATCGAGGACTTTCTGCAATAGCGAACGCTGAAAGGATGAGAAATACCGTCACGAGGCGGTCTATGAGCTTGTTTCTGAGTTTCATTTTTCAAAGTCTCTCCATTTTTCCCGATCGTTTTTCAAGTATCGATAGTTTAAATGAAATTTACGCGAACGTCAAGCGGTTTTGAGGGTGATTTTGAGAAATTCTACGGAAAAAAGGGGAAATTTCCAGCGGTGGTACTGGAAAAGATCAGAGATTTCGTGTATAATCAAACGCGAATTTCCATTTGTTTCCTAAAATCTGGGTGGTCTGTATGGCAAAAAGCAAAAATCAGACAGAAGAAAAAAAGCAGAATGCGGCAGAACTTTCAAAAGATGCTGCAAATGGCCTCACGTTTGAAGACGCTTTCGGAAGGCTTCAGGAAGTCGTCCGTACGCTTGAAAACGGACAGGCGCCGCTTGACGATTCCCTCAAACTTTACGAAGAGGGGGTCCGGCTCATTCGGCAGTGCCATGAAAAACTCACGGGCGCACGCCGGCGGATCGAGATCATTGCAGGGACCAACGAAAATGGCAAGCCCGTCCTTCGGCAGATGGACGAAGAGGAACGTTCACTGGAGGAACGTTCGCAGACGCATGGTCGGTGAGTTTTCAAGAATTTAGTGTTTCAGCTGCTTCAGGGGAAAAAATGAGCGATTTTTTGAAATTTTCAGACCCGCTCGAACTGTGGGTCACGACTATCCGAACGTTCGTCGATGAGGAATTGAAACGGGTTTGCGAAAATCTGAAAAACGAGGTTCCCGCACGCCTGCTCGATTCCATGACCTACAGTCTTCTGGCACCCGGAAAGCGTCTGCGTCCTCTATTGGTCTATTTGAGCGCGTGCAGCGTGAAAAACGGAAATCTGGCCTCCTCCTTCCTTCGCGAAGCGGTCCCGGCAGCGCTCGCGGTTGAAATGATCCACGCGTACTCGCTCATTCACGACGACCTCCCCGCGATGGACGATGATGACCTCCGCCGCGGCCGTCCGACCAACCACCGTCAGTTCGATGAAGCCACGGCCATTCTTGCCGGAGATGCCCTCCAGACCTTTGCGTTTGAAATGATCGCGAACATTGCCGAGACCCAGCCTGAAAAGGTCACGCCCGCCCTGCGGATCCTTTCCCGCGCTGCGGGTGCTTCCGGAATGGTCGGCGGACAGATGGACGATATGAATTTCACGCCGAAAGCCCTTCGCCCGGTCCTGCCGTTGACACTTTACGGTCTCTTTCCAGAAGTCTCGAACGAATTCTGTCAGGCTGCACTGGAACGTTTCGGCGCCTCCTCCTGGACTCCGGAACTACGCGCTCTTGAATCGATGCAGGACCGCAAGACCGGCGCGCTCATTACGGCATCTGTCATGCTCGGCGGACTGCTCGGCGGTGCGGATGAAGAGCAGCTTTTCCGGCTTGGACTCTACGGACAGTACCTCGGCCTGATGTTCCAAATCACGGACGATATTCTCGATGCGACCAGCTCTGCGGACGTCATGGGGAAACAGACTGGAAAAGATGACGAAAAGGGGAAAGTTACCTGGGTCAATCATCTAGGGATCTCCGCCTCGAGACAGTATGTGGCGCGGCTGAATCAGCTGGCGCGTCAGGAAGTTTGCGAAAAGGCATTTCCGAATCCCTCCGTCCTGATCGAGCTTCTAGACTACGTTGCAAATCGAAAACATTGAGGCCGACTGTTTTCTGGTACTTTACGTGTGTTTTCTGGTCCGGCGTACACAAAAGAGAGCGCAGCGACAGGAAGAAAATGCACGTAAAGTACCGAATTTGTGGAATTTCTCAATTTTAAAGAAAATTTCCTTGACATCTTGGATTCTCTGTGTTAAAATAAAATTAAGAGTACCCTAATTTTAAGTTTGCTAAATATTTTTAATTTTTTTTGAAGGTATTTTATTAAAAAGGTGAGACCATGTTGGTGCTTTCACGAAAAACAGGAGATCGGATATTGATCGGAAACGACATTGCCATCACGATCGTACGTGTCGTGCAGGGAACCGTGCGCGTCGGGATCGAGGCGCCGTCAGACGTGGAGATCATTCGGGAAGAGATCAAAAAAACTCAATTTGAAATTTCCGATTCGGAGCCGAAAGAATTGAGATCTTCGGAAACCATCTGACCCTCTAAACTACCTAAATGGAACTGTTTCGATGTGATTTCTGTTCAGAAACAGCTCCTCGATAGCATTTTGTCAATTTTAAGATTTTGTGTATTTCGTCTCCGCAGAGCTCACAATTCGGTTTCAGATTTAAGACGAAAAGTGAAACGATATCTTTCGTTTGGCGCATCTAATCTATTTCGTTTTGCGAAAAATTCATCGAGTTTCTGGAGTTTGATGGCCGCTGGGATCGTATTGCGTTTTTCAGGGTCGTGCTCACCCCAGAAAATACGCGAGTTATTGCGCGTCACAAGGCAGAATTGCGGAGTCTTAAAATCATCGACACGCACGGTACAGATGTAAGCCAGATCAAATTTTTTCCATCTGTCTCCCAAGGCCTGGACTAAATCGACGGCCGCCTGCAGTTCTCCACTGTTGGGCCACGGAGCTTTAGGCATGTCCGAAAGGGGACCGCAAATGCCGTCAAACTCTTCCTGTTCAAAAATACGATCTTCTTCCTGGAGAAAATTTTCTGGTGCAGGACCGCAGAAGATCGGATAGTAGACCGAGTCACCAAATGATTCTTCAAAATCTTTAGAATCCATCTCGATGATATTGCACTCCGTATCGATGAGCCAACCATCACGTTCGATTTTAGAAGGGTCGACACTGTTTCTTGTGGCAGAATTCAGATCCTGAAGAACGATCATGACCGGTTTGGCATACTCGACTTCGATTTGAAGGAAAGGAGGATAGAATTTTCTTGCAGCGATCACTCTGCGTATGTACATATTCTGACTAAGTGCCATACAGACTGTATCGATCATTTCATTATCGTAGATCGATAATCTGTCGGCCGGAGTTGCCGCTTTGGTCCCTTCGGGATCAAGTACGCCATCCGGTCGGTCCAATGACAGATCGGATGGATACGAGGCAGCAGAACGATCCAACTTTCCTACTTCATTCAACCTATTACAGAGATCCGTTTCTATGCTTCCTTTGGTGATCCAGAGCGGCATTTCATCGGAAAGTGTACCGTCAGGAAGACGGTGAACGAGCTGAATATTTTTCGGAGCGATCATATCGATCCGTTTCTCGTTCGATATTCCGTGCAGACAAAACGGCTTGCCGAATTTATACCAAATTGGAACCATAAAAAGGGTAAAAAGCCCCACGATCAAAAAGCAAAAAACGTAAGGGAGCAAAAATTCCCGCGTTTTTTTATAAAATTCCGCCTGGGTAAGCTTTTTCTCCGGATCATTTTCCAAAAGCGGCTCCTGGATTTCATTCTGCGCATCGTTGTTGACGTTTTTCACGTCGTTGGATCCAGCCATCTATCGCTCCTCTGAAGTCTTTCAAAAAATCCATAAGAAAAACGCAGCCCGGTCGGATACTCGAAAAACTCCGACACTCGACCGGATCGCAACTCAGAAAATCGCTCGGAAATCGTCAAAATGAAACCGTCAAAATGAAGTTTACCAGACTTCCAGCTCCAATGTCAATTCCATGCCCGTGTGCTCCAGGACCTGCTCTTGGATCAGACGCGCAAGGCGCAGAATGTCATTTGGCGTACATTCCGGAGTGGTGACGATGTAATTTGCGTGGCGTTCAAAAATAGCGGCGCCTCCGACGCGTGTTCCGGCCATTCCTACCTGCGAGACCAATTCACTCGCACTTGAACCGGATTCCGAGGGATTGCGAAATATCCTCCCAGACCCCTGATGTCCCATCGGCTGCGAGGCCTTCCGAATGATCCAGCGTTTCTGCATTCTTTTTGCGAGCTCGACCGGATCCTCTTCCCGGAATTCAAAGGTCGCCTCTAGGATCACGACGTCCGCGAGGCTGCTCTGATGGTAAGCGAAGATGACTTCGGAACTTTCAAGCGTCGAGACGGTCCCATCCATCGAGGCGACTTTCACGCTCTTCAGAAACTGTCCGATGTCCGTACTGTCCGTTCCGATATTTCCGTGTAGCGCACCGCCAACGGTACCCGGAATGCCGACGAGGTCCTCGATCCCTCCGAGACCTGCCCGGACCGCAGACGTCACCAATCTTCCCAGCGGCAAGTTTCCGCTCACACGAATGCAGTTTCCTGAAGTTTCGAGAGTCACCGGAAGGTTCTCGCCGACACGGATCACCAGACCGCGGATCTCCGAACTGCGTACGAGCACATTGGATCCAGCCCCAAGGATATGTACCTGAATTGCGTCGGCCGAGGCGCACTGAAGGAGACGGAGGAGGGTTTCCCAAGATTCCGGTTCTGCATAGAATTCCGCATTTCCACCCAGTTGAAACCACGTGTGCATCGCAAGCGGCTCATTGGACTGAATGATATTGGGAAATTCATTGAGTAAATTTTGGCTCATGGAAAACTCCTAGGAAAAAGTTGGAAGAGGACACTTCACACACTTTTTATTTTAACCGATTCCCCCTGCTCTGTCAAGTATGCGGAGGTGAAAAATTAAAAAGTTTTTCCAAAAGGATCCGAAAGTCCCGCGGAAATCAAAGATCACTCTTGCTCTTTTTACGAAATCGTGCTAGAATACATAAAATTTCTTGTCCAAACTCCTCAAAAAAAGGAAAAACTGAATGAAACGTGAACCCAAATGGTGGAAAAACTGCGTCGTTTATCAGATCTACCCGCGGAGTTTCCGTGACACGAACGGCGACGGCATTGGCGATCTCGCCGGGATCATCGAAAAACTCGATTACGTGAAGGAACTCGGCTGCAGCGCGATCTGGATCTGCCCGTTTTATGCGTCTTCCGATTACGATAACGGGTACGACATTACGGATTACCAGGCGATCCACCCCGATTTCGGAACGATGAAAGACGCGGAACAGCTCATCGAAGAGGCGCACAAACGCGGGATCCGGCTCATCATCGACATGGTCCTGAATCACACATCCTGCGAGCATCCCTGGTTCCTCGAAAGCAAAAAGGGACGCGAAATTTCACCGGGCGTGCCGAATCCGTACCGGGACTACTACATCTGGAAGGAAGGAAAGAATGGAAACCCGCCGAATAACTGGGAGGCCATTTTCGGCGGAAGCGCATGGACGCAATGCGGTGAGGGCGAGGAGCACTACCTGCACATTTTCTCCCCGATGCAGCCGGATCTGAACTGGGAATCGCCGCGTTTGCGTGAAGAGCTTTTCCGCATGATGCGCTGGTGGCTTGAAAAAGGGGTGGACGGTTTCCGGCTCGATGCAGTCTGCTACATTTCGAAAGACCCTGCGTTTGCCGATTCCCCGGACGGAAATATTCGTCCCTGTGCGTCTTTCGGCCCGCATTTTGAAGCGTTTGCGCGTGAACTGAATCGGGAAGTCCTCTCGAAATACGAAAATATCATGACAGTCGCGGAAATGTCCGAATCCACCCCGGAACGCGCGGAGATCTTTGCGAATGAAGATGGATCTATTTTCAGCATGATCTTTCAGTTTCAGCACATGGATCTTGACGGCGGGGATTCCTTCAAATGGACGCACCGGAAGATCGAATTGCCCGCACTTAAAAAACTCATGGCATACTGGCAGACGAATCTTTACGGACGCGCGTGGAACAGTCTGTACTGGTGCAATCACGATCAGCCTCGTATTTTCTCGCGTTTCGGCGACGCAAAAGGACCGCTTCGCGAAAAATCTGCGAAAATGTCCGCTCTCTGTACGCACATGATGCAGGGTACTCCGTACGTTTTTCAGGGTGAGGAGCTCGGCATGACAAATTACCCATTTCGCGGCATTTCTGAAGTGCGGGACTTGGAAAGCCTCAATGCTTGGGAGCATTTCGTTGGAAATGGAACTTTCACAGAAAAAGAAATGCTGGAACTCATCTCGCTCCGCGGCCGCGACAATGCCAGGACTCCAATGCAGTGGGACGATTCTCCGAACGCGGGATTTACGGCAGGAAAACCGTGGATCCCGGTGAATCCGGACTATTTGCAGATCAATGTAAAAGAACAGCGTGCTCGGAAAAACTCCGTTTTCCGATTCTACCAGAAGCTTATCGCACTGCGGAAAGAGCACGAGATCCTCACGACAGGACGTTACGAACCGCTCGATCTGGAAGCTCCGGACACTTTTGCGTACCTGCGGATCTCGGAGAACGAAAAACTGCTCGTTCTATGCAATTACCGCAATTACGAGGCGAACGTGACGCTTCCGGAATCGCTTTGGAAAGAGCTCCAGACCAAAACTGTAAAACTGCTTTTGACGAACGAAGACGACGCCACTGCCCCAACTCTTGCGCAAACGATCACACTTCGGCCTTACGAAGCAGCGGTTTTGGGAATCGCGCAAGGCGAATGAATAAAAACGGAGAGATAAAACGAAACAGAATCAAAGAACGCGAAGGTTTCCCCTCGCGTTCTCTGATTTTAAGCGGCATTCAGGCCGTCAGGTTTAGAAGTTGATCTGGAACCCGCCGTGTACGAGATGAGATTCCGCTTCGTTGGCAAAGAATCCATCGTAATCGGTAAACAGCGTGAGTTTGTCGCTCCACATGTAGGAGGCCGACAGTCCCAGGTTGAAGTAGTCGTCCGCGACTTTCGCGCCGACCAGATGGACCGTCTCATACGTTCCAGCGAACTGGGCGTCCATTTCGGTCGCTCCCTGGTCGTCAAGCTGGATCGCATAGAAAAGCTTCCCGCGGAGATTCAGACGCTGAGTCGGCGCAAAATCGACTTTCGCTCCGAGACGTGCAAAGGTCCACGTGTCGTCCAGTTTTCCGTACTGGAGGGCATAGGAACCGCTTTCAACGGCTTCGTCCTGCCAGACACATTCGGTGTCGACTGCGAAAATGGGGCGCAGGATAAGATTTCCGAACGTAAATGGACGGGCCACTTCAACGCTTGCGGTCAGACCGGAACCGTAAAAGTCGGTCGATGCCCAGCCGGAGTACCCCATGTTACGCATGAGGTCGTACTTGCTGAACGTGTACGCAAACGTACCGCGCAGTTCAATGCCGTGCCAAGTCCGATACCCGCCGTAGACGCCGAAGGAGTAGTTGGACGCGTCCGCAGTTTCATGCTCGCCTTCCATTTCAGGACTGCTGAAGTTGAAGAACGCACCGGCTGCGAAGTACTCTTCAAACGCGCAGTCCGCACCGACCGTCATGTTGAAGGCGTCAATATTGTAACCGCCGGCCCCTTTAACGTCCAGCCCGCGATACCCGGCTTTCGCCCAGAAGGAGGATTTCAGATCGTACTGCTGGAGCGGTGAACGTTCCCCACAGTAAGCCTGACCGCAGGCGTTCCAGGAGATACGGTCATCCACGGCCGTCCAGAGCGACTGACGCGCAAGCTGGAGGCTGTTGGCGCGGACAGTAAAGAATTCCTTGCGCAGAGTGGAGGTCAGGACGTACTTCTGATCCGTGCTGAGTTCCTCGTTCTTCGCAAAGGTGTAGATGTCCATCTGCGTCGTGATGTCCCAGTCGCCGGTGATCTTGTCGTTCGCATTTTCCGAATCGACTTCCGCGATAGTCCAGTCCGTACCGGTGATCGCGCCGGAATCTGTGAAGTAAACTTCCAGTTTCGCGCCATCTTCGATTTTGAGCGAGCCGTCGTTGACTTTCAGTGCGTTGGCGGAACCGTCCGTTCCGAGACCCGCAACATATGTCGAGCCGGAAGTGAAGGTCGTATCGCCGACCGTCTGAAGATTTCCGTCTGCATTATTCACGATGGAATTGGAGAAGCGGACGCCTTTCGAGCCGCCATTCAGGAATGCGTTTCCAGCCGCATAAATATACGAGTCCTTCACGGTGATCCCGTCATTCGCGACGATCTGCGCTTTGTCTTCGAGGTGGACGTAAGACTGGAGCTGACCGTCTTTCGTGAGATTGAGGCCGTCGATCGTGACGGAACCTTCACCCGCGGCGGAAAGCGTCTCTTCCAAACCGGAAACGTAGAGCATCGAGCCGTCCCCAGTCAGTTTGAAGGAACCGCTGCTTCCTTCGGCTTCACCGACGACGATGCCGGCCGCTTCAACGTAGCTGTTCTTGAGGGAAAGGGTGGACTTTTCATCGTTCGCGTTCTGACCGACGACGAGTTTTCCTCCTGCGGAGACCGTACCGGAACCGCTCACCTGCGCGAGTCCATCTTTACCGACGATCATGTCGCCGGAGCTGATGAGCGAGCCTTTATTTTTCAGCGTCACGTCCGCGGTCCCTTTGTCGCCGAGGATCATCGTGCTGGAACCGCCGAGGCTCGTGTTTCCGCTGGAATCGGTGGAGAATTCCGCGCTGCGGAGATAGCCGCCGTCCAGAGTGAGGGTCACGTTCGCGTCTTCATTCGAAGCGACGCTGACCTGTTTGAGGCCCTGCATGAACGCGCCGTCACCGATCGTCATGTTGACCGTGCCGTGCTGACCGATAGTGAGCTGGCCCATGTCTTCTTCTTTGTTGGAGGCGATGCCGGTGATCGAGAAAGCGTTCGCGCCCTTCATGGTGAAGTTGACCGTACCGCCTTCCGTCGTACCGAAGACCATGTCGGAGCAGCTTCCGATGGAACCGTAGTCGCCGATGACCATATCGACGGTACCTTCACCGCCGACGTAAGTCCCGGAAATGGAACTGACGAGCGTGACGCTGCCGTTTGTGTTTTCGGTGCCGCTGATGTTGAACGTGAGGGTAGTGTCAGCGTTCGCGGTGATGTCGAGCGTGTTCGTACCGTAGATCTGGGAGTTTCCAGTCGCGTTGACCGTCGCGCTTCCTTCCGCAGCCGTGATTTTCATGGTGCCCGTGACGGCATCATTGGAGGGATCACCCGCAAAGAAGTTGGACCCGCCGTCGACATTGAGCGTTCCGCCGTCACGCAGAGTCAGATCCACTTTGTCGATGCCGATGAACTGTCCGCCTTCGGTCAGATTCACGGTCGTTCCGTCGAGCGTCCACTCTTTCGCCTGTGCGTAACCGCCTGCGACGTTCATCGTGACGCTTTCGTTCATTTCGAGTGCTTTTTCAGAGAAAAGCACACCGGATTTATTCAGGTCAAACGTCACGTTTCCCTGGGAACCAGACTCCAGCTTGAAGGAATCGAGCGTCAGCTGGGAATTCTGGACCGTCGGTTTGTCGCCTTCCTTTTGAGCCGGGATCTCGCCGGAACCTTCGATCTTGATGGAAAGCGTTTCGCCTTCCGGGACCGTTGCGGTGAAGTCACCAAGAAAAACGTTACTTCCGCCAAGGATCTGAATGTCCGAGGAGCCGGAGACCTTATGGCTTCCCGCGTAGAGGGAGCTGAGACCGTCGACGACCAGAGACGCATTATTTTGCGTCATCGGCTTGCCTTCTGAAGACGTTTTGGAGACGGTTTCTCCGTTTTCGTCGGTCTCTTCCGTAACGGTAACTTTTTCGAGCACCAGAGATGAGCCGTTCGTGAGCGTCAGATTTACGCCGTCAAGCTCAAATCCGGCATCGTTATTCTGCGTCATGCCGTCCAGCACGATCGTTCCCCGTGCTGAATCTTCCGCAGCCTTGAAACTCGTGAAGACCAGTCGGTCATTCAGAGCATTGATGTCTTCCGCGAAAGCTTCGTCGGTCGGATCATTCTTGATCGTCAGGATCGTTCCATCCTGCGCGAATTTCAGAGAGTGCCCGTTCTGCGTGAACTTCTGTCCCAAAAGATCGATCGTGTTGGTCGTTCCGATCTCAAGGGTACTTCCGAGCGAAATGTGTCCGGAGAAACCGATCGCAGTGTCTTGGGAAGTTCCAAGAAACGTCGTCAGTTCGGACTGATTGCCGGCCATGATGTCTTCCGCGAATGCCAGGTCTTCCAGAGCCGCGTAGACTCCGAGAAGACTCAGCATGCAGACCGCAGCCAGCCTCTTTCCCGCTTTCCTGCGGGCTTTTTTTTCTTTGGATTCCATTCCAAAATCCTCCATGATATGAAAAAAACGGTAGCGTACCCTGCTCATAGGGCCACTATTATTGCGATTATCGGTAAATTCTATCAGTGTGTAAAATTGAAATGGAAAAAAATTTGAAATTTCAAAACATTTTTGTGAAAACTCGCTATTTCGAGGCACGTTTTAAAAAAATCTCCCCAAAACCGCAGAAACAGTCCAGCCGCTCTTGACTTCTGACGGCAAAACGGTTAAGATCTCCCAGTGGACGGCATCGGATCGATGTCTGTCTTGGACCGATCGGCGATCGAAAGTTTTGATCAAAAGGAGACTTCAGAAATGAAAAAAGTACTCATTATCTCATCCTCACCGCGCAAAGACGGCAATTCCGACCTGCTGGCGCAGGAATTCGGAAAAGGGGCAGTGTCGGCCGGAAATCAGGTCGAGCTGGTACGTCTGAATGAAATGAAACTCGGTTACTGCCAAGGCTGCTATGCCTGCACGAAGACCGGAAAATGTTTCCAGAATGACGGAATGAACGAACTCGCAGAGAAAGTCCGCGCCGCCGATGTTCTCGTTTTTGCGACGCCAGTCTACTTCTACACCATGTCCGGCCAGCTGAAAGTCTTCATTGACCGACTCGTCCCGGTCTACACTGAGGTCCACGCCGACATTTACTTCCTCGCGACGGCCTGGGATCCGGAAACCGCCAACCTGGAACTCACGGCAGAATCGATGCGCGGCTGCACACGCGACTGTTTCGAAGAATGCACAGAAAAAGGCGTTCTGCTCGTCGGTGACGTCCAGGGAAAAGGTGACGTCCTCAAGAAAACCGACGCCATGAAACAGGCATTCGAAATGGGAAAAGGGGTCTGAAGGATCTCCTTGGCCGCCGACTCCTGAAAGAAAAAAGACGAAAACTCGATCTTTCAGGAGTCGGTAATGGTTCATGAGGAGCGAGTTTTGATTTTTGGGGTTTGGATCCTGGGTAGATCTGAAAGAGAAAATTTTCCGGCCCCTTGCATTTTCTGATTTTCGGAGTATACTAAATGAAGTATATTAAACTGTAAAGGCGGGCAGATCAGTCAGGTCAGCCTGATTTCGTTTTTTCAAGACCCAAGAGCCGTCAGTTTCGCGCTCTTTTTTCCCGGTATTTTATGCAGACTTCCCTTTTTACCATCGACCGTAGACCGCGTCCATGCTGCGCCGCGGAATTTCATCCAGAGAACGAAGCCGCTTCATCTAGAGTTTCATCTAGAGTTTCATCTAGAGTTTCATCTAGAGTTTCAGCTAGAGTTTCAGCTAGAGTTTCAGCTAGAGTTTCAGCTTCCGTTCCCCACAGCTCTCTCATGGAGCTTTTCAGTCGGTGCTTCAACAGACGCGTTCTTTGCAGTTCTCTGGTTTTTCTACTGGTCCTGAGCCTTTTTTCCGGTCTGACGCTTCTGGCAGAAGAAACGCAGATCGCGATCCTGCACTCCAATGACCGCCACGGTCAACTGACACCAGCGGCATCCGGATTCGGCGGCCTTGCGCAGTTCGCATCATTGGTGAAAGAAAGACGTGCAGCTCTGCAAGAAGAAGGAATGTCCGTCCTTTTGTTGGATGCCGGCGACCTGAATCACGGGACCCCGGAGTCTGATTTTTTCGAAGCCAAACCGGATATTTTGGCGTACGATCTGCTCGGTTTTGATTACGTGACGTTCGGAAATCACGAATTCCCGCCGCAATTTGAAACACTGGAACGTCAGCTCAAATTGGCGGAATTTCCGTGGGGAGCCGCCAACGTTTTTCGTGCAGACGGGACTCCGCTCGGCATTCCGTACCGAGTCATTGAGCTTCCGGACTGTTCGCCCCGCTCGACCTGCCGAGTTGGAATTTTCGGTCTTGCGCTCTCAAATCTCGACCTTCTCCCCCGCTCGTTCGGTAAATATACCATCGCCGATGAAGTGGAGACCGCTCGAAAAATGGTCTCATTTCTGCGTGAGGAAAAAGGCGCTGCGCTCATCATTGCCGTAACGCACCTCGGCACCGATCCGAACAGCGGCACGAAGATCACGTCTTTAGAATTGGCTCGGCAGGTCCACGGGATCGATCTGATCGTGGACGGACACTCCCACACCGTCATGGAGGAACCGCTTTTCTCGAACGGAACGCCGATCGTTTCGGCCGGAGAAAAAGGAAAATTCCTAGGTGAGGCTCTCCTGACCTTTTCCGATGGAAAAGTGACGGAATTTCGCTGGCGATGCCTGCGTGTGACGGATGAACTTCCCGAAGACCCGGAAATTGCCGCACTTCTGGCCCCATTTTTTCAAGAAACAGCCCAACTGCTGGATCGGCCTGCCGCGGAGTTTGCACAAAAACTGAACGGCGAGAATTTCGTTTGCCGAACGCAGCCGATGCCGCTCGGACGTTTCGCAGCAGACGCCATGGTCTGGCAGGCTCGGAAAGACGGCGTTTCATGCGATTTCGCACTCCTGAACGGCGGTAATCTTCGTGCTGGTTTTCCGGCGGGAACTGCGACCTACCGCGATTTTTTGGCCGTACTGCCTTTTACGAACGAGGTCTGCGTTTTGGAGATGGACGGAAAGACGCTCACGCGATTTTTTGAATTTCTTTCCGAGATCCCGATCGGAATGGCCGGATTTGCGCAGTTTTCCAGCGACGTCTCAACAGAATTCCATCGCGAAAAAAACGCAGACGGATTTTGGGTCTACCGTTTTGAGGCAATTCGGATCCGCGGAGAAAAGATCGATCCGGAAAAAACCTACACGCTTGCCGTCACGGACTTCCTAGCAAACGGCGGTGACGGATACGCCATTCTGAAGGAATGCCGCCTCGTTCAGACTCCGTCATGGTACTTGCGCGACACTCTGATCGGCTACGCACGTTCCCTGCAGCAGCCGATCTCCGTAAAATGACTCAGTGTCCAGGTCAAGCTCTAGGCGGTGATCCAGCCGCTCCTTCACGGTGATGCAGACCGTGATCCATTGGAAAAGTGAAAAAAACTGAAACTTTGCCTCGTAAACTTTCAACGGAATCTTAACCCCAAAAGGAAATCATGAAAAAACACAAAATCGTAATTTTAGACGGCTACGCGCTGAATCCCGGAGATCTGGACTACTCGCCGCTGGCCCAATATGGCGAGCTGGTCGTTCATGAACGATGTGTGCGTGAGGAGATCCCGCGTCTTGCGGCCGGTGCGGACATCGTACTCGGCAACAAAGCGGTCTTTGGCGAAAACGAATTCGCACAGCTTCCAGACCTCAAATACATCGGTGTGCAGGCGACCGGTTTTAACGTCGTGGACATTGAGGCGGCCCGCAAACACGGCGTCACCGTCACGAATGTTCCGGCATACAGTACCGCTTCTGTCGCACAGCTGACTTTCGCGCATTTGCTCAATCTGACCTTTCATCTGGCCGAACATTCCGCCGAGATACGCGAAGGCGCCTGGTCACGGAATCCCGATTTTACGTGGTGGGCGTACCCGTTAGAGGAGCTGTCCGGCAAAACGCTCGGACTCATCGGTTTCGGAAACATTGCACAGAAAGTCGCGCAGATCGCACTGGCGCTGGACATGCAGGTCATCGTCTCGCGGAAAAATACCGAAGCCGTCCCGGAGATGAACGTAGAACTGGTTTCTTCGGAGGAGGTCTTCCGCCGTTCCGACGTCGTGAGCCTTCACTGCCCCGCCACTCCGCAGACAGTGGATCTGGTAAATCCCGAAACGCTTGCCATGATGAAGCCGACGGCGTTTCTGATCAACACAGCCCGCGGTACGCTCGTGGACGAAAAAGCGCTTGCCGACGCGCTAAACTCCGGACGGCTTGCCGGTGCGGGACTTGACGTACTGGCGCAGGAGCCTCCGGTCGCCGACAACCCGCTACTTTCCGCAAAAAACTGCTTCTGCACAGCACACATCGCGTGGGCGACGCAGGCCGCAAGAAAACGCTGTCTGGAAACCGTCATCCGAAATGTCGAGGCGTTCCTAGACGGCAATCCCATCAACGTGGTTTCGTGACCACGTTTTCATGAACCATTTTTGTCAGATACCCTCCCCATTTCCCTCACCCATTCCCCTACCCGATCCAAGGAGAAGACTATGCAGAAAATGTACAATTCCCGTCTGCGTTTTCGAAGAAAGCGCATCTTTAATTCCCAATTCGCGCTCCATTCAAAAATTTCGCTGCTTTCCATTTTTCTTCTACTCCTGACTTTGGGGGCACACCTTCCTTTGCCTCATGCAGCGGCAGAAGAAGGTGCGTTTCGCAAGCCGTCCGCGAGTCCCTACGGTACCTGTTCGCATTTGGGCGGGGGGCAGGAGCATGACGCAATGCCTCGCAATCTGACTCTCATGCGTGAAGCCGGGATCGAATGGGCGCGCGCGGATTTCAGCTGGTCTGGGATCGAAAGACCGCAGGGAACCTGGAATTTTGAGCATCTGGACCGTGTCGTCAAGAATGCGGAAGAACAGGGGATCCACATCCTGCCGATCCTGGACTATTCGACTGCCTGGGCCGCTCCGTCCTACAAAAATCCGGAACTTTGGCTAGAGTATGTGCGCCGAACTGTCACACACTTCAAAGACAGGATCCGGTACTGGGAAGTCTGGAATGAACAGAATCTGCGTAATTTTTGGGGAGACGCTCCTGATCCGGAAGAGTACGCCAAATTCCTTCGGAAAACCTACCTGACGATTAAGGAGATCGATCCGGAACTCGTCGTGGTTTACGGCGGGCTTGCGGGAGTTCCAGCTGAATTTTACGAAAAATCGCTTCAGGCAGGGGCTGGAGAATTTTTTGATGTCATGAACATTCACCCCTACCGCGGCGGTCTCGTTTCGCGGCAGGCGATCGAACGTTTTCTGGGAGACATCCAGAAATTCAACGCACTGACCTTCCAGTACTGCGGCAAAAACAAACCGCTCTGGATCACCGAAATGGGTTGGGCTACCCCGCCGGTTTTGGGACAGAATTCCCGGCTCTTCATTTCCAGCGTCCTTGAAAGACTTTTTCCGAATGGCGTCCCAGGCAAGATCGCCGTCATTTCGGACGGCCAGTACCCGCCGTCGTTCGCACTAAATCACGCAATGTGGGAAAAGATGCTGCCGGAAAACGCGGATTTTGAACTGATGCCGCTAGACACCGCCGCCGCACTTGATCCGCAGACGTTCCCGGTCCTCATCCTGCCTCCGGGGGAAGATTTTCCCGTAACGTACGCCGATGAACTGCGAAACTACGTCAAAAACGGCGGCACACTCATTCTTCATGGCGGTGTGCCGTTCTACTACCAAATGGTCCGCGACAGTGACGGAAAATGGTCTCGTCCCGAAAAAAGTCCATTCACCGGTTCCTTAAGCAGAACTTTCCGTGTCCGCGTTCTGACCTGGTGGACTGACAAAGGGACGCCGGAATTCACACCGATCGAACTCGCCCCAAACGCTCCCGTTGCACTTGCCAAATACCAGGTCGAAAAGCTGAAAGGCAGCCGATTCCTTTCCGATTCTGAACTGCAGGAAGGCGATACTTTCGAGCCTCTGATCCTCCCCAAAGACGCCCAGTGGACCGACGGACCCGCAAAAGGAACGAAATTTGACGCTCCGTGCGCCGGCATTTACCGTTTCGCAAGTGACTGGAAAGGAAACATTGCGGTCAACGCGATCCTTGGTGATTCGCTTGGAAATACCAACCGCTGCGTCGAAGAAAATCAGGGGACCTATCTCGCACAGTCGATTCTGCTTGCGCTGGCAAATGGTGTCGACAGATACTTCAGCTATGAATTCCAAGCCGTGGAACGCGACGATGTTGATCCGGAGCATCATTTTGGCATCATGCATGCCGATCTGACCCCCAAAACCGGTTACCTCGCCTACCAGGCTCTCACGAAAGCCCGACCGGCAGGGTCCATGAATTTCCCAGGAACGGGACTGACGGCAGATCCGGAACTCTGTCTTCTCTCTTGGAAACGGCCCGACGGTCTGACCGCCTACGCGCTCTGGTCGACAAGCGGAACAAAAGAGTACTCGCTTTCCCTTTCCGAGGTCCCGCACTGTGCGTTTGATGTCCATGGCCAAGGAATTGAGCTTCAAAAAGGCGTGCAAAAGTGGACACTTTCGGAGAAGATCCTTTACGTCATTGGAAAAGATCTGAAACTGAACGTGCAGCCGAACTGACCGGTAAATGCTGACACTGCCGCCCCCCTTTCTCTTTTTACGTGCGGCATTTTCAAAAAAAAGTGCGGAGCCATTCACTCCGCACTTGAGTTTTACGAAAGCTCTTGCTTTGCGATCAGCCCATCATGGCGTCGCGGAACTCTTCGGGAGTCACCTGCTTCTCAACGACGGTGCAGTGTTCGATGACCCAGGAGATCGTCTTCTTTTCCATCTCGCCGGCACGGAACATTGCGAGCATTTCGGGATTTTTCTGATAAAACGCAAGTATCTGCGGCGCCTGCGGGCCATACTTCTGGATCTCCGTTTTCAACGCCTCCATGACCTCCTCATCCGAGATTTTCACTTCGTTCGCTTTCGCCAGCTCCATCAGCAGCATTCCCTGCGATGCCCGACGCTGCGCCTTCTTTTTCGCTTCCTCGTCCGACAGTTCCGCATTGTGCTTTTTGAGCATCTCCACTTCCTGCTCCACAATATTTTCCGGAGCTTCCATCGGGAATCTGTCGGCAAGCACTTCCATCACTTCGTAACGCAGTTTGTCAAAAGAAGCCTCATCGATATTTTCCTGGAGGTTTTCCGCGACCGTTTTGCGCATTTCTACCATGGAGCTCATCCCAAACCTTTTAGCAAACGAGTCGTCAATGACTGCCGCCTTTTTCTGTTGCAGCGCTTTGATCGTGCAGCGGAAAAGAGCCATTTTTCCCGCCAATTCCTTCGCATGATAGTCTTCCGGGAATGGAACACGCACATTCACGATCTCGCCAACATTTCGGTCGATGAGCTGCTCTTCGAAACCAGGAATGAAAGAACCGGATCCCAGTTCAAGCGGATAGTCATTTCCCGCTCCTCCCGGAAATTCCACACCGTCGATGGAACCGACAAAGTCAATGACCGCCACGTCTCCCTTACGAGCGGGACGGATCAAAAGGACCGGCGTGAGCTGCGGATGTGCCGCCGCGAGCTGTTCGATCGCGGTATTTACATCATTTTCTGACGGAGTCGTCGTAAGTTTTTCAAGAGTCACACTTTTAAGTTCTTCGAGAGTAGGGATGCCCATTTTCACTCCTTTGTTTGAGGTTAAAGTCGATCTTTTCTTTATATTATAGCAAAATCGGCAGGAAATGCAAGGGACTCACTCCATCCAAGACACGTTTTCCAGAAGAAAAGGGCCAAAAAATGAGTTTTTTTCCTATCTTGGAAAAATTTCGCGAATTCTGGAAAATTTTCTTTTTTTTGTCCCGGGGGTACTTGACAAAATAACGTTTTCGTGTATATTGATGCGTAATTAAGGGCGACATAGCCAAGTGGTTTAGGCCGCTGATTGCAAATCAGTTTACCCCGGTTCGAGTCCGGGTGTCGCCTCTTTTTCCTTTCTGTTCCAGAAGATCAGGTTTTTCTTTTCTTTTGGAATTTAGGCGACATAGCCAAGTGGTTTAGGCCGCTGATTGCAAATCAGTTTACCCCGGTTCGAGTCCGGGTGTCGCCTCTTAAGGCTTTCCCGATTTCATTTGGGAAAGCCTTTTTTGTTTCTCCCTCTTTCCTTATTGCCGATTTCGTTTCACTTTGCCGGCCGGAAGTGTTTCCAAGGCGGGCAGATTTTCTTCGAGGATCAGCTCTGCTCCGCTTCCGGAAAGATCCCAATCGCCGCTCCCATCCAGAAAAATGACATCAGACGATTCATGGAGCCCATTTTCCTGAACTGTATTTTTTCGAAAACAGCCGCTTCCGCCGTCTTTTAGCTGAATTCCCCACTCTCTGCAATTCTTAACGGTGCAATTGGTGAATTCTGGGATCGTTTTGGCTCCGACAGAACGGATCCCGATACGTCCCCCGAAAATTTGGCATTCAAGAACTTTCCCGGCTGCCCGATCTGCAAATTGGATTCCGACAATATTTTTCGGCCCGAGGGTACATTGGGTCATCTCTGTGTATGTTCCTTCCCCTTCCGCCGCCACTCCCGTACCGCAATACTTGAAATCACACTCTTTCAAAATTCCGGAGGCTCCATTTTTTACCTGGACTCCTACTTCATTTTCCGAAAATATAGTTTTTCGAACGGTTACGACCGCTTCTGTCCCTTCTATCTCTAGTGCGGCAGGATGTTTGTGTAATTCACACTGTTCAAGTACCGCAGTTGCGCCGTCCATGACCTTCACACCGCCTTGGCAATTGCGAACAAAGCAGGTTTCGCCGGATAAAAAAGAAGATGTTCCTGCCCCTTGGAGCATCATGCCAAACTCCGAATTTAAACAAAATCGAACCGCAAACAGACTGCATTTTGCCCCGTTTGCCGCACGAAGGCCAACATTTGCCTCGTGGAACGTGCATTCTTTGAACTCCGCTTCAGTATCCGGATCCGAAAGAAAAACACAATTCGAAAACTTTGAAAAATTGCATTTCTCAAAGCGTCCGACTGCACCTTTTTCAAAAACTACTCCATTCCGGCAGGAAGTTATGGAATCCCCAAAACGGCAGGAATAAAATGTCACAGATGTTCCCTTACCGGAAAGATGTCCCCCATCTCCGGCACAATCCTGAAAAACGCAGTTCGTGAACTCCGCATTGGCACTTTCCTGAACCTGGATCCCGGGAGCACTGCTGATTTTCTGAAATCGACTGTCGCGGATCGAGGGTGACGTTCCTGTCCCAGCCAAGATGATGCCTGGGCCAGAAGCTCTTTCGATACTGTATTGCATCATTGTTCCGCAGGCGCCAGAACGAAATTCAAAACCAACACCTTCTAAATCTACGATCCCGCATTCCCTGATTTGCGGCGCAGCCTCTTCCTGAATGAGAAAACCTGTGCCGCGGTGATTTCTCATTCGGCATTGCATGATTTCAGGACTTGCCTTGTCGCGAATATAAAATCCCGTACAGGCACACTCTGCAAATACAGTATCACGGATCTGAACGCGAGTATTTTCCCCTTCGATCTGGATGCCGACTCCTTCCTTCTGATTTTGGAATACCGTACCAGTTACCATGCATGCAGCTCCCTCTGTACACAGAATTCCGCTAGTGCTTTTGTCACCAAACCGATTCCCGGTCAGCGAAACACGAGATCGGGGACCTTCGATACGAATTCCTGCCGTCAAACGTCCGTAAAAACCGCATTGACACACTTCACCAACGGCGTTTCGAAAAAGAATGCCGACCGTTTCGCCATCATAAAAACGTGAATTCGAGATCTTTGGAGAAGCGGACGATGACTGGACGCAGATTCCAGCTCCAGCATTGGCACGAAATTCAGAACTGATCGCTCCTCGGCTATCACCGCAAATGAGGATCCCTTCTGCGAGCCCATCACTGAAAAGTGTACCTATTATATTCGGAGAGCTGCCCATGCCGCCATAAACCATTCCAGCCTTGGAGTTTCTCCGGATCTTGCAATCTGCATAAACTCCTTCCGCTCCCGGGAAAAGCCAAATGCCGACGCTGCCGCAATTTTCTATCCTGCACGATTCAAAAACAGGTCGGCATCCTCTTCGCTCGACGACGACTCCTGAGGAATGAACGGAGGAGATGATGCAGCCGCTGAATTTGCAAAATGGCGTCTGGATCCGTACTGCCGCAGAGTTGGCGATTGCTTGAGAGTGTTTCTCAAATTCCGCCTTCTCCTCTTGCGTTGGAGTTGGATGGAACGTGCCTTCGTTTTGGATCGTGAGATTTGCAAGTTCAACATTACCATTTTCATGTATAAAAAAGACATTTTTCTCTTTTCCCTGCAAAACGACCTCCCCTGGCTCGTTGCCCGTACCGCGTATTTTGAGTGGTTTGGAAAGCTCGATCGTCGTTAAGATCTCATATGTGCCTGGGCTCAAAAGGATTTCGCCGCGCGGTTGGATCTGTTCTATGGCTTCTGAAAGAGAGCGTACATCTTTAGGGATCTCAAGCTGTAAAGGATGCGCTTGGGAATCTAATGAAATGGAACAAAAAAGAAGAATAAGGAAAACAAATTGCAACTTTTTCATTTGGGGACCTCTCAAAAATTTCTTGATGAAAACGGAAAACCGAATGATTTCATTGTACATAAATAGATGCAAAAAGTCAAGAGTCCAAGATAAATATTTTTTCATAAAAAAACCCCCGGACTCACAAAGAGACAGGGGGTTTTCAGGTAAATCTAAAAATCAGACCTTTTTCACGAGGATCGAAACGTTCTGACCTCCAAAACCGAAACTATTCGTCAGGCAGCAGTCACATTTGACCTGACGGCAAACATTCGGCACATAGTCCAAATCGCAAAGCGGGTCGGGATTGTGATAGTTGATCGTCGGCGGAACGACACCATCACGCATCGCCATCAAACAATAAACCATCTCACTGGCACCTGCCGCAGCGATCATGTGGCCGATCATACTCTTGGTACTCGAGACTGGGATCTTGTACGCACGCTCACCGAAAACTTCTTTGATCGCAAGCGTTTCCACCTTGTCATTGACCTTGGTGCTTGTGCCGTGCGCATTAATATAGTCAACATCTTCCAAATTGGCGCCTGCATCATTGAGGGCCATTTTGATGCAGGAGATCGCACCGCGGCCTTCCGGATGTGTGTCGGTAATGCGGAAAGCGTCCGCTGTGGAACCATAACCCGCAACTTCACCGTAGATTTTGGCACCGCGTTTTTTAGCGTGTTCATACTCTTCTAGAACACACATAACGGATCCTTCACCAAGGACGAAACCATGACGTGACGCATCAAACGGACGACTCGCGGCTTTCGGATCATCATTGTCCGTGCTCAGAGCGGTCAAAAGGTTGAATCCCATAACCCCCATCGGATGGATCATGCTGTGCGTTCCGCCGGAAAGCATGATGTCAGCGTCACCGCGGCGAATGATCTCCGTTGCTTCACCAACGGCCTGTACACTTGCGGCACACGCAGTCAGACAGTTACTGTTCGGTCCCTGTGCGTTAAACATCGCAGCAAGGTGGGCAGCGGGCATGTTCGGAGACTGCTCGATTTCCGCTTCTGCGTTAAAATTCTTCATCGCAGTCCGGATAAATTCAGCGACTTCGAACTCTTTCCCAGCCAATTCACCAGCGCGAATACCGGCCATCATCATTTGGGCAAAGTCATTGAATTCCTGCTGCCCTTCACCGCTTCCAGTGTAAACACCAAAACGAAGCGGATCCAATGAAAGATCCATGATCCCAGAGTCGGCGATCGCCTTTTTACTTGCTCCGACGGCGAACTGGGTATGAAGTCCCTGGTTTGCCCAACGTTTGGGATCTTCGCCAACTTCAGAAAGATCCCAG
Source organism: Planctomycetaceae bacterium (assembly GCA_015062085.1). Next base: position 26,246 of record SUVI01000017.1, read on the forward strand.
TTTTTAACTTCCGCAGCGATTTTCGTCGGGAAACTGGACGCATCAAAACGGGTAATATAATCGACAGCAGATTCGCCGTTAAGCAGCCGTTTCCAGACTTGCTCAATATCGGTTCCCAAAGGGGTAACACAACCAATTCCCGTAACCACAACACGTCGTTTCATAACGTTTTTTCTCCGGTTCTCTTTAATGAGATGAAATAAAATCAGCCGACAGACCCACCGAGGATCAGGATGCCTGCGGGTCCTTAAAACAATCCGGGATACTGATGGGAGTCACACCATCTGCTTCCGTTCCAATGTCATAAACATGGAAATTAAAGAAGAGATGCTTATAATCTTCCATCGTGAAAAGCTCTTTATCTCCGAATTCATTATCTCGAAGATAGGCAAACATCATGTCAAATTCGGCATGCAGTTTTTCACCGATATGACTTGTTGCCGTGATCGAAGCACCGCTAGCGTTCAGATACTGCACCTGGACACGATAGGTCAGGACATCTCCAGGACGCGGTTCGCAATAAAAAACGGCTTTTGTGAGCTTGGCAAGGACGACCTTCTCTCGGCATTCGCTATATTCGTTGATAAGAAGCCCGCCAGTCTGAGCGACTCCTTCCACGACCAGAGAATGCGGCATGATCGGATAGTGCATAAAATGGTCGTGCAAATGTTCCTCAGCAAGTGAAACACATTTCACTGCTGTTGCGCGTGTTCCGCGTACAAATTCCGTATATCGATCGATCCAATACCAACGCATAACTTACGAAAGCCTTTTCAAAATTTCAAAACAGGAATACCGCCATGTCATGACGGTATCCTTTCACCCTTAATTACGACAGTTTGTGCTGCACAAAACGGCACATGTCAGCGACGGTCATACGGCTCGGGAATTCCTGAACAACAGGATTCTTTTCGAATTCAGTCAGGTCAATGAACGGAAGACGTTCGCGAAGGGCAGCCATTCCTTCAGCATTCAGACGGTTGTTCTGGGTATATTTCGCGTCTGTGAAGATATCTTCCGGGAAAAGTTCACCACGTTCAACTTTGATGCCGAACGCTTTTTCAAGATGGAACACGATGTCCAGAAAATCAATGGATTCCGCACCGAGGTCGCCAACAAGCGTGGCATCTTCGGTCACTTCATCTTCATCGACACTCAGCGCATCACAAAGCGTAACCTGAACTTTTTCGAAAATTTCCGGATCAATTGCCATATTTGTTCTCCAAATGACGTTATCTAAAAACCAACCGCGAAACAATAAACGCTAAAAACGAATTATTTTCCACAGTACAAATCACACAAACTATCTAATTATTCCTTTTATCGGCATATTTTTGCCGAAAATCCACTATTTTTGAGGTGCGATCAATTCGTAGACCTTTTTCAGGTCGTCGATCACCGCCTGATCTTTCCATGCAAGATTCGGATTATCGCGCCCGATACCATGATGCGAAAGGATAAGCCGTGCCGAAAGGGCCTGTACATCATCCAGCCAACCCTGCGCTTTGACTTTGACCTCACCAGGCTCACGACTGAGGATCTCGATGCGAAGCGTCAATGTCTGACCAGGCTGAACAAAATGATTATACTTTACATTTCGCGCTTCCTTTAACGAAATGATACTGTCTGCATAATCATCTGTCAATCGAATAAGCCAAGCTGCGGACTGTGTCATCGCTTCAAGCATCAACACTCCAGGCATTACAGGAAAACCTGGAAAGTGATCCGCAAGATACTCTTCCGCTAAGGTCAGGTTCTTTTTGGTTACGATATATTCTCCCGGAACACATTCAAGGATCCGGTCTACCAGTATGAATCGCATAACTCCATCCCGTTTACAAAATGTCTGCCTGCTGAAAATTTCAGTATAACAGATTTTTATTATTTTTCAAGCGTCACACGCCTGTTTTTCATAAAATTTTTTCCTGAATCGGCCAAACAAACCGATCGTCTTTAGTTTTTATTTGGATTTTATGAATTTTAACGTCTCCCATTCATATTCTCGCTGCGGCCTCCTTTTTTGGAAGGCAAGCGCCGATCTGGAAGCATTAGCTCGGATACAGGGACCAGTTTGCGAAAGCGGTCATCTGTTTCAATGTAGACCTGCTGTGCCAAGATCTCGTACCCCGTCACCCTTGCGAGGACCCCCTCATGCAGGACACGTGTTCCAATGGGAGGAAGGTGCGTCAAAAGCTCCTCGTATACAGGATACTCGTACCGCAGACAACACTTCAGGCGGCCGCAACGCCCGGAGATCTTCGAGGGATCCAAGGTCGCTTTCTGAAGTTTTGCCATCTTCATCGAAACGGGCGGCATTTCCCTCAAATACGTGTTGCAGCAACACTCTTTTCCGCAATCGCCATAGTCCGCAAGCAGCTTCGCTTCATCACGTACACCGATTTGGCGCATCTCGATCCGCGTCTGAAATTCCGTTGCAAGCAGCCTTACCAATTCACGGAAATCAACACGTCCGTCTGCTAAATAGTAAATAATGATCCGCTCACCGCCAAAAATGTGCTCAATGTCGACCAAGTGCATGTTTAGGCCAAGTCGCTCGATACATTTTAAGCAGGTGCGGAATTCGTCCGTTTCGTGATAATGGATCCGGGAAAACTCATTCGTATCATCATCCGTCATGACACGAATGATCGAACCCGAGGCAATGTCTTTGGGGAACTGAGCGCGGTCCTTTTCAGTCACCTCGCACAAGATCTGTGCGATCTCTAAGCCTCGATCCGAACGAATGACGACATACTCCTCCCGACGTAAATGCCGTTTCGCATTATGCCAGGAAAAAATGCCATGAAACCGCATGGTTCCATATCGAACAAGGTAGTCTGCCATCCGTCGATCCATCAGCGCTGCTGGTAACGCAGCATATTGAGTTTGATCCTGCGGTCCGAATCCGCTTTTTTCAATGCCTGCCGTTTATCATGCTCATGTTTTCCCTGACAAATACCCAGCAGCACTTTGGCATAATGCTTCCGAAAATAAACTTTCAGCGGAATGAGCGTAAATCCTTTTGCTGCCGTTCGCACTTCACACCGCCGGATCTCCGAACGGTGGAGCAGAAGTTTCCTTGCACGTTTCGGTTCATGATTGAGCCGATTGGCCTCAAGGTACTCCTGAATATCGCAGTTGACAAGCCAGATCTCACCATTTTTGATCTTCGCATAGGACTCTGCAAGCGAGCAGCGGCCTTCGCGCAGGCTCTTCACTTCGCTTCCGACCAAAACGATGCCGCACTCATAAGAATCAAGAATTTCGTAATCATGTCGGGCCTTGCGGTTCTCGCAAACGATCTTGACATCTGGATCAACATTCTGATTTTTCTTCTTATTCTTTGAGGATTTTGATTTAGCCGTGGCGAATCTCCTTTATGTCACGTTTTTATTGAAACTGTCTGAAAAACAGCCAGTTTCTTTGTGTGTACAATTCCATTTCTTCCTATTTTAGCAATTTTTTGTTTTTTTGCAAGGAGTGGCAGGGCACCTTGACTGCATTTTTCCCATTTTTTTCAAAATTTTTACCGCTTGGGAATGCAGCGCTGAACTTTTGCTTGATTTCCAGTTGGTTTCCGACCTAAAGTTTTCTGAATTCCTGCCGTCTTTCGATCTATTCCCTTACGATCCCGCCCAATGCTTCAAAACGTTCCAGAAATTTACGGGCAGGTTCCGCAAAATGCTCTCGTGCCGCGCCGAGGCGGATCACTTTCCATACAGCCGGTCCATGACTGACTTCGGCAAAAACCTGTCCGTCTTCGCATTGCTGAACGGTCATCGTAACGTACGGAAGCTGAGATTCTGTCACACAGTCCGCGGCAGGCGCTCCGTTTTCCAAAAGAGCACGCAATCGCGCACAGGAAAAATCATCCGGCAACAAAAGAAGATCTTCAGGACTGGGACCTGGAATCGGCATGCCGCACTGTCGGGAGATCGTGTTTGCGAGAAAGTCTGAGACCTGACTGCCATCGGAGACGGCCCGGCGGATCAAAGCGCCATCCTCCCAGATGAACGAGATCGGCATTTGGTCTGACGCGGTGACTTTGTACGTAAGAAGAAGACCTTTCTCCCGGCTTAGGCGCAGTGCGGGAATGAGAAACTGTTCTCGATGGATCTCGTGCAGCGTCCGGTCAACGTCACGCTGAAGCTCTTTTCGTTTCTCTGAAAGAAGCATACCATCCGGAGTTCGCATCTCCGCGATTTTCTGAAATTCCGCTTCTGACTTCGGAAAAAGCAGCGGAAACCATGGCGTAAGCGGATACCCGCGCTTCATGGAAAACTGGCTGAGAAAAACGGGATCCGAAAGGCGTGTGTAGGCCGAATCATACTCCGCTGGAGTCAGCGTTTCCCATGCAGTCAGTGAAACTCCTTGCACTATGAGCGTCTCATTTTCCCGCATTTCCGCGGTAAAACTTAGCCCGGCCAAAAGAAAAAACGGAAGAACGCAGAGCCCGCAAATTATTTTTCTGTACCAAATTTTCATTTCTTTTCCTTTAAAATCAGTTCGGGAATGTTCGCATGAGCTCCCCGGCGATCCGTTTTCCGTACAGGATCTCAGGGGGAACGTCTGCATGAGAGCTTCATGACGGTTTCGGATCCCGCCTGAGAAACACCGTATTCCTCATTTCGTTTCAGCCAAGATCCGGACATCCTTTCTGCGGACCTCTGGCGTGACGTTCCATTCTACGAGCTTCCCAGCCTTTACCGTGCCGGTCACGATCGTGTTTTTCGGCGCGTGCAGCTTGAATTCTGCGTTCCAGTCCGATGGAAACGCCGGGAGAAGGAGGATCTTGTCGCCGTCAGTCTGCATGATGAGCCCCTGAAGAGCAGCCATCAGCACGGCACCATGACACTGGTCCGGTTTCCAACTGAACGGCGGTGCCCAGAAGGCGGGAAAACGCTGTTTCGGGCAGCTCCGCTTTGAGCGCGCGATGAGATATTCTTTCGCACTTTCCGTCTCGCCAAGGTATGCCATGATGATGTCGTCGTAACGCCAGTCATACGCACCGCGGTCCCAGCGTTTCTCGAGCGCGTTTCTCGCATACTCCATGAGCTGCTCGTAGCTCACGGGCTGCGCCTTGGCATTTTCCCATGCCTGGAGAACTTCCGGAGTCGTTTCTTTTGCGTCTTTTTTGCCTCCAAAACGGATCTGGAACGGGATCGGATCGTCTTCTTTGCCAACGGCGGCTAAGCGGAACGGAAAGACACAGTACAGCTCGCCAGTCTCGCAGTTGCGCTTTTGGGCGAATGTACGCGCAGGAGCCAGACGCTTCACCCCCTGAGGATCGATCCAGGCCGGAAGTGCCGGAAGTTTATCCAGAAGTGCTTTCCACGCTGTACGCTGCTCCGGCGTCGTAAAACGCTCATCCAGAGTCAGCAGGCACGAGAGAACGGCATAGAGACCAGAGACTTCCGGCATGGAGTCCGAGCAGTCCCACCAAGTCTCAGCGCACTGCGACGGCGTGAAGTCCAGCTTGCCCGTCCGCGGGTCCACATGATAGAAGGTACCAAAGAATTTCGTGATCTCATCCGCCAGCGGGATAGCTGTCTCGCGGAGAAATTGCTCATCCTGCGTAAATTCCCAGTAATCCAGAGCCATGAACGCAAGTTCCAGACCGCCGACGAACTCCCATTTGTGCCACCGGCTGTTCTGGAGCGGATCGTCTTTTTCATTCCACGGCGTCGTACCGTAGGCTTCCGGAAAAACATCGCCCCAGAAGTAGAGGCATTCGGCAAAATACGCCCCTTCCGCATTGGGACCGAAGTACTTTTTCACGCGGTGCTTCATGAGCGGAAGAAGGGACGCGTACTGATTCCAGAGCGGTTTCTGAAGGTCAAAATCCCCCGATGCATTCATCGTATAGTACGGAAGTCGGGTATTCTGCCACCAGTAACCGGTTCCCCAGAGACGGTAGTCTGCGTAGTCCGGGCGTCCCTCGGCGGGGATCGTAAAGAGCGATCCATTGAATTTGATCGCGTAATTTCCGCGTCCTGCGCAAGCCTGAAGGTACCGCTGGAGCGTGTATCCGCGCGTGATGCGGAAAGCGTCAGAAACGCGGGAAGTACTCTCAGGAAAAAATAGTTCCTGACCGTCGATCTTGACCTTGAAGAGCCCCTTCCGGTCAAATTCCAGCATCAGCTCAAACGCGCGGTCCGTCGGAAGCTGCTCGTCGAAAAAAATCGTTTCCTCTCCGTAAATGACGCGCAAACCGCCATTCGGAGTCACGTCGGCGAGAAAGCCGTTCTGCCTGCCGCTCGTCAGTTTATCGAAGATGCGCTGCCAGCGGGTTGGATCTTTCAGACGCAGTTTTGCCCGCATCGTCCAGCCGTCGGCAACGTTCCAGGCATTTGAGCCTGAAATCGTTTGCGGGGAAAGGTGCGTTCCGCAGAAGAGGGACTCGCCTGGAGAACCGTCCTTTTCGTTTCGGAAAATTTCGACCAACTCGATCTGCCCCAGAAAACGATTTTTCCCATTTGAATCCACGCCGAGCCGCAGGTCATGCGCGGAGAGCGTCCAGATCGGATGATTTTTGATTCCGGAATCGTGCGTTTTCGACTCATTCGGGACTTCGGAGAGCAGGATCCAGCTTCGGTTTTGAAAATCGCTCCACCACTGTACGGTTTTGGCGTACCGGGTCTCAAGCGGGATCTTCTGCGCGTCGGCGAGCGTTTTCTTTGCCTCGGCCGTCCATTTTTTCGGTGTCGTCGGGTGAAGAGTTAGAGCCGTGATCTCCACGGTATGTCGCGTGCCTGCAGGAAGTATGAGCGTCCGCGCATCCGTTTTTTTCGCGCCGTCCGCATGGATCACCGCACCAAAAATACGGTCTTTCAGCGGATTGACGCGCGGAAAATCGTCGCTCCCCTGGATCTTAGCCGTCCGGTCGTACGCGGGAGTTTCCGAGCCGTTCGCATGGAACCAGCCGATCTGATCTTCCGGAAGCGCAAACGCCTCTACCACAGAATCTGGGCGGTACGTGACCGTTTCGCGGTACGGAAGGTCGCTGACTTCGTTCATCTTTACCTGCCGGGTCTCCATGCGCCAAAGCTGTTGCGTGACGGTCGGCGCGAGTGGTTTCTCCGAGTCGATCTCCGCGATGATGACCGGGCGTTCCGAATCGATCCAGAATCGGATCTTCACCCGTTCTCCCGCAGATCCGTACTGCACGGACATCGTGCCGGTCCGCGTGTCGAGTTCCTGTCGAAAGTCGGTCTTCACGAGTTCCGGGTTCGGCAGATTTGGCGCGATGCGGACTCCGCCGACTTTCAAGAGCCTGCCGAATTCATCCCATGCATCTGTCCGCGCGATGAAAAATTCCAACCGTCCGTCCGGCTCCGTCCACGCATTGACGCAGACCTCACCGTTTCCAAGCGGCATCGAATCGTTGGATCCGCGTCCGGGCGTCTCCCACACGACGCGGTACGGATCCGCCTCGGCTGGCAGTTCCGGCAGAAGATCCGAAACTTCTCCAGCATTTCCCGCGATCGGGCAGAACAAAAGCAGGGCGAGACCGCAAAAATTCAAACACATTCCCCAGATCCAGGACAAAATTTTAGAGTTCCGCATCGAAAGTAATCCTCATTTTTTCATATTCGGCAGGATGGACCGCGACGCCGCGTTCCATTGGCTCTCCCTCAATTATACTGCGTTTCATCTAAAAGTCAAGCAGGAAAACGCGGCTTTCCGAGAAAAACTCGGATTTGAATTTCCTCTCAGATCTCCCGCTCTAAAGCCCTTTCGCTAAAAGATCCCCTTTTCAAATCCATAGGAAAACGACGTTTCCTGGATCCAGCCGCGGGTGAGGAAAAGACTGGCAAGTTTTTCCGTCTCTTCCGGCGTTTCAAGCGTGAAGTCCAAACGAAGTTCCGAAAGGCCGGGGATCGGCGACTCATGCAGAAGGCGCGAAATGTCGAGGCGATTTCCGTAGTAGACGCGGCTCCCCGTCGTTTCCTGCGGGTTTTCCGAGTCGGAATTGCGCATCACGTAAATCGGCCGGCCGTCTTGATTCCAAAGACGCAAAAGCGGCGCGTTGAAGAGCGTTTTGCGCGTAAACATTCCGTAGAGGAAACCGAAGATCGGAAGTCCAACCTGCGGAAACTCTTCGTTTTGCGCGGCAAACAGCGCGAGTTTCCGGACCGTCGTTTCGGAAAGTTCCGGTGAAAGGAAGAACGTTTCACAGTGCGGGAACGCCTCATGGAAAAATCGAAGTGTCTCTGGATTCGCCGCATGAAACGTCCAGTCCAGCGCAAAACGGCGTTCCTGCCGAGAGTACTCGACCGCGTCGAAGAGCGAGCCGGCCAGCGGTGAAAACGGGAAATTCGACTCCGGACGCACTTCCGAGCCGAAATGGACCGGTGGTTCAAGTCGGTAGATCTTTTCGATCCCCGCACGTCGGCACGCCTCCGCCTGCGCGAGCGTTTGGACTGCCGCGGAAATGGTCGGCTTTCTCTCTGAATCCGTTTCCGGAAGCGGTTTCTGAGTCGATCTTTCTTCGCCGGAACCTTCTTTTTCCGAACTACGAAACAAAAAGACCGGAGTTCGTTTCGTTCCCTCAACGATTTTCCGTTCCAGTTCCGCCGCAGCTTCCTGACGCAGCTGGTTCAGGAGCGATTTCGGGACGAACGCGTCTGGTGAAAACTCAAGTTTCGTCCGTTTTTCATCGAGCACGAACGGCGTTTCACCCAGCCGGCTAAGTCCATCCAGAAGCGCCTCCTTTTCAGTTGGGTGCTTTTGCGAGACGGCAAGCGACTCAATGGACCGGGAGACAGTACGAAACGTTTTTCCGTGAACTTCCGCGGAGAATTCCAGCTCCATCGGCACACCGGCCCGGGCCGTCAGACGGGCGGAGACCAAAGTGCGGCGCCGCGTGCGTTTCATTTCCGACGTGATCTGCCGATCCAGCGCGTGGTCGAACGTCCGGTAAAGAAACCGCGCTTTGGACGGAACGGGAACTTCCAGCGTGACCCACGCCCCTCGAGGAGCCTCCGGAACGACCTCACCCGTCTCGTCCAGCTGGATCTGGCCGACGTTCAGTCCGTCAAGTTTCTGAAGGTTCCGGTCAAGAAAAACGACGCCGTCGCCATTGCGCAGCGGTTCCGTCAGCCGGATCTTTCGCGCAGTGATCTCGCCGACTTTCACGCCCCAGGATGCCGAGAATGCCGCGTTGATGAAATTCGGGTCGTGCGCGTAAAAGTAGCCTTTCGAGTATCCGCGATTGAAAAGACGCGCGATCTCCGGTTTCGGCACGGAGCGGACCGGGGCCTGAAGTACCTTTTCCTGGAGCGTTTCCAGCTGCGCGAAAGAGGCGGAATTCAACGCGTCGAGAATTTCGCGATAGTATCGGACCGCCTGAAAAACGTACTCCGGCGACTTCATGCGCCCTTCGAGCTTCAAAATCTCCACCCCCATGACGGCAAGACGCACTAGCTCCGGAAATTCCTGCCACTGGTCACACGACGAAAGGAAAAATCCCTCCCGCACTGCCTTCGGATCTCCGGACGGTTCCGCCAAACGGTACTTTTGCCGGCACGGCTGCGTGCACATTCCGCGGTTTCCGCTGCGTCCGCCGATGAAACTCGAAAGAAAACACTTCCCTGAACACGCGATGCACAGCGCGCCGGAGGCGAAGACTTCCAGCTCCGCGGTGACCGCTTTTCGGATCGCGGTGATCTCGTCAAGATCCAGCTCACGCGCAAGCACGAGACGCGAAAACCCCTGCGCCTGCGCCCAGCGGGCCTCTTCCGGATTCGCGATGGAAAGCTGAGTCGACGCGTGACGCGGCCAATCAGGAAAATGCTT